>JBHEOA010000043.1:0-39118 GCA_046261835.1 Gemmatimonadota bacterium
CAAGGCGCGGTCAGGATCCGCGACTACGCGATCGAGCACGTCCTCGAGGACATCCAGACGCTCAACGACCTCGCGATCGAGGGGGCGATCGAGGTCACGGCGATCAGCGCGCACGCCTACCCCGAGGTCGCCGACCGCTACTGGATCATGCACTGCGGCGCCTCGATGGGGCGGGGGTACGGGCCGATCGTGGTGGCGCGCCCCTCTGGCGCGCTCTCGCTCGAGGAGCTCGCCGGCCGTCGCGTGGCGATCCCGGGGCGCCTGACGACCGCTTATCTCGTAGCCCGGCTCTACCTGCCTCCCTTCGAGGCGGTCACCGTCCCCTTCGATCGAATCCCCGACGCCGTGGCGCGCGGCGAAGTCGACGCCGGGCTCGTCATCCACGAGAGCCAATTGACGTTCGCGGAGCACGGTCTCGTCCGGCTCGCGGACCTGGGCGAGATGTGGCTCGAGGACACCCAGCTTCCGCTCCCCCTGGGCCTCGACGTCGTCCGCAAGGATCTCGGCCGCGAGCTCGCCTCCGAGATCGCGCGCGGGCTGGCCGACTCGATCCGCTACGGCTTCGAGCACGAGGATGGGGCGATCGCGTACGCCATGCAGTTCGGCCGCGGGCTCGACCGCGAACGCTCGCGCACCTTCGTTCGGATGTACGTCAACGATTACACGCTCGACATGGGCCAGGAGGGGCGGCGGGCTCTGATGACGCTCTTCGAGCGCGGCGCCCGAGCGGGCTTCCTGCCTGCGGTTCCGGAGATCGAGGTGATCTAGCTCGGGACGATCCGGCCGCCGGCGGGGTCCCAGCGCCAGGCTGCCTCACGGCCCTTGAGATGGACGCCTCCCAGCCATCGATCGACGCCGTTCAGCGCGACGTGGTCCGCCAAGCCGTCCAGCACCAAGCGACCCGCTGGAGTCAGCTCCAGCTCGAAGTCCAACACATCCCTATGTCGACGAGCAGCTCGGTCGTCGTCGAAGCCGACCGACTCGAACGAGCCGCCGTCGATGCGGACGACGAGTGGCTCGTATGCCTCGACGAGCCGCCGGAGCACCGACACGAATCCCGCATCGCCCAGAAATACGGCTTCCTCACGGGCGTGGTGCGCCGCGTGGTACGCCTCGCGCACGGTCCGCGCCCCACCGACCACAGCCTCCAGCGTCTGACCTTCTGTGCGAGAAAGACCATTGTCCACCGCCGGGAATTCCTCGAGAAGGCGCCGCAACGCCGGATCGAGGTTCGGAAGGATGCTCGTGTCCCGCTCCAGTAACTCCTCGATCTGCGCGGGCTCCGGCGAGCGGAAAGCGGCCCAGGCGGTGCGCCCCAGCTGGAACGCTTCGGGCGGCACCTCGTCACGGAGATCGAAGAGGCCACGGAAGAAGTCGGGATCCAGCATCCCCAGGTAGGTCGGCGGATCGACCATCTCGACCACGAGCCCCGCGGCCGCGCGATCGGCCAGGCGGTCGAGCACCTGCAGCAACTGGAGCTGATCGTAGAGGTCGTGCTCGAACCACAGGACGACGGGATCCTTCGCCGCTGCCAGCGCGGCATCGCGCGCGGCGAGCTCGGATCGCGCCGTGTCTAGATCTGCCCAGAACTCGCCGGCGATGAATCGGGCTCGCGTCTCGCGCAGGGCGTCGTCGTCGAGCCCCGAGGGCACCGGCCCGTCGTGGAGGACATCCTGCCAGGGAAGGACTTGGCCTTCGATCGCTGCTTGCCGGATTCGCGTTACGGCGACGTCGCCATTGGTGACGTGAAGCATCAATGCTTCCGGCCGAACGCCTCTCCCCGATCGACGAGCTTGAGGAATGTGACCTCGGGATCGCCCAAGATCCCTCCCTGGTCCCACAGCCTGCGCGTCTCAGCGGCGTCGAAGAAGTCGCGGGCGACACCCATCTCGTCCCACCGGAAGAGAAGCACGAGGTCGCCCGAGTCGTGGGCCGCTTGGTAGAGCTCGAACGCGGCCTCACCGCGCTCGCGTCGAAATGTCTCGGCTTTGTCGAAGACCTTCTTCCAATGGGGATAATCCTTGACCCGCAAGCGCATCATCACGTCGATCATCAACGGTCTCCCTCGCATCGAGTTTGGGAACGGACGGGGATGATACCCGCCGCGCAGCGCGCTGAGCCACCAGCACACTCATGCCAGCCAATACGCGACCAGAACCAGCGAGGCGGCGGAGAGGGCAAAGGCCACGAGGTAGAGGAGAGCGACCCCGATCGCGCGAACGATCGTTCCCCTCCAGGTGACGCGGTACACGCGCCGCAAGGCGAGAATCGGGTAGACGAAAAGAATGACCGGCAGGAATAACCCCATCCCCCGGACGGGAGCCGGCTGCTCTTCGATGAAGGGACCGCCCAGGACTCTCTTGACCATCTCCGTCGCGCGGCTCTCGACCGTGGGATTGGCGCCGCCGATCTGGACCTGCATCAACGGTGCCAAACAGCGCCACCAGCCCGAAGAAGACGACGCTCGCGAAGACGTAGATCCGTAGCGGCGGTACGTACGGTTCCCGGCGACCGGCCAGGTACTCGGTCGTCAGGAACCCCGGTCGCAGGAACAGAGGCCCGAGCGTACGGAAGAGGCGCGTGTCGAACGAGAACGCGTCGCTCGACAGCTCGGCCGCGATCCGTCTGAACGGCTTGCGGATGTCTTCGGCCGGCTGGCCGCACTGGGAGCAGTAGGGGCCCCCTAGCCGCGCCCCGCAGTTGAGGCAAGCCGCCGGCTCGGCGTCAGCGGAGGACGGGGAGCGCGTGAGGATCGAGCTGGCCGGGGCGTCGCGATGGGCGAACGGCGATCGCGTCGAGCGGCGTCTCGGGGAGCCGTTCGTAGAGCGTCGTCCGCTGAACCGGGGTGAAGCCCGCCTCGCGGATCAGCGTGCGGATCTCCTCGACTGACGTGGTCGCGACGTAGGCCGCCTCGGCATGGACCGACTCCTCGAACAGCGTCCCTCCGAAGTCGTCGGCGCCCCAGTGGAGCGCGACCTGGCCCGTCTTCTTTCCCTCGCTGAACCACGACGCCTGGATGTGGTCGACATTGTCGAGGTAGAGCCGCCCGACGGCGATCATTCGCAGATATTTCGCCGGACCTTCCGGCTGGGGCTTGACCTTCTCGAGCGGCGTGTTACGGGGCTTGAACGACCACGGGATGAAGGCGGTGAACGAGCCGGGCCGGTGCGCCCGCGTCGCCTCCTCGAGGGCAAGCGAGCGATCCTGAAGCGCGCGCACGCTACCGAGGTGCTCGATCACCTCGGCCGGCGTCTCGATCGAGCCGTACATCATCGTGGCGGTCGTCATGAATCCGATGCGGTGCGCCACCTCGTGAACCTCTAGCCACGCATCGGGACCGCCCTTCCGGATGCCGAGCTTCTTCCGGACGCGCGGGGCGAGGATCTCGGCACCGCCGCCGGGAATGGTGCGCTGGCCCGCGTCCCACAGCTCCTCGAGGACCTCCTGGAGCGGCTTTCCCGCAACCACCGCCATCCGCTGGATCTCGACCGCGCTCCAGAAATGAGGCGTCACGTGGGGGAAGCGAGCCACGGTCTCACGGACGACCGTCGGGTAGTAATCATAAGGAATGGCATCGTTGACCCCGCCCTGGAGGAGGACGGTCGTCGCTCCTTGCTCGGCCGCCCAGGCGACCTTCTCCATCACCTGCTCGACAGAAAGCGTGTACGCGTCGGACGCGTCGGCGTGGCGGTAGAAAGCGCAGAACACGCAGTCGACGTCGCAGACGTTGGTGTAGTTGGGATTCGAGTCGATGACATAGGTGACTTCGCGCGCCGGATGGCGCCGGAACCGCTCGGCGTTGGCGAGGAACCCGAGCTCCGTGAGCGGCGCCTCGGCGAGCAGCCACTCGCCCTCAGCTGCCGTCAGCCGCTCGCCGGCCTCGACCTTGATGCGGATTCGTTCGAGCATGAAAGCCCAATCTCGTGGCGGCCGGCGAGCTCGTCCACACGCGGTAGATTGCGCGCCATGCTCATTATCGACGGCGGAATGATCGCCTTCGCCGGGTACCACGTCCTCAAGGGCAAGGTGCAGTGGCCCTTGACCTTCCAGATCCCGCGCATGGTGCGGGCCCTGGTCGCGGCGTCAGGCGAACCCTACCTGCTTTGCTGGAATTCCGAACGGCTGTGGAAGAGCGAGCTGTGGCCGGCCTATCAGGCGAACCGTCCGGAGATCTGGGATCTCGCCGGGCGAAAGGACTACGAGACGATGATCGAAGTCCTGGCCGCTCTCGGCGCGGTCCAGTTGCGGGCCGAGGGGCTCGAATCCGACGAAGTCCTGGCGGCGCTGGTCCACCGATTCAGGGGCCGCGAGCCGATCGTCATCATCTCCGACGACAAGGACTTCTTCCAACTCCTCTCGAGCTCGGTCCGCATGCGCGGCCGCGTGCGGGGAGACGTTCGATGGTCCGACGTCAAGAAGATCCTGGGAGTCAGCCCCGCGTACGTGGCCGACTTCCTCGCGCTGTCCGGCGACCCGACCGACGGCATTCCGCGGGTCGTGAGGCCGATCACCGCGCTCAAGCTGATCGAGACCCGCGGACACGTCCGCAACTGGATCGACCGGGACCTCCGGGTCGCGCCAGGCTTGAGACAGCGGCTGAAGGAAGGGCGCGCGCAGATCGGGATCAACCTCGCCCTGGTCGACCTATCGCGCGAAGCGGTCGAGGGTCGCGGCGCGCCCGGCGAGCCGATCCTCGAGGGCTGGGGCGATCTCGATCACGCGCGGAGGATCGGTCGCCGAACCAAGGTCGCCTGGCTGCGGGAAAACGATCTGGCCGAGTCCTGGGCGCCGCTCCGAAGGGGGGGCGAACGAGCGCGCGAGATCCTCGGGGTCTAACGGCGCCGGCGCGCGCCGAATCGCGATCCGACGTCGGTCCCTACGGCTCCTGTGGCGACACGAACTGGCCGATGAAGAGGATCGTCCCCGTCAACCGCTCGCGGATCGCGAAGAGAAATGGCCGGTCCGCCACGACCTGCGGCGGCATGGATACGATCCCGATCCCTACACTCGTCGCCCCGGCGGCTTCGGTTCCCTCCTCGTCGACCTCGACGAACGTCTTGTGCTTGACTTCGTCGATGTAGAGGTCGCGTCCCAGCTCCCGATGGATCTTCGAGAAGTCGGCGGAGCCCCCATCGAAAGGCAGCTCCATCCCGAGCGATTTCAGAACGTCGTTCAGTTTCTTCTCGTATTCGAGCCGAAACCGGGGAAGCGCCACCCCAACCCGATCGATTTCGAGCCGGCTCACGAGATCGCGCCAGGCAGCGGCGTCCATCGTTGCGACGACCTCCTCGAGATTCATTCCTTCACGCGGAACCACGATCGTCATCGCGAAGGCCTCTCCGCCGTACGGAAGCTCGACCGCCATATAGTCGGGCGTAGCCGCGAAGGGGAATCGTCCCTCGGTGTGCCTCATCATCCGAACCGTCCGCGTCGAGCCCTCGCGGAGATGGAAAGCCTCCTCACGCGTCGCTTCAGGATCGAAGGGTTCCGTCCATTGACCCTTGAAGTACACCGCGTTGATCAAGAACATGACGTAGTGGTCGGGAATTCGGTCGATGATCGCCGGGATTCGACCCCGGGTTTCCCGCCTAACCCAGTCATTGATCGTCGGTGGCGCGTTGGGACTTTCGAAGTCGAGGGTTTGCGCCGTAGCGTCGAAGTATCGGCGATTGACCTCGAGAAACGTGTCCTCGACCCGGAAGTCCTGCCTGATCCACACCGAGTTGGCGACGTTCGTCTCAACGCTCGGATCGAGGTCCAGCAAGAGATCGATCAAGCCCTGGTACGAAGAGTTGATCTGATCGAGCGTCAGCGTGGAGAGGCCGAGTGTCTCGACCATCTGCTGATAGGTCTCACCCTCCGCCCCGTTGACCGCCATCCCCAGCGCCATGCAGACGCTGATGGGCGAAACGAAAACGTTGGAGTCGGGCTGGCTACGGGCCAGCGCGCCGAAGAGGTCGAAAGCGAACTCGTTTCCCGCCTCGATCACGACTTGCTCGTTGGGATCGAGGTCGCGGGGGAGATCGATCGGGCCGAGGGGTGGAGTAGGCCCGCTGGCGCACGACGCGAGAAATAGTGAAGTGAGCGGAATGAGTGCTGATTTCATGAACGCCTCCTTCGCGGTGGGGCTGTCCTCGTCATAGTACCCCTCGCAGCCCCGTTAATTCCCTCTTGCGGCGCACCGGGCCGGCTTTAGCATTGAGGCGCTATGGTCCTTCCACTATGGGACGACAACACCGGGCGGCTCCGCTTCCCGATCGTCAACGTCGCCCTCATCGCGATCAATGTCGCGGTGTTCCTGGTGGAGCTTTCCCAGGGCGCCCAGATCGAGGGGTTCTTTTACCGGTGGGCCGTCATTCCCGCCGAGTACTCGGCGGGGACCGACCTGCCTCCGGCCCAGCCCTTCCCCTTCTGGGCCACTCTCTTCAGCGCGATGTTCATGCACGGCGGGTGGCTCCACCTGATCGGCAACATGCTGTTCCTGTGGATCTTCGGCGACAACGTCGAGGATGCGATGGGACGCATCCGCTACCTCGTGTTCTACCTCCTGTGCGGGATAGCGGCATCGGCAGCCCAGATCGCGATCGATCCCGACAGCACGATCCCCTCGCTCGGCGCGAGCGGAGCGATTTCGGGTGTGCTTGGCGCCTACCTGATCATGTTCCCCGGTCGTAAGGTGGCGGTTCTCCTGCTCCGCACCATTGCGTACCTGCCGGCGATCGCCGTCATCGGAATGTGGATCGTATTCCAGTTCATCAATGGCCTCGGCCAGCTGGCCCAGACCGAAGAGACGGGCGGGGTCGCCTACGCCGCTCACGTCGGAGGATTCATCGCCGGTTTCATCCTGGTGTGGATCTTCCGCCGGCGGCGGCGAGTATGATCCCTCGTGCTGCGAATCCTGTCCCCTACCCTGAGCGGGCTCGTCGCGATCGTGGTTGTCGCGTTTGGTCCCGTGGCCGGAACGGCCTGCGCGCAGACATCCCCCGAGTCGGCGCAAGCCGGCGACCGGAAGCCGACCGAGGGCGCCTTACGCGAGCGCCTCACACCGATGCAATACCACGTCACCCAGGAGGATGGCACCGAGCCGCCCTTCCGCAACGCCTATTGGGATAACAAGAAACCCGGGATCTACGTGGACGTGGTGAGCGGAGAGCCGCTCTTCAGCTCGACCGACAAGTACGACTCGGGGACCGGATGGCCGAGCTTCACGCGCCCGCTCGAGCCCGGCAACATCGTCCTAAGCCAGGACTACAAGCTGATCCTCCCGCGAACCGAGGTTCGCTCGAAAGGCGCCGATAGCCATCTCGGTCACGTCTTCGATGACGGCCCTCCACCGACCGGCAAGCGCTATTGCATGAATTCGGCGGCGCTCAGGTTCGTACCGCTCGAGCAGCTGGAAGCCGAGGGATACGGCCGCTACCGGGACTTGTTCCGAGGATCGTGAACCTGAAGCTGTGGGTCGCCCTGGCCGTGATCGCCGTGCTGGGCGCGGCACGGGCCGATGAGCGCCTGCCCCTTGTCGGGCGCCAGGATCACGCGGTCGCCACCTTCGCCGGCGGCTGCTTCTGGTGCGTCGAGGAGGCCTTCGACCACGTCCGGGGAGTGGTGTCGACGACGTCGGGGTACACGGGTGGGCGCCTGCCGAACCCGACCTACGAACAGGTCTCGATGGGAGGGTCGGGACATCTCGAGTCCGTGCAGGTCATCTACGATCCCGATGTTGTCTCGTACCGGCAGCTCCTCGATGTCTTCTGGCGCAACATCGACCCGACTGATGCCGGTGGACAGTTCTGCGATCGCGGATCTTCCTACCGGTCGGCGATCTTCTACCGCAACGATGAGCAAAGGCGTCTTGCCGAGACCTCCAAGCTGGAGATCGAGCGCGCTCGCAGATTCGAGGTCGTGACTCCGATCCTGCCGGCGCAGACGTTCTACTCCGCCGAGGGGTACCATCAGGACTACCATGAGAAGAATCCGATCCGTTACAAGTTGTACAAGTGGAATTGCGGCCGCGCCCGACGCCTCGAAGAGGTATGGGGCGAAAAAGCGGCTCGTTGAGGCCGGTTTCGCGGTCAGACGCGCTCGGCGCCGTACTCCTGGATGTCGAAATCGGCCAATAGGTCGCGGAAACGCTGAAGGCCCTCCTGCTCCGCGGGGCCGAGCCGATAGACCAGGTTTTCGAGGTACGTCCTGAGCGCGTCGGGGTCGGCCGTCAGGCCCGCGTAGTCGGCGGCGATCTCGGCCAGACGCTCGCTTCCCAGCGCCAGGGATCCCGACAGGAATCCAGAAAATCGCTCGCGGTCGCGGCGGGGGAGTGCCGCCCGGACGGTCCACACAGCGAATACGAATGGAAGCGCCTGCCAGGACCACCACTCGGCGGCCAGGTCGATTGCCTTCTCCCATCCGCCGTGGTCGGGGTCCATCGCCAGCTCGAGCGCCCGGTCGCCGATCAGGAGCATCGCATCGACCGTTTCGCGGGGGTCGCCCACGATTTCCGACTCTGGCACCCAGGTCACGCCGTCGATCTTCCAGCGAGCGCGCGCGAGAAGCTCGAGGAGCCGGCGCGAAGTCGAGCTCTCGTCTGTCACTCCGATGCGCTTGCGGGCGAGGCGTCGCGGTGGATCGTGGGCGAAAAGGATCACCGACTGCACCTGCTCGCGAGCGGCGACCCCCATGAAGGGTGAGACCGGTACGAACTCATCGTCGACCTCGAACCAGTCGGCGACGGCCATGAGTCCAGCGTCGATCAATCCACTCCGCGCCTTGCGGCCGAGCTCGCGCGGCACCATCTCGACGACCTCGAACGGCGGATCCTCGCCCCAGCCGAGGTAGAACGGCTCGGCGTTGAGGTAGGGGATCCGCGCAACCTTCACAGGACTACGTCTATTCCGCCGGTCGCGTTATCAGGTGCCCCGCTCATGATCGGCAGTATATCTGCAGCGTTCCGTGATGGACACGGCATGTCGAGACCTGGACGAGCCCTCGGTAGATTGCGGTCGTGCCGGAGCTGCCGGAAGTCCACGCTTACCTGAAGGCGCTCGAGCCCCGCGTCATGGGCGCGACGATCGAAGCTGTGCGCCTCCGTTCGGTCGCTTCCCTCAAGACCTACGATCCCCCGCTCACGGCTGCGGTGGGCCGCCGGGTCACGCGCCTTCGCCGGCTCGGCAAGCGGATCGTCGTCGAGCTCGGGGACGATCTCTTCCTGGCCCTGCATCTCATGATCGCGGGGCGGCTCAGCTGGTTCGAACAGCCCGCCCAGGTGCCCGCAAAGCGCGGGATCGCCGCATTCGACTTCTCGACCGGCTCGCTCCTCATGACGGAGGAGGGCGCCAAACGGCGAGCGTCGATCCATCTGGTACGTGGCGAAGAGGCGCTGGCGGAATTCGATGCCGGAGGCGTGAAGCCGCTCGAGGCGTCGTTGGAGGCGTTTCGCGCATCACTCCAGCGTGAGCGCCACACGCTCAAGCGCACGCTCACCGACCCTCGCGCTTTCAGTGGGATCGGCGGCGCTTACGCCGACGAGATCCTCCATCGCGCCCGCCTCTCGCCACTCGAGATGAGCGATCGCCTGACCGGCGAAGAGGTCGAGCGGTTATGGCGCGCTACACGCGAGGTGCTGGCCGACTGGATCGCGATCCGGCTGGAAGAGACCGGCGAGGGGTTCCCCGCCAAGGTGTCGGCCTTCCATCCGCGGATGGCGGTCCACGGTAAGTACCGCGAGCCGTGTCCGGTGTGTGGGACGCCGATCCAGCGGATCGTTTACGCCGAGCGGGAGACGAATTACTGTCCGCGCTGTCAGACCGAAGGCCGCGTCCTCGCTGACCGCGCGCTGAGCCGCCTCCTCAAGGACGACTGGCCGCGTACGATCGAAGAGCTCGAAGAAATCAGGAGGTTCCGATGACGATACAATGGATCTTCGCGGCACTGCACCTTGTCGCTCTGGGGATCGGCCTCGGCGCCATATGGGGACGTCGCCGGGCTTTTCTCGGCCCTCTAGACGACCGCGGGCTCGACCGGCTCTTCTACGCCGACTCGATGTGGGGAATGGCCGCCCTCCTGTGGATCCTGACCGGGCTCGCCCGCGCGTTCGGCGGCCTCGGGAAGGGAACGGCGTATTACCTGGCGAGCGATTCGTTCATCATCAAGATGGCGCTCTTCGTCCTCATACTGCTGCTCGAGATCAGCCCTATGATGGCCCTCATCCGTTGGCGCAGGGCGCGGAGGCGTGGCGCATCCATCGATACGAGTCGCGCTCGGAGCTTCGCCACGATCAGCACAATCCAGGCGCTGCTCCTGGTGGCGATGGTGCTGGCGGCGACCGCGATGGCCCGGGGGCTGGGCGTCGACTTGTTCTAGTGTTTCGCGAGTTGATTGGCTATCGGGTCAAATCGGCGGCTCGCAGGCCTGGTCACGTAGGAGACGATGAGTAGGGCCAGGAGCGCCAGCGCCATGCCCCACACCTGGACGCCGTCCCCGACCGCGTACGCTGCAATGGACGCCATGGTCAGTGCGAAGCCCGCGCCTGCACCGGAGACCGCTTGCTCACTGCCGGTCAGATAGGTGAGAGCCATCAGCAGCATCACCGAAACAACCATGGTACTGATCCACTAAGCGAGTTTTCGGATCACCGGTCACCCCTCCGCCAAGTCGGCTAGCCTACAACAGGTCGCGCTTCACCTCGCGTCAATCTCTCGATAGAGGGCGTCGCGCTCGACCGGAATCTTCCCGGCCGCACGGATCATGCGGACGAGCTCCTCGCGCGCGTGGCCGGCGGCGCTCTCGGCGAGCGCCATATGGGCGATGAGCTCCCTGCCGATCGTCCCGTCGAGGTCGGTGGCGCCGAAGTTGAGCGCGATCTCGGCCGTCTGCTCGCCCAGCATCACCCAGTACGATTTGACGTGCGGGATGTTGTCGAAGACGAGGCGGCTCATCGCGATCGTCCTCAGGTCCTCGATCGCCGACGCCTGCCGATCGACGATCTTCGTCGTCCCGAGCTGGTACTCGAGCGGGATGAAGGCGAGAAAGCCCCCGGTCCGGTCCTGCTGATCGCGCAGCTTGAGCACGTGATCGACCCTCTCCTCGTAGGTCTCGATGTGGCCGTAGAGGAGGGTGCAGTTGGTCGGGATCCCCATCCGGTGGGCGGTGTCATGGACCTGGAACCACTCGCGCTCACCGATCTTGTGCTTGAAGAGCGCTTGTCGCACGCGCTCGCTGAAGACCTCGGCACCCCCGCCGGGCAGGGCATCGAGACCCGCCTCCACCATCTCCTCGAGCACGCGCTCGATCGAGCGCTTGCCGATCTTGGCGAAGAAGTCGATCTCGACGGCAGTCCACGCCTTGATCGTGATCGTCGGAGACTTCTCACGGATCCGGCGCACGATCTCAACGTATTTCTCGTACGGCCACTTGTGATGGAGGCCGCCCACGATGTGGATCTCGCGGATGTCGTCGGTGACGTGGGCCAGGATCTGGTCCCAGTCCAGCTCGTAACCCTTGGGGTCATTCTTCGGCCGCGCGGCGAAGTCGCAGAAGACGCAGTCGAGGACACAGATGTTGGTAGGGTTGAGCTGGCGGTTGAGCGTGAAGTAGACCTTGTCGCCGTGGAGCCGGCGTGCCGCGTGGTCTGCCATGGCGCCGAGGGCGGCCAAGTCCCACGTCTCCAGGCAGGCGAGTCCGTCGGGAAGCCCCAGCCGCTCCCCGGAAAGGATCCTGTCCCACACGCGCTCGAGCTCACGGTCGCGGAAGGCGACCTTCGGCGGCGCAACCGCGTCCGGGGAGTTGGGCTGGCGAGAAAGCATTTCGACCGGCGGCATATCCCGAACTTCGCCCCCCGCGGGGGCCTGAGCAAACAGGCCCTTCTTGAAGTCCTCGCGGTAACTCGTTACGATGCGGGCGCCTTCCAGCCGTCCGCCACCGTCCGCGAGGAGCTGTCGTGGCATCCGAAGCCCCGCAACAGTTTCCCGATGTCGTCGAGCTGGCCGACGAGCCGCGGCGCGTACCGCACCGCCCATTCATCCCCCCGGAGGCGTCTCTCCCCGAGCTGACCCCGCGCGCGATCATCGTGGGAGCGCTCCTGGGTATCGTATTCGGGGCCTCGTCGCTGTACCTGGTGCTCAAGGTCGGGCTCACGGTCAGCGCCTCGATCCCGGTCGCGGTCATCTCGATCGCCCTTTTCCGGCTCTTCTCCAAGGTCGGCGTGCGGGACGCCTCGATCCTCGAGAACAACATCGTCCAGACGGGCGGTTCGGCGGGCGAATCGATCGCCTTCGGGGTCGGCGTGACGATGCCTGCGATCATCATCCTCGGGTTCGACCTCGAGCTGACGCGTGTCATGCTCGTCGCCGTGCTCGGAGGCCTCCTGGGCATCTTGATGATGATCCCGCTCAGGCGGGCGCTCATCGTCCAGCAGCACGGCCGGCTCAAGTACCCCGAAGGGACCGCCTGCGCCGAGGTTCTCAAGGCCGCCGCATCGGACGAGGAACGCGCGCTGGCGGCCCGCTATGCGGAGGAAACTCCGGTGGTGGGCGAGGTCGCTGAGCAGGCCGTTTTCTCCGGTGCGCGCACGATCTTCACCGGCTTCGCTATCGGGCTCGCCTACAAGACGGCGATGGTCGCCTTCAAGGCGTGGAAGGACATCCCCGAGAAGGTCTTCGGCGCGCCGTTCCGGGCCGGATCGGTGTCAGCCGAGATCTCGCCTGAGCTCCTCGGTGTGGGCTACATCATCGGGCCTCGAATCGCGGCCACGATGTGCGCCGGTGGCGTGCTCGCGTATCTGGTACTGATCCCCGCGATCAAGTTCTTCGGCCAGGGGATCGCCGAGGTCGTGCCGCCCGGCGGGGTCCCGATCGCGGAGATGGGTCCCGGCGAGATCCGCGGCGCTTACGTGCTCTACATCGGAGCGGGCGCGGTCGCGGCCGGCGGGATCATCAGCCTCCTGCGATCGGGGCCGATGATCTGGCACGGGATCCGCGAGAGCGTTCGCGACTACGGCGCTGGCGCGCGGGCCGCTAGCGAGGTTTCGGTGCGGCGCACCGAGCGGGACCTCCCGCTCACGTGGGTAGGAATCGGCATCCTTGTCCTGATCGGACTGATCATCGTCGCTCCCCCGCTCCAAATGAACCTTGGAGGCGCGATCCTCATCATCCTGTTCGGCTTTCTGTTCGTCACCGTGTCGTCGCGGCTGACAGGCGAGGTCGGATCGACATCGAACCCGATCTCGGGGATGACCTACGCCACCCTCATCCTCACCTGCCTCATCTTCCTGTTCCTCGGCTGGGTGGAGGCCGTGTTCTTCGTCACCGCGCTCTCCGTCGGCGGGATCGTGTGCGTCGCCTCAGCCAATGGAGGCACGACGTCCCAGGACCTCAAGACCGGCTTTCTCGTTGGTGCCACGCCGAGCAACCAGCAGATCGCGATCATCATCGGAGCGCTCGCTTCGGCACTGCTCCTGGGCTCGATCCTCCTGCGGCTCAACGACGCGGCAACGGTCTACGTCCCGCGCGTCACATTCGAACAGGTCGAGGGCGCGGCCCCAATCGCCCCCGGCGTCGCCGGCGGTCTCCAGCGATACGTCGAGCCCATCGCGCCGCCCCGGGCCGGGCAGTACCGCGTGCTCGAGGTCCGGGCGGAGCCACGCGGCCCGGAGGTCGGAGCGCTGCCGGCGGGGACCTATCTCGTCACCGAATCAGGAGCCGTCGCTTACCGCCGTGTCGAGAACTTCCCGGAGACGCTCCGGACCGACCCCTCCCGATTGACGCGGGAGGAACGGATCCAGGGTGTGCAGGCCGGCACGGACGACCGGACGTACCGCGTGTGGCACAAAACCGATACCGAGGGCGGTCCGCCGGGACGCTACTTGGTCGACGAGCGGGGTGTGCCGGTCTACCTCGTCGACCCGGGGATCAACGGCGTCCACCCGATGCGGCCCGACGGATCGCGGGTCAACAAGTTCGACGCGCCCAAGGCGGTGCTCGTCTCGTACATCATCAAGGGGATCTTGAGCCAGGAGCTGCCCTGGGCGCTGGTTCTGCTCGGCGTCATGATCGCGATCGTGCTCGAGATGGCCGGCATCAACTCCCTGGTCTTCGCCGTAGGTGTCTACCTACCCCTATCGACCTCCGCTCCGATCTTCATCGGCGGGCTGGTGCGGTGGATGGTCGACAGCCAGATGCGCCGACGCCTGGCGCACCGCCGGCTCACCGAAGAGCAGCTCGCCGCGCTGGGCGACCGGAGTCCCGGCGTGTTGATGGCCTCAGGCTACATCGCGGGTGGGGCGATCGCCGGCATCGTGATCGCGTTCATGGCCGGCGTGCTGACGGACTTCGACACGCGCGTTCGGGAGTTCATGCTCGGCGCCAACCCGCTCTACAACGGTCCCCTGGCCAACGCGCTTTCGCTGATCCCGTTCGCGGTGCTGATCGTGGTGCTTTATCTGACGGGGCGCGAGATCATCCTGCGGCGCAAGACTCCAGTCGCCTAGCCCGCCGTCGCAAAACCCGACTACGACAAGGGCTACATATGCCCGGTGAATGCGGGCTCTTCGGCCCAATTGTCGTTTCGTCCGTCCATGTACTGTACCGGCGCCTGAGCCCATTCCTTCGGATCGAGATCGTCGAGCGCGCCGAGATTGATCGCGATGAACGGCCCTCCGAGATCCGGAGCCTCGCCCCGGCCGAACGGTTTGACGCCGCAATGCTTGCAGAAAAAGTGATCGACGCCGCCCGGGTGCTTCGTAAGCTCACCTTTGCCAGACAGCAGTTGGAAGGCATCGGGTTTCACGGCAGCTCCCCACAAACGTGTTTTCGTGCACATCGTGCAGTTGCACTTGAACGTGCCTTCCGCGAGATCGAGCCGCACCTCGAATCGAACTTTTCCGCAGGCACAGCTTCCATGATAGGTTTTTGTTCCCATCGCTACGTTTCCTGGACGATAAGGTCCCGGTACCCCGAGTGCCGCTTGACCACTGTCGTGACGAAGGGACAGCTCGGGATCACCGAGTAGTCGTTGGCCCGCGCCCAGTCGAGCGCGTCGAGGACGATCCGCTCCCCGATTCCCCTATTTCGATCCTCATGGGGCACGAAGGTGCTGCGGTAATCCAGCGTTTTGGCGCCAGCATGGCGGTACTCGAGCGTCGCTTTGCCCGAGTCGGTATCGATCACGAAGCGCTCGTTCTCGGGCTCGTGCCGCGTCCGAACTTCCATCGTGGGACCTCCCTTTCGATGAAGAACTCTCCCCACAGCTATCCGGACAGCAGGGTGTCCGCCGTTCGACGGATGACCTTCACCGCTCATCCGGGCGGTGAGGGTATCTCGTACTCGGGCCAGCGGCGATCGACGAGGCGGATGACGGAAGGGTCCATCTCGATCGGGTTCGGGTAGCCGGGCTTCCACGTCGCATCGATCGCCATTCGGCCGGCGTAGCGCGGCCATGCCCCGTCCAGCCGCGCCTCGCTGAAGACGACGTCGCGGGCGGCGTCGAATCGGGTGAAGATCCCCCACAAGCGGAGGATCCGATCGTCGAGCGGCACGTCGTCGGAGACGACCGCCACCAGCTTGACTCGACCGAGACGCGGGCTCCGCGCGAGCGCCTCGGCGACGGCGCGGCCGGCCCGGCCGTCGCGCTCGCGGACGCGCGCGATCAGGATCGGAGCACGAAGCGGATCCACGTCACCCGCGACGCACCACGACTCGACGCGTGAATCCTGCTCTTCGGGTGCCATGAACGGCGCCTCGGGACCTCCAGGAAGCTCGGCGAGGCCGGCGTCCTCGAGGTCGGGCACGGGTGGCAGGTCGCCCGCGATCCCGCCCGCGCCGCGCGTGCAGTCGAGGATCAGCTTCGAGCCCAGATTCATCTTGAACGATGTGAAGTCGAGCGTGTCCTGGGGCACACCCGGGATCAGGACCGCGTCGTCGGCCGCTGACCAATGGCGCCGGAAGGCGGCGACCACCTGAAACATGTCGTCGGCCGCCACGTCGGCGTCGACCACGATCGCGACCTTGGTCAGCGCGAGTTGCCCCTGGCCGAGGAGCGCCAGTGCGCACTTGACGCCCTCCTTCCGGTACCGCTCGCGCACGGCGACGACGAGCAGGTTGTGAAAGCCCGCCTCGAACCGTGCGCTCAGGGCGCGCACCTCGGGCTGGATGAGCCGGATGAGCGGTCCGGCGATCGCCGCGACCGCCTCGCCCATCGCCTTGTCCTCCTGAGGCGGCTTGCCGACCACGGCGGTAGGAAAGACCGCCCCCTCGCGGTGAGCGATCCGGCGTACGTGGAAGACGGGAAACGGCGCGGCGTGGGAGTAGTGGCCGAAGTGGTCGCCGAAGGGGCCCTCGTCTTCGCGCTCGAACGCCGGCACGATCCCCTCGAGAACGAACTCCGCCGACCGCGGCGCCCAGGCGTCGATCGCCTGGCAGCGCGCGAGCTCGGTGGGCCGGCCGCGCAGGAACCCCGCGAAGGCGAGCTCGTCCACACCCTCCGGGAGCGGCGCCACCGAAGCGAGGAGCGTGACCGGGTCGGCGCCGATGGCGACCGCCACCGGTAGCGGCTCGCCACGAGCCTCGGCGGCGGCGTAGTGGTAGCCGCCCCCCTTCATGATCTGCCAATGCATCCCGGTCCGCCTCGCATCGTAGACGTGCATCCGGTAGATCCCGAGGTTGCGCGCGCCTGTCTCGGGATGCGCCGTCAGGACGAGCGGAAAGGTGATGAAGGGGCCGCCGTCCTCGGGCCACGAGGTCGTGATCGGAAGCTGGTCGAGCCCCGTTTCCTCGGACGCGTCCCAGGGCGCGCGCCGCCGCGATCGGACGGCGCGGAAGTGGCGCGCAGCGAAGAGGGTCTTCCGCGACCGCCAGGCCGCGCGGGGGGAGGGGGGCATGAGCTCCTCGGCGACGGCCAGGAGCTCTTCGCCGATTCGAGCCGGTTCGCGGCCGAGCGCCCAGGCGATGCGCCGCTCCGCTCCGAGCACGTTGGCGACAACCGGAAAGCGCGAGCCCTTGACGCGCTCGAACCACAGCGCCGGTCCCACCGCGCGCACGACGCGAGTCACGATCTCGGTGATCTCGAGCCGGGGATCCACCTCGACCCGGACGCGAGCCAGGTCGCCTTTCGCCTCGCAGTGACGAAGGAAGGACTGAAGGTCCGGAAAGGCCACGGGCCGGCAACGTAGCCGGGCCTATGGGGGCGAGCAATCGAAGGGCCGCCTACGTGATCGAGGTCGAAGAGGACGACGATTGATTCTGAGGTGTGCCTTCCAGCTCGGAAGCGCGCCAGCCGCTGGGCTGTTCCACTCCTAGAACCTGAAGCACACGTCCGACGAAATCTTGGACCAGATCGTCGACCGTCTCGGGACGACCGTACCATCCGGGCGAGACCGGCATGATCGTGACGCCGTCGCGCGCGAGATCGGCCATCTGGCGGAGCGTGACCGCCGCGAGCGGAGTCTCGCGGGGGCAGAGAACGAGCCGCCGGCCCTCCTTTAGAGTGACGGCCGCCGCCCTGGAGAGGAGCGAGTCGGCGATCCCGCTCGAGATCTTGCCGATCGTGGAAGTCGTGCACGGCAAGACCACCATCGCATCCCAGGCGTTGGATCCCGAGGCCAGGGGCCCCGAAAGGTCGGTGTCGGCGAAGAGACGGGTGGCAAGTCGGGCGACGTCGGCGCGTCCCAGGCCGGTCTCCTCCTTGAGGACGTGCTGGCCCCAACGTGAGAGGACCACGTACGTCTCACCCGGACAGCGCTTGAGGAGCTCGACCCCGAAGACCGCGCCCGAAGCGCCTGAGATTCCGATCACCGTGCGCATCGGTTCCAAGGTAGATCGGGGTGACCGCTGCGCCAACGATTCCCTCGTCACCAAAGCCCGGCGATCACCGTCGCTAGCGCCGCGAAGCCGACCCACACGTTGACGCGAAAGAAGGCGAGGTCGATGTCGTCGGCCCGGCGGTGCTCCAAGGCGAGGAGCGCAGCGACCAGGAGAAGGGGTGCGACCGCGAACGGCCACGCGAGCCGCCACGCCACCAGCGCCGCTAGTGACAGCCACGCGACAACGTGCATGGCGCGCGCGATCCGGAGCGCGGTCCGCCGGCCGTAACGCGCCGGGAGCGAGTGGATCCTCGCTTCGCGATCGTGTGCCTCGTCGAGCGTCGCGTAGATCATGTCGAACCCCGCGACCCAGAGGAGCGTGAAGCTCGCGAGCAAAAGGACCGGGCCGACGTCGTCGAACGCGAGTCGCGCGGCGAACCAACCCCCCAAAGGCGCCATGGTGAGGCCGAGCCCCACGCCCAGGTGACACCACGGCGTCACGCGCTTGAGGTATGGGTAAGCGACGAAGACGGCGAGCGGGATCGGCGCCAGCAAGAGACAGAGCGGTGCGATGAGCCAGGCGGCGATCGCGTAGGCGGCCGAGCCCGCGGCGGCCAGCGCCCACGCCTCGCCGAGCGACATGGCGCCGCTCGGAAGCTCGCGTGAACGAGTGCGAGGGTTGGCGGCATCGATGCGCCGGTCGATGATGCGATTGAGGGCGAGCGCGGCCGTCCGCGCGCCCGCGCCGGCGACGAGGACGAGGACGAGTAGCCGCGGCGCCACATCGAGGCGGCCTGCCCCCAGAAAGAGCCCGGCGAACAGAAGCGGAAGCGAGAACAGGGTGTGCTCGAAGCGGACGAAGCGCCCCCAGGTGCGCAGCCGGCCGGCGGCGCCCACGTCCGCCCCACCGGCGCGCGGGGGCAACGTCGCGCCGGCCCCGGCGGGCGCGGCGGTCACCTCAGCCGCTGGGCAGCCGCGGGCCGGTGTGGAGCTCGCGCGCGAGATCGCGGTTGGTGGCCGCGATGCGCTCGGCGAGCTCGGCCCGTTGGGAAGGCGAAAGCTCGGAGACCATGTCGTTCCATGCCCCCAGATCGACGAAGCCGTGCTCGAGGGCGGTCATGCGCTTGGCATCCTCGACGAGCTTCGAATCGACGTCGTTGCGGACCTCCGATCCGAACTCGGAGATCAGCTCCTGGTAGTTGCGGCGATAGACGTTGACGATCGCGCCAACGTCGAGACGCGGGGGCGGGCCCGGTCCGACTGTCTCGGTCGTGTCGTAGGGGGCCGCGTCCTCGGCGCTCACCGTGTCGGGCGCGGCGCCCCCAGCTCTGGGGATCGGCGCACCGCCCGAAGGGGGCAGGGCGAGATCACCGTCACCTACGGTGTCACGCCCGCCGACCGAACCGACCTCGTTGTCTCCCCGGGCGCAGGCGACGAGAGCCACGAGCCCAAGGACCAGCACCCATCTCAAACTGATTACCTCTCCGGAGCCGGCTCATCGGCCGGGGCAGCCGAGATCTCGCGCAAGTACTTGGCGACCAGGGTGTCATCCTCCACGCGCGTGGCAACGTCCGCCTGGGCGATGATGCCACGAAGCTTGCCGTCGCGATCGACGACCGGAATGCGCCGCACACGCTCGCGGGTCATCGTGCGGATCACATCTTCAGCGCTTTCGTCTTCGCGCACCGTAACCGGGGCTTTCGTCATGCAGAACTCGACGGTGAGCCCGGAGAGGTTTCCCCCCTTCTTGCGCGCGCCGAAGAGGATGTCCCGATCGGTCACGATGCCGACGATTCTGTTCTGGCCGTCGACGATCGGCACGGCGCCGCATTCCTGCGAATCCATAATCGCCAGTGCCTGCTCGATGTCGTCGTCTTGGCTGCAGGCTCCGGGTGCGTCGGTCATCAGCTCCTTGGCTTTCATCGTCCCTCCCTGAGTCCAGTATTCGATGGCATGGCTCTCACCGCAAGCGTATACCCTTCCTCCGCCGGTTCTCCGTCACTCCGCTTACGCTTGACTTCTCCCAGGAGACGTGAATAATTATTCGTTATGCACGGTGGCCACGGCTCGACCGGCGCCGGCAACGACCAGATCCGCTTCGACGTCGCCTTCCGCGCGCTCGCTCCCGACTTCGAGATCGTCACCCCAATCCGCGATGAAGGCGTGACGCGTGAGCGGGCGAGCCGCTTTCTGGAATCGCGCGGCCTGCCGCTACCAGCGGGCGCCGATCGCGCCTCGGTGAACCGCGGCCTGTGGGGAACGACCTCTGGAGGCGGATGGACCCACGACCCGTGGTCCTCGCCTCCCCCGGAGATTCTCGACCCTCCACCCGATGCGCCAGCTCCCACCAGCGTCGTGATCGAGTGGGAGCATGGGCGCCCGACCACCCCCGGATCCTCGTCACCCTCCTCGACGGTCGCTTCGTCCCCGTCGTGGCGTCGCTCGCCGGCGACGCCGACGGGACCGTCTACAACGTGAACGCCGACACCGTGGCCGAGGCGCTGGCGATCGCCCTCCGCGCTCACAAGCTCCTCTTCCTGACGGGCGCGCCTGGCGTCCTTCGCGATGTCCACGATCCGTCGACCCTGGTCTCCTTCGCCGATCCGGACGACCTGCGCTCGCTCATGGCGAGTGGGTCGCTCATGGGCGGCATGCGACCCAAGGTCGAGGCGTGCATCCGCGCCGCGATGCGCGGCGTCGAGCGGACGCACATCATCGACGGGCGAGCCCCCGACTCGATCCTGTACGAGGTATTCACCGGCGCAGGGTGCGGCACGATGATCGTCGCGCGCAAGGAGAGCGCGGAGGCCGAGGCGCAGGCGGCCCAGGAGAGCTTTGCGGTCCCCGCCGACGACGCGTCTTCGTGATCGATCCCGCCGCGCCCGAGATCCGCCTCCTCTCCGACCTGGTCGCAATCCCCTCGCTGAGCGGAGACGAGGACGAGATCGCGGGCTTTCTGACCGAGACCGCATGCGCTTGGGGGCTCGGAGTGGAGCGCGACGATGCCGGGATCATGATCGAGGTGTCGGGCCGCTCGCCGGGTCCCACGCTGGCCCTGGCGACGCACGTCGACACCGTGCCGCCGGGGGAAGGCTGGATCCGCGACCCCTACGCGCCGGAGATCGAGGACGGCCGCCTCTACGGCCGCGGGTCGGGCGACGCCAAGGCGTCGGTCGCGGCGATGGTCCTCGCCGCGCGCGACCTGGCCGAACGCGGCGGTCCGGCGGTCGGACGGCTCCTCGTTCTCCTAGGCCTCAGCGAGGAGACGCGCGAGACGACGATGCCACGGCTGGTCCAACGGGTGGAGAGCGCCAGCGGCGCGCCGATCGATGCCGCGATCGTGGGCGAGCCGACCAACCTCGACCTGGCGATCGCCCAGCGGGGTCTTCTGCGCCTCGACCTGGTCGCCGAGGGCGAGCAGCGGCACGCCGGCCGCGCGGACGCGGGGCCCTACGTCAACGCGATCGAGGTCCTGGCGCGCGACATCCTCGCGCTCGATGGACTCGCGCGCGGGCGGCCCCACGCGCTTCTCGGCGAGGTCACGATCACGCCGACCATGCTGGAGGCGGGGGTCGGGCGCAACGTGACGCCGCCGGTGGCGCGCGCAGCGCTCGACGTCCGCTCGACGCCCGAGTGGGCGCATGCCGAGCTGATCGAGCTCGTGCGCGGCGCGGTCCGGTCGCGGGTCGAGGTCGTGAGCGAGCGGCTCGTGCCGTGTGAGACGCCTGAGCGGTCCCGCATCCTCGAAGCCGCGCGTCTCGTCAGGCCGGCCGCGCGCGAGTACGGCAGCCCGACCTCATGCGACTGGGTCTTCCTGCGTCACGCCGACGCGATCAAGTGCGGACCGGGGACGAGCGCGCGCTCTCACACGCCCGACGAGTGCGTGGATCTGGCCGAGGTGACGGAGGCGCGCCGTTTTTACGCCGCGCTCGCGGCCGAATATCTGGGCGAGGAAGAGCCGCGGGGCGAGACGGAGCCGCGTGGCCAGGCGGAGCCGCGAGGCGCGGCGTGAGCCGCGACCGCGAGCGCCGACGCCGCGGAGCAGCGCCTCGCTCCCGAGCGTCCACGACGGCCCGAGCCGGAGAAACCGCTCCGCTTTGGGGGACCGGAACGGCGCTCGACCCCCAGGTCCTGACGTACACCGCAGATGAGGATCGGGCCTGGGACGCGCGACTCATCGCGTGGGACATCCTGGGGTCGCTGGGCCAGGTGGTGGAACTCCGTGCTTCGGGCATGCTGACCGAGCGCGAGGCGCGATCGCTCACATCCCGGCTGCGCGCGGCGCTCCGCGCGGCCCGGTCTGGCGAACTCGCGATCGGCCTCGAGGACGAAGACGTCCATACCGCGGTCGAGCGCTGGCTCACGCGCCGCGATCGCGCGGCGGGCCAGCGGCTTCACACCGGCCGTTCGCGCAACGAGCAGATCGCGCTCGACCTGCGCCTGTACCTCAAGGACCGACTGCTGGAGGTCCACGCGAGGGCCGCCGATCTCGCGCGGGCGCTCCTCGAATTCGCCGCACGGCATCGCCGCGTCGTATGGCCGGGCTACACCCACCTTCGACGGGCGATGCCCACGACCGCGGGACTCTGGGCAGCCGGATACGCCGAGGGACTGGTCGACACGCTCGAGGGATTTCCCGCGCTCTGGGCGCAGGTCGACCGCTCGCCGCTTGGAACGGGCGCGGGCCACGGCCTTCCGCTCCCGCTCGACCGCCATGCTGCCGCCAAAGCGCTGGGTTTCGGCGCCCTGGTTACGACGGCGCCCGCGGCGCAGAATAGCCGCGGGAAGCTCGAGACGGCCGCGCTCCACTGGTGCGCCCAGCTGGGGCACGAGGTTTCTCGGCTCGCGGCCGACGCAATCCTGTACGGCGCCGAGGAGTACGGCTTCCTCGTGCTGCCGCGCGCGCTCGCAACGGGATCGAGCCTAATGCCGCAGAAACGCAATCCGGACGTGTTCGAGCTGTCGCGCGCCCGCGCCGCGGCCCTCGATGGCGATCTCGGGGGGGTCCTCCGCCTCAAGGCGGGACTCAGCGGCGGCTATCACCGCGACTTCCAGTTCCTCAAGGAGCCCCTATTTCGCGGGTTGGACCGGAGCGAGGCGATGCTAACGATGATGGCGCGTGCGGTCAGCGAGCTCGACGTCGACTCTGCGAAGGCACGCGCGGCGCTGGAGGGAATGATGGCGACCGACGAGGTGATGCGCCGGACCGAAGGGGGAACGCCGTTTCGCGCCGCTTATCGAGCGGTGGCGAAGGAGCTCGCCGCGGGCGCTACGTACCCGCCGCCCGCGAGCCGCGAGATCCTCGCGAGAAGGACGGCGCTCGGGAGCCCCGGGAACCCCGGCCTCGACCTCCTGCACGACCGCCTCGCCGCATGCCGCCGCGCGGGAGCGCGTGAGCGGCGGCGCTTCGACGGCGCGATGGCGCGGCTGGCTGGTCGGCCGCTGCCGCGATCGCCCGGGGGAAGGTTCCAATGAGCATGCGTGATCAGCGGCGGCTCAAGATCCTCGAGATCGTGGGCGAGCGCTCGATCCACACGCAAGAGGAACTGGCCGCCGCGCTGACACAAGAGGGATGGCAAGCCAGCCAGTCGACGTTGAGCCGCGACATCGCCGAGCTCGGGCTCGTCAAGGCGAACGGGATCTACCGACGCCCGGCTGCGGCTACCCCGGCCGAAGCGGATCCCGACGAGGCATGGGTGGCCGAGGGGGTGCTGCGGTTCGCACCGGCGGGCGACAACCTCGTCGTCCTGCACACGCTTCCCGGCGATGCACAGTCCGTGGCCCGCGCGCTCGACCGGCTCGCGTGGCCCGATGTCGTCGGCACCGTCGCAGGCGACGACACGATCCTGATGGCCGTCGACGGCCGAGATTCCCAGCGCGCGGTGCTCGGGAACCTCCGCAAACTCGCTCCCACACGCTAGCGCGACGACAACACGAACACGTTGCCGTCGAGATCCTTGAAGATGGCCGCCGTGCCCCAATCGGCCGTCTGCGGCTCCTGGGAGAACTCGACCCCCTTCGCCCTGAGCTCCTGGTAGGTCTTCTCGAGGTCGTCGGCGAAGAAGGTAATCTGCTGGAACGTACCGATCCGGTGAGGGGACCGGCCTCTCGAAGCGCGCCGTGCAGAATGCCTTGGGACGACTTGACCGTCGGCGATTGGTCGACATCCGCCGCGAGAGCGTCACCGCAGTGGCGGACTATCGGATTCTTCGGCCATGGAGGACCCGATCCGTCGATGGGCCCGGATCGAGCCCGACGTCACTCAAGGTCCGAAGCTGATCTCGGTCCGCGCGTAGACGTATCGCCCGTTGAAGCCGAAGGGCGAAGCGCTGGGAAACAGGAAGATCCCGAAGCTGTTGTCAGGGATCATCCGCTCGGGGAAGTTGTCGAAGATGTTCTTGGCCCCGATCGCGACGCGGACCTGATCGGCGACCCGGTAGCCCACCTCGGCGTCGAGCAGCACCTCGGCGTCGTATTCCTGGACGCAATCAGGGCCGCAGATGCCGAGGAGCACGGACGTGAAGGGTCCCCAGAACGAGGCGCGGCCGAGCCCGCTCCATCGCGCCGTCTCATAGTAGCCTTCGAGGGTCCCGCGCCATTTCGGCCGCTCCTTCTCGAGTGCGATCAACCCGCCCTCGAGGAAGGGATCGAAGAGGACAGCACCCGTACCCTCGAGCTCGGGCGGCACCCGAACGTCACCGACCACCTCGTTGTCGGTGTAGTTGAAGCCACCTGAGAGCGTGAACGTGCCGGGACCGGCTGGGGCCTCGTAGGTCGCGGTCAGGTCGACGCCCCGGGTCTCGGTGTCGATCGCGTTGGTGAAGAACCGCGCCGCCTCCACCGACTCGACTCCGGCATTGCGCAAGATCTCCACGATTTCGTCGCCGCCGATCTCGCTGGTGAGAATGATCCGATCGTCGATCCGGATGAAGTAGACGTCGGCGGTGAAGGTCAGGGCATCGATCGGCGTAGCTGCGAAACCCGCGCTCACGTTGACAGAGGTTTCCTCGTCGAGCGATTGGGCGCCCAGAGCCATGGCCGCCGTCGAATTGGTCCTGAAGATCCCGACCTCGAAAGGAACCGGAACACCTCCCTCACCGAGACGGAAGTTGGTGACCGTCGAGCTGTAGAAGTTCTGGCTCAGGGCCGGCGCCCGGAAGCCCGTACTGACCGCCCCGCGCATGACGAAACGGCGGTCGGGCTGGTAGCGCAGGGCGAGCTTACCGGTCAGCCGTTCCCCGAAGTCATCGTACGATTCGAACCGGGCTGCGACGTTGGCGAGGAACTCGGGCGTGAGGTTCGTCTCGAAGTCACCGTAGACGCCGAAATTCGTGCGCGACTCGTCGATCGCGGCCGTAGGCTGAAAGCCGGGAAAGACCTGTGAGCCGGGAGGCGCCAGGTCGCCGTTCCGGTTCGGATGGCCACCCTGAATCCACGAGGCGCGTTCCCCGGCTACGATCTCGTACCCCTCACGGCGGAAGGCGGCGCCCAGGGCGACGTTCAACGGTTGGGGCAGGAAGCCGAGGTCGACGACCCGAGTGATGTCACCACCAACGACGAACTCGTTCAGCTTGAGCTCGCCGGCGGTAAAATCGGTCTGATTAGGAATCCCCGGGTCGTCGGCGGTTCCCAAGACGCCGTCCAGACCGGGCGCGCACGGCACGTCGAGGCACGGCCCGAGCGACGTGTTTAGGGTGTTGGTCAAATTGTATTCGAACGCGTTGTAGCCGAAGTTGGCGCCGAAGTCGTAGCGCCAACCGGCGGCCTCGCCGCGAAAGCCGGCCGCCCCGGAGCCATCGGTGACGTCGGCGTCGAAGGTCGGCAAGAAGCCCAGCGGATAGATCTCGGGCCAGTTGCGGTCGTCGATTCCCTGCCTCCGGAACCCGTTCCCCTGCCCCTCGCGAAAGCTGTACCCGCCGAACGCATAGAGCTCAGCCGCGCGCGCCTCGCCGAGTGGCACGGCCAGGTTCGCGAAGGCGAGGATGTCATCTTGCTTGCCGTCGCCCCAATGGTGGTTGGGCTGGGGCACGGGGTTGCGCTTCTCGATGACGTTTCCCTCGTCGTCGACGACATCGGCGTCACCCTCCACGATCTGATCGACGGGATCGGCCCCGGCCCGGTTGGTCGCGTCCCGATCGCGATACTCGAGAAAGAGCCCAAGGGAACCGTCGCCGAGCGGCACTCCCCAGCTGCCGTTCACGTCGAACGCCGTCCCGTCGTCCTCGAAGTCGCCCGGGGCGTAGCGGCCGACGCTCGCCCCGAACGTAGGATCGAATACGCCGTCCTTGAGCACGACGTTGACGACCCCGGCGATGGCGTCGGAACCGTACTGCGCGGCTGCGCCGTCACGAAGGACTTCGATCCGTTCGATCGCGCTGACGGGAAGCGCGTTCAGGTCCACGCCGCTCGCTCCGGCGCCCATCCCGGCACCGAAGATGTGAACGAGCGCCGTCCGGTGACGGCGCTTTCCGTTGACGAGGACCAGCGTGTGGTCCGGGCTCAGCCCGCGAAGCGTGAACGGCCGCACGATATCGGTCGCGTCGGTGACGCTCTGGCGCGGGAAGTTCACCGAGGGCGAGAGCTCCTCCAGGACGGCGGCGGTCTCGGACGTCCCCTGGAGCTGGATGTCCTCGGACGTGTAGACGTCGACCGGGACGGCGAGCTCCTCGGCCGCGGTATGGCGGGCGCGGGATCCGACGATGACCTCCACCACCTCGACCGTGATCGCGCGCATGGCCAGCGTCAGGTCCGCCCGCGCGGTGCCACCGGCGGGCACGGTCACTGTCTGTGTGCCGCTCTCGAAGCCGAGCACCTGGACACGGATGGTTTGGGGCCCGGCCGGCACCTCCTCGATCGTGAACGCCCCACGACTGTCCGTCACGGCGCCGAAGTCGGTCCCCTCCACCGCAACCAAAGCGCCTACAACAGCCGCGCCGGCCTCATCCGCTACGCGGCCCTGGATCGTCCCCGTCTGCGCGCGAGCCGCAACAGGCGCCACAAGCGACACGAGTACGGCGCAGAAAATCCAACCGAGATCCCGATTCACGAGGTCCTCCTTGGGGTGGGGAATGGATCGGGCTATGCTATACCTTACGAAGCGCGTCTTCGACCTGCAAGATCAAGCCCGCCTCGAGCGAAGCCGCGAACGCTTCCGATTGCGATATTACTTTGCATCAAGCTCGCGCATCACCGCCTCGGGATCCGACGCGCCAGACACGATCGGAAGAAGGAGAATCACCGATGGATGATTCGATGTGCGGAACTCCGACCGAGAGCGAGGAATCATGAATGCCTTAGCAGAAGCCGTGCCGATTACCTCCCCGGAGGACCTCGCGGAGAAGGTCGCGCGCCGTGCGCCGACGGAGGCCGTGGAGCTTCTCCGGCAGCATCCCGCAGAGATCGTTGCGGCGGCGCTCGAGAAGGTGAATGCCGCGATCCGGTGGTCGGTTTTGAAGGCGATGCCCGAGGAGCATCGAGCGGCGGTCCTGGAAGCCGCGCGTCCGGAGGTGGGCGAGACCTGGCGGCGCAACCTGGAGTATCCGGAGAACACGATCGGGAGCCTCATGGATTCCCCCCTTGGGGTGTTTCATCCCCAAACGACCATCGGAGAAGCGATCGACGAGCTGCGAATGCTCGTGAAGCGGGCCGTCATCACGTACCTGTTCGTGACCGACGACCACGGACGGCTGGTCGGTGTCGTGGTGATGCGCGAGATGCTCCTCGGTGACCGCTCGCAGCGGCTCGAGGAGATCATGCTGCGCGATCCGTTCTTCCTGACGCCCGACATGAAGCTCACCGAGGCGATGCGCGCGGTGTTGAACCGGCACTACCCGGTCTATCCGGTGTGCCAGCCCGATTGCCGATTGCTGGGGCTGGTGCGTGGGCAGACGTTATTCGAGGCGCAGGCCATCGAGATCAGCGCCCAAGCCGGAAGCATGGTCGGTGTCGAGAAGGAAGAGCGGCTATCGACCCCCTGGCCGCGGAGTTTGAAGTTCCGACATCCGTGGCTTCAGCTCAATCTATTGACGGCATTCGTTGCAGCGGGTGTGGTGGGGGTCTTCCAGAACACGATCGACGAGATCGTCGTGCTTGCGGTCTTCCTGCCCGTGCTGGCCGGGCAGTCGGGAAATACCGGGTGTCAGGCGCTGGCGGTGGCCCTTCGGGGGATGACGCTCGGAGAGCTGAGGCCCGGTCGCGAGAAAGTCCTCATTTTCAAGGAGGCTCTGCTCGGGCTGTTGAACGGCTGCCTGGTAGGGCTGACGGCCGGGGCGGGCATGTACTTCTTCGCGCGATCGCAAGGCAATCCCGACGCTGTTCTCCTTGGAGCGATCGTCGCAATCGCCATGACTTTCAGCTGTGTGATCAGCGGGGTGTCGGGCGCACTGGTGCCGATGACCCTCAAGAGAATGGGTGCCGATCCGGCGACCGCGTCCAGCATCTTCCTGACGACCGCCACGGACGTGGCCAGTATGGGGATCTTCCTCGGTCTCGCGACGTTGCTGATACGCTGATCTCCGAGGCGACGATCCGAGCGAGACTGTCTTACCAACCTTCCATCTTTTCGAGGACCGTGTAGCGCGGCCGGATGTCGACCGGCACGTCTCCGAGGCGCCCGATCGCGGCCTCGACGGCGGGCGGGAGCGCCCCCTTCGAGGCGAGGAGCTCCTCCGCCGCGGCCCGGTCGCCCGTCGCCTCGAGGGTCATGAGCGTGCGCGCGAGATCAGCGTAGGCCGGACGGATTCGCGCGAGGTCGATCCCGAAGCGCCCGTCTTCGCCCACGGTGATCGCGCCCGCGTCGAGGAAAGCGTGGAGCTCAACGGCGCATCCCTGGCCGTGCGCTTCGCTGGTCCCGAACCGAACGCATCGGAAGAGGCTGGCGACGGCGGTCGCGTACACTTCGCGGAGGAACTCCTGGGTATAGACCTCTCGGTCGGCGAGCTCCGCCAGCGACAAGATCCCCACCACGTCGGCCTTCGCCTCATCGATGGGCGAATACGATGGCCCCAGCGCAACCGACGAGGCGGTGTCGGTGCCGTGCACCGTGCGCGGTCCCAAGCCGTGCGCGAGCTCGTGCATGACGACCTCGGTGAAGAAAGCGCGTGATCCCACGGCCGTCGCCAACCCGGGCTCCAGCACGCGCTCGACGATCGGCCTCAGGATCGTTTCGAACTTGGCCTCGATGACGTTCCGGAGCATCACCTTCTTGGTGCCATGATCCTCGGTGACGAGTGGATCGTTGGGCAGGTTGAAGGCGATCGTCTGGATCCCCTTTCGCGCATCCCCCGCGCTATAGATCAGGTCGACCACCGAGAGCGGAGAAGCGAACGACCGGTCGAGGTTCTTGTACCTCTCCTCGATCGGGAGCGCCGCTTCGAGATCTCGCAGATGGTCGACCAGGACGTCCAGCTGCTCGCTCGCTCCGGGGTCCTTGGCCGCCACGAACGACTCGAACGCCGCCTTCCATCCCATGAGCTCGTCCTCGTACACTTCGTACGGGCCGATCGTCGGGTCGACGACGTTCCCCTCGAGCTTCATCCATGCGATCTCCGACTCGACGTACTCGTTGGTTCGGAAGGCTTGCGCGCGCTTGCGCAAGAAGTCGGCGAGCGAGCTGTTCATGGCGTGCTCGGCCGCGCCCTCGAGGAGCGCAGCGGCGGGCTCGAGACGGTTCCTGTACGCCTCGCTGTATGGAACCGCAACCAGCTCGGCGCCTCGTCGCTCGATCACCGTGTAGTACGACGTGAACGATTCACGGTCACCAGGATGCGCATCGAGCCATGCCTCGACCTCCGATTGGGTCAAGCCCTCGGGGTAATAGCCCGCCCCGGGCGGCTTGAGACCCACGTTCAGGAACGGCTGGTCCTCCTCCACGCGGTCCCACGGGCCGGCCATGATGTCGTAGTACTCGCGCGCGCTCTCGATTCCCGGTCCTTGCCTCCGTGCCAGATGCTCTTCGTAATCGAGATTCTCGCGCCACACCTGGAGCCGGAAGATCCGATCGAGGACGTCCGATGCCTGAATGAGGTTCTTGACGACGATCCGCTGGTGCTCGTCGAGGAGCGTCTCATCGAAATCGATCTCCACCTCGGCGAACTGCTCGACCCGGTTCCCCATCTCCTCCGGCGTGATCCCCTCGGCGAGATGGATCTCGGGTTCACGCTCGATCGCCGCGAGAAGCGTGTCGCGTGTCTCGGTCTGAGCGACCCCATCCTGCGGCGGGCCCATGGCGACCTCGCGATCGCCCCTCGAGGCGCAGGCGCCAACGACGACGATCGCGACGCTACAGATCCCTCTGAACATCCTCCACCTCCCTCAGCTCCATCCCGAACATCCGATCGCACCGGGCCGCGCAGCTCGACTCGGTGTTCTGCTCGACGAAGCCGGCGCGCTGATAGAGCGCGATAGCGGTCTCCATGGCGTGGTTCGTCTCGAGCTCCATGCGGCGGAACCCCGCCGTCCGCGCGTGGTCGAGCGCGAGCTCGAGAACCTGGCTCCCGATTCCGCGCCCACGAAGCGAGGGATCGAGATACATTTTGCGAAGCTCGCATCGCTTCGGGTCCACGGGGTCCGGCCACACGCCACAGGTTCCGACCAGCCGCCCGGTGGCGTCCTCGACGACCCAGAACTCGCCGCCCCTTCGACGGTACGAATCCTCGATGTCGTCCAGGTCCCGGTCCACTCCACGGGGGTCGAGCGCCAGATTGAACTCGCCCAGGACCCGCTCCACCAGGGTACGGGCAGCGCTCGCGTCGATCCCCAAATACGGGCGTATCCAGACCGCCGCGTCGGTGGGCTCTTCGTCCCGCTCGCGCTCGCGGTCGCTCCCGCGCGGATCGGGTCGCCGGATCGTCACTCGTCACTCCGCGCTTTCATCCACCCCTCTTCCGTCTCCGCGACCACGCGTGCAGCGATCCGCCGGAGACGTTCGTCGCGGTTCTCCTCGATCCATGCCGCGGCACGCTCGATTCGCGCTCCTGCTTCACGCGAGAATTGGCGGACGTGGTCGATCGCCTCCTGAGCACCGCGTGCGCCGTGCGCTTCGATCTCCGACTGCGCTCGCGAAATCGCCGCTGTCAGCGCGTAACAGTCGATTGCGATGTCCGCCAAACGCGCGAGCTGGAATTGCTCTTCGATCACCCGCTCCTTGTGTCGCCGGATCGAGGTCTCCGCCCCGTTGTGGAGCATTCCGACGAACCGTTCCAGGTAGCGTAGCGGTCCCACGAGAGGGTCCGCCACCTCGATCGACGCCCGCCGCGCCCCGATCACGTCCCGTATCCGGTGGAACGCGAAGGCGCTCAGCACCCCGATCTCCCTGATCGGCTCGCGCATCGCGTGGCCCACGTTCTCGAGATAGTCGCCCAGCCGCTCCATCCCCGCCAGCGCGATGAACGTCCGCAGGATCTCGTTCGTGCCTTCGAAGATTCGGAGGATCCGCGCGTCGCGCAGATAGCGCTCGAAGGGTCGATCGTTCATGTAGCCACGGCCGCCCGCCACCTGAAGCGCGTCGTCCGCCGCACGCCACGCCGCCTCCGAGGCGAAAACTTTGCACATCGCCGACTCGAGGGAGTAGTCGACGTGGCCCTTGTCCATGAGCGCGGCGGTGAGCCGCACCATCGCCTCGGCGACCCACGCATCGAGCCGGATCCGGGCGAGCTTGCCGCGCACGAGGTCGAACTCGGCGATCGGGCGGCCGAACTGACGCCGGCTGGCGGCGTATAGCGCCGCATCGCGCAGGACCGTCCGCATCCCGCCGACAGCGCCGGCCGCTAGTCCTATCCGCCCCCCGTTGAGGACGTGCATGGCTACGCTGAACCCCTGGCCGGGACGGCCGAGGACGCGGTCGACATCGAGCCGTAGCCCTCGGAAGAAGAGCTCGGCCTGGGTCGAGGCGCGGATCCCGAGCTTGTCGTCGGTCCAGAGTCGTCCCACCTCGAGACCCTGATCGTCTCCCTGGACGACGAAGGCGGTGATCCGGTCCATCGCCTTGCCGTTCCGCTCGACCGGCGTCTGGGCGAAGGTCGTGATGACACCCGCCCGATGAGCGTTGCCGATCCAGTACTTGTGTCCCCGGAGGACCCACATGCCATCGTCGATCTCGGCACGCGATTCCATGTGGACCACGTCAGAGCCGTGCTCGGGCTCGGTCAATGCGAAAGAGGCGAACGTCTCACCACGCGCACACGGCGGCAACCAGCGTCGCTTCTGCTCCTCGTTCCCGAACAGATGGATCCCCTTGATGCCGATCGAGAGATGGCCTCCCAGAGTCACGGTGAGGGACGCGTCGTGCTCGGTAATGAGACCCATGACGCGAGCAAACTGGGACTGCGAGAAGCCGAGCCCGTCGTATTCGCGCGGCACCCAGACCCCGAACACACCGCGCTCGGCGAGGCCCTCTATCACGCCTTCGGGGAGCTCGCCTTCGCGATCGAAGGTCGCCGCATCGATCTTGGCTTCGAGGAAACGACGAAGGTCCTCGAGCCACTCCTCGAAAGCGGGATCGCGATCGGCGGGATACGGAAAGACGAGGTCGTCGTTGATGACGCCGCTGAAGAGCGCTTTGGCGTAGGAGGGAAGCTCGACGTCCGGGTTCGAGACCGCCGGGGCGGCCATCAGCCCGCTACGAGCCCGATGCCACCGGGTAGCCGGCTCGCTGCCAGGCGCCGAGTCCGCCCTTCAGCACCGCTACCTTCTCGAGCCCTTCTTCTTCCGCGAGTTGCGCCGCCCGGACGCTTAAGCCGTCGTCGGGTCACGTACAGTACATGATGAGCCATTTGTTGAGCGGCAGGGTCCCGATGGAGGACTTGACCCGATCCGTCGGCATGAGACGGGCGCCTTCGACGTGGCTCTGCTCGAATACGGACTGGAACCGGTTGTCGACGAAAACGACGTCCTCCCTATGTCCCGCCTCCATCCACGAATAGAGCTTATCGGGATCGACGAACAGGACTTCTCGTTCCTCGTACGTCGGAAGCGGCGCGCTGGGATCCACGTCCGCGCCGCCGCACGCGAAAAAGCCGAGCGCGATGCCGTGCGTGAAAAAGAATAAGATGGATCGACTCATATGGATGCTCACCGGCCCGCAAGCACGCGCCGCGCCAACTCCTCTGCCGCCGCTTGTGATGCGTCGTCGCCGCTCCCGCTGTCGACTCGGAGCTCGAACGGAGAGTCGCCGGCGCACACCAACAACCACGTTCCGTCAGCCCGCCCGCGCTGGACGTACGCCGCGTCACCGATGCCACCGACGGGTTGCTCGTAATCCATTCCCGATAGTCCATCCTCACTACAGGCCAGCGAGAGCTGAACGTTGAAGCTGGCGTTCGGGAGGATAGCGCTCTCGTCCGCTGGGTAGAAGCTGCAGCTCGCTTCGTCGACCGTCATATCTTGACCGAGCACTTCGCTGACCTGTTCGGCGGAGAGTGGGCAGCGGTCGATGCCGGCGGCGGACCCCTCGTCATCCGCTTCGCTCGGATCGGCGGAGGCCGAGGCACTCGTTGTGTCAGTGGCGTCGGCCGGACCTTCGCCCTCGTCGCCGTCCCCACACCCGGATAGCAACATGACGCCCACCAGAGCGAGGGCGATGCTCGTCTCCAGGAAGCCTCGATGGTCTGCCATATCCAGCACCTCCTGCATCACGACCCTATATAACGACAGGAGAACGTAACGTGTTCGGGAAACACGGTCACGGTGATGCTCGCTGGCCCTGGAAAATTTGCAGCGTAAGACAGGGCCTCGGTACGTTCCGGCCGTGCCCCTCGGCCCCATTCCCAGACGGCGTTTCCTCCAGGCGGCGGGAGCCGCGGCGGCAGGGCTGGCGCTCCGATCGGGCCGCCCTGCCCTCGCGCGGCCGCCGCTCGATCTCCTGGTCCGGGGCGGAGTCGTCCTCGACGGCACCGGCCGGCCCAGATACCCGGCCGACGTCGGGGTACGGGACGGCCGGATCGTAGAGGTCGGCGCGCTCGAGGGCGCCGAGGCGGTGGCGGTCCTCGAAGTGGCGGGACTCGTCGTCGCGCCGGGATTCATCGACATCCACGGCCACACCGACCTCGGAATCTTCGTCGACAACCGGGCCGACTCCAAAGTCCGCCAGGGGGTGACGACCGAGGTCGTGGGGCAAGACGGATCGTCGGTCTTGCCGGTCAACGATCGGATGCGCGACGCACGGCGGCGCGAATACCTGGAACGCCATGGCCTGGAGCTCGACTTTGCGACGTGGGACGATCTCTCTCGCGCGCTCGCGGCGCGCGGGGTGCTGACGAACTGGGTCTCGATGATCGGTTCGGGAACGGTGCGCGAGGTCGTCATCGGCTACGTAGACCGCCAGGCGACCGAGGCGGAGCTCGCGCGGATGGTCGCGCTGGTCGAGGAAGCGCGTGCCGGCGGCGCCGCTGGGATCTCGAGCGGGCTCGAATACACGCCCAACGCCTTTGCCGATGACCCCGAGCTCGTCGCTCTCACTCGGCCCTTCGCGGAGCTGGCACTCCCTTACGCCACGCATCTCCGCAACGAGGCCGATCAGATCCAGGAGGCGATCGCCGAGGCGATCGAGGTCGCGCAGCGCGCTGGGACGCCGCTGCACGTGAGCCACATCAAAGCCCAGGGACGCCGTAATTGGGGCGAGTCGGAAGAGATCCTGGCGACGATCGAACGCGCGGCGTCCGCGACCTCCTCCGGGAGTGCCCCGTTGATTCGCTTCGATGCTTACCCGTACACCGCTTATTCGACCGGCCTCGCCTCGCTTTTCCCCGCCAGTGTACGGGAAGGGGGAACGGAGGCTTTCCTCGGACGGCTCGCGGATCCCGCGGAGTCGACCCGCATACGGCAGGCGGTCGATGAGAAGATCGAGATGATGGGCGACTGGGACACGATCCAGATCGCCACCGTTTCCGGCGACGCGCCCAAAGATGCCGCTGGCCGGCGGCTCGGCTCTTACGCTGAAGAGATCGGTCGCGATCCTTACGACGTCACGGTCGAGCTCCTCACGAAGTCGCGGAATCAGGTTCAGATGGTGGGCCACGGGATGAGCGAGGACGATGTGAAGCGATTCGTGGCGCACCCGCTGGGCGCGTACTGTTCCGACGCCAGCGCGCGAAGCACCACCGGCCCGTTCTCGGAGGGAGTGCCGCATCCGCGAGCCTACGGCGCGTTTCCGCGCATTTTCGGGAAATACGTGCGCGAAGAGCGGGCCCTGACGCTGGAGGAAGCCGTGCGAAAGGCTAGCGCTCTACCGGCCGAGATCCTGCACTTCGCCGATCGCGGGACGATCGAGCGCGGCAAGGCGGCGGACCTGGTCGTGTTCGATCCCGCGACCGTTGCCGATACGGCGACCTTCGAGGCGCCGCATAGCTATCCGGTTGGGCTGCCGCACGTGATCGTGAATCGAGTTCTCGCCATACGCGACGGCGAGCCGACCGGCGCTCTCGCCGGGCGCGTGCTGCGGACGACTTGAGCCGTCGTACCCTATCGAGTGCCCCATGGTACGGGCACTGCTTCAGGAAGCGTAGCCGATCAGCCACCAGCCGGAGACTGTCCCGGCCGCATAGATCAGATGATGCCACGCATCGATGGCAACTTCCTTACTCCCCCATCGCCAGAAGGGTGGCGCCAGATCGAGGGTCGGCAAGCCGAGAAGCGCCACTCCCCAGACGATAAGGAAGAAGACGGGTCCGGCGGCAGCGAGCTGCAGTCCGCCGAGGTCAGGATCCATGAGCGCCCAGAATACGATCCCCCAGATTGCGCTGTAAATCCAGTGGACCCAGGTGCTCAGAAGCGAGAGCCGTTTCCCCGTCTGTCGCGGGACGCCGAAGAGACCGAGAAGCTTGTTCCCCGCCTCGCCCGGCGTTTCGCTGGGTGGGCGCTTACGTAAGTACATCTCGGTGGTGCTGGAGAGCGTCATGGCGACCGTTCCGAAGGCATCGAGGGCGAGGTGAGCTGGCGGCCGCATCGTACAGTCATGGTCACCGCCTTCACCCGATGGTTGGAGGCCGATTGGGCAGCATCACCGCCTTCGCCCGTTTCGAGAATCTTCTCGACACCGACTACGAAGAGTTCGTCGGTTTTCCGGCCCCGGGTCGCTCCCTTCGAATCGGTATCGGCTACGCTCCCGGTCAGTCTCGACCGTCACCTGCGAGCCCTATGCCGCGAAGCCGTGCTCCCGGGTATACGGTAGAACACCACCGGCCCGGAGCAGCGCTTGCTCCCGGGGGGTGAGGTCGATCCGTGTCTCGAAGGTGAAATCCCGCGTTTGGTTCCGCACCGTGATCCGGCCGCCCTCGATCCCCGCATGGATGCTCTCGGCGACGAGCACGTCCTCCGGCTCGATGCGGTCGTAATCAGCTGGATCAGCGAGCTCCAGCGGTAGGAGGCCGAAGTTGACCAGGTTCGCCTTGTGGATGCGCGCGAACGACTTGGCGATCACTCCCTTGACGCCCATGTACATCGGCCCCATCGCGGCGTGCTCGCGCGAGGAGCCCTGGCCGTAGTTGGAGCCTCCAACGATCCAGCCACCGCCCTTCGCGAAAGCCCGCGTGTGGAACTCGGCATCGATCCGGCGGAAGACGAACGACGCCACCGCATCGATGTTGGCCCAGTTGGCGAGCATCTCGGCTGTCGCCGGCACGATGTCGTCGGTCGTGATGTCGTCGCCGAGCTTGATCAGAACCTCGCCGCGCGCCTCGTCGGCGGGCGGATGCGAAGGCGGGATCGGCGTGATGTGCTCGGCGCGAGCGATCTCCGCCTCGGAGGGATCTCCGGCTGGGGGGACCAGCCCGGCGGTCGACCCGATGAATCGTTCAGGAAGAGTCTTCCGGGGCGCTGGGATGTCGGTGTCGCGCGGATCGATGAGCTGGCCGTGGATCGCAGATACTGCGCACACCTCGGGGCTCGCCAGGTACACCTGATCGCCCTTGAGGCCGCTGCGGCTCGGAAAGTTGCGGTTGAACGAGCGCAGGGAGCGCTGGCCGGGGGCCGGCACGTGACCGACCCCGATGCACGCGCCACACGTCGACTCGCTCAGGTTGGCCCCGCTCGCCAGGATGTCCCCGATCCACCCTTCGCGCGCGATCATCTCGAGCGCCTGCTTGGACGACGGTGCGATGACGAGGTTCGTGCGCGGGTCGACGCGACGTCCGCGGAGGATCTGCGCCACCGCCAAAAGATCCTCGTAGGCGCCGTTGGTGCAAGAGCCCACGATCACCTGATCGATCGGCGTGCCCGCAACCTCGCGTACCGGAACGACGTTGTCGGGCATGGTGGGGCAAGCCACGAGCGGCTCGAGTGACGTCAGGTCGATGACGATCTCGCCGTCGTACTCGGCGTCTTGGTCGGGCTCGACCAGACGGAAGTCGCCGGGCCGCCCCAACCGTTCCAGATAGTCGCGCGTCCTCTCGTCGGATGCGAAGACCGAGGTCGTGGCGCCGATCTCGGTCCCCATGTTGGTGACCGTGCAACGCTCGTAGGGTGAGAGCGAAGCGGCACCGGGGCCGGTGTACTCGAACACCTTGCCGATCCCACCCTTGACGGAAACGCGCCGCGCCATATCGAGGATGATGTCCTTCGCCGTGACCCACTCGGGGAGCCGACCCTCGAGCCGCACGTTCACGACTTCGGGCATCGGTAGCCAATAGGCCCCACCACCTAGGGCGACTGTGACGTCGAGGCCGCCGGCGCCGATGGCGAACATCCCGAGGCCGCCCTGCGTCGGCGTGTGGGAGTCGGCGCCGAGCAAGGTCTGGCCGGGCACGGCGAAGCGCTCCTGGTGGACCTGATGGCAGATGCCGTTCCCGGGCAGCGATACCCACGATCCGTACTTGTGCGCGGCAGTGGCCAGGTAGCGGTGGTCGGCCGCGTTCTTGGGGTCGAAGTGGTAGACCACGTGATCGGCGTAGGCGACGGCGCGCCCGACCCGCACGCGATCGAGACCCATCGACTCGAACTGGAGGTAGCACAAGACGCCGGTCGCGTCGGGGGTCAGCACCTGGTCGATCCGTATCCCGACGTCGTTCCCCGGCTTCGACGGATCGCCTCCGGCGAGGTGCTCTGCGATGATCTTGCGGGTGAGGTTAAAGCCCATCGAATTCAATCTATTCGGGGCCGAACAATGCGGCTAAGGGCAGGGTCGGCTTGCTAGGGAAGGGTTCCGCTCTGGATGTAGAGCTCGTAGAGGCTTCCGTCCCCGCAGCGCGGTAGCCAGAGGCTCGTGTAGGGGGCCTTGTCAGTGACGCTCGCAAACAGGGGCACACCGTCGTAAGTGCCGGCACGGGCCAGATACCGTGCGTCGACGGTCGCGGGAGAGCCGACCAATTCGAATCGCCGGTTTTCGAACTCGATCTGCCGCTTGGCGACGAACCAGCTCCGATTGTCCACGCAGGCCGCCTCGATCGGTTTCTCCTCCACGCGTCTCTCGGCGGGCGGCTGGACCGCGGGCGCGGGCTTCGCCGGCGCCGGGGCCGGAAGCGTAACCCCCGGCCTGGGCAGGCAGCCCCGCTCATCCACGCGAATGCCGGCCGGTGTGCCACGACAGAGGTCGCGGTCGTCGGGTACGCCGTCACGATCGCCGTCGAGGGGCGCGCCGGGCTCACCCCGCGCGGGAGTCTCAGCCGCGGGCTCGGGCTCGGCTTCGACCCGCGCGGGAATCTCCGGCTCGCGCTCGGGCTCAGCGGGCACCCCAGGCTCGAGCGGGCAGCCTCGATCGTCCACGCGGAGACCCTCCCGGGTTTCGATGCATGCATCGCGCTCGTTGGGCACGCCGTCCGCGTCACGATCCACGGGGCAGCCGCGTGCATCGACCTGCACCCCGGCCGGGTTGAGACACCAATCCGCAGGATCGAGGACCCCGTCCCGGTCGGTGTCCGTCGGCCCGGTATCGGTCGGTCTGATCTGTGCCTTTCTTCCGAAGAGAAACGACAAGCCGGCCGAGAATTCGAGATTGTGGCGCGGCTCCGTCTGGACCTCCTCCGCGGCGCTCTGCGTCGTCTCCAACAGGATCACGTTGTCCCGAACGTCGAAGCGTAGCGCCCATGATGGGGCGATCGCCCGATTGTGGATCTTGATTCCGCCTCCGACAGGGATGAGCAACCCCGTGCTCGACGGCGCGACCGTCGGCGGCGGCTCGTCGATCGCGAGCACTGCGGCGCCGGCGCCGCCACTTACAAAGAACGTCGCGCGCGGCGAGATCGGAACGCGGTAGCCGATCTCGGCGCTATAGAGGAGGAGCGAAGCGTTCAAGCCCCCGAAGGGAGCGAGAGTGACGTCATTGGCCGCCGCCCAATCGACATTGCCGCCGATCGTGAGGCCGTTCGCGAAGTTGCGCGCGATACGGCCTCCGACCTGGAG
>JBHEOA010000044.1:0-12336 GCA_046261835.1 Gemmatimonadota bacterium
CCGACGAGGGAGCCGTCTCGATCGACGTCTTCCACTTCTCGCGCTACGCGCTGTGCGTGGAGTAACTCTGTGCGTGGAGCACACCTGTGCGTGCGGGGTAGAACGTCGAATCAGTCGCGAGCCCGGGGCGCTTCGAGTCGAATCCCCCGCCCGGGTCTCGCGCCGGTCGGTTCGCCATCGCGGAGGACGGGAACGCCGTTGACCACGACGTGGTGGATACCGACCGCGAGGCGCTTGGGATCTTCGAAGGTCGCCGTGTCGCACGCGGTCTCCGGATCGAACGCCACGATGTCGGCATAGAGACCCGCCGCGATCCTCCCCCGGTCGGCGATCCCCGCGCGGGTCGCGGCCAGCGACGTCATCTTTCGCACTGCGTCTGTGAGGGTCAGAATCCCCCGCTCGCGGACGTAGCGGCAGAGAATCCGGGGGAAGGTTCCGAACGCGCGTGGATGAGGGGTGTCTTGCGAGAGCGGGCCGTCCAGAGCACGTACGCCGGCATCTCCGCCGATCATGACCCACGGCTGGCGCAGCGCAGTATCGAGATCGTCCTCGCTCATCGAGAAGTAGATCGCGGAGGTCCGTAGGGAGTCCCCGACCAGCAGGTCGATCACCGCCGCGGCGGCTGATTGGCCACGCTCGGCGGCGACCCTGTCGAGCCGCATCCCCTCGTACTGGGCGAGCGAGTCGGCGACGATGTCCGAGATCTGAATCCCCGAAGGGCCGCCGGCGCTCGTGCCGAGGTTCCAATCCCCCGACGGCGTGCGGGCCGACATCTCCGCCTCCAGCGAATCCCGGAGCGCCGGGTCCCCGAGCCGGGCCAGCGTGGCCTCGCTGCCTCCCTCGGTCACCCACTCGGGCAGCACCTGATCGAGCCCCGTCGACGACGCGACGTACGGGTAGACGCTCGCCATGACGTCGACGCCGCGCGCCCGCGCCGCCTCGATCCGCGCGACCGCGTCCGCCATCTTGCCCCAGTTCCTTCGACCGCTCGCCTTGAGGTGATGAATCAACACGGGAGCGCCCGAGCGCTCACCGATCGCTACCGCTTCATCGATCGCCGCGAACAGCCGGTCGCCCTCGCTCCGCATGTGGGTCGCGTAGATCCCACCGTGCGCGGCCGCGACCCGCGCGAGCTCGACGATCTCGTCGGTCGTGGCGTGTCGGCCGGGCGCGTAGATGAGGCCGCTCGAGAGGCCAAAGGCGCCCTGCTCCATCGCCCCCTCGAGCGCCGATTTCATCGCCTCCATCTCGTCTGCGGTCGCGGGCCGATCTTCCCATCCGACGCCGTTCACGCGAAGGGTCGATAGCCCAACCCAAGTTCCCAGGTTGATCGCCGTGCCGCGCCGCTCGAGCTCGGTGAAGTATCCGGAGAGGTCGTCCCACGTGTACTCGACGCCCCACGGGGCGATCTCCCCCTGTCGCTCCTCGCGCGCCCGCTCGCCGGCTGGAACGACGCTCGACACCTCGCCCGTGGTCTCGGTCGTCACGCCCTGCGTGATCTTGGAGATCGCCCGTCCGTCGGCGAGGAGGCGGAACTCGGAATGGCCGAGCATGTCGATGAAGCCGGGGGCGACCACGAGCCCGGTCGCGTCGAGCGTGTCGCGCGCTGGCCCCAGATTCTCGCCCATGGCCATGATCCGGTCCCCCGCGATCGCGACGTCAGCGCGGACGGCGGGCGCACCGGTACCGTCCAAGACGGTGCCACCGGCGATCAGGAGATCGTACGTGGGGAAAGGCGATGGAACGCTGGCGCAGGAGGTGACGATGACCGCGATCGCGCCGAGGCACGGAGGCATGCGTGAAGAATAGGCCTGATCTCCCGCGCCATCCATGTAAGTGCTGTCTTACAAAGGTCGAAGCGAGGACGACTTCGGCATGTCAATTGCAAGAACATCGTCTGCTGTTCCCCGATCTCTAGCCGAAGGAGAGCGATGTCCGAGCGGCTCGCCCGGATATGCGCCGCACTGACGGCAGTCGCCGCGCTTCTCGCCCTCGCGGGCTGGGCTTTCGACGTGGAGTTCCTCCGCGCGCTCCCTCCGGGGCGTGTGCCGATGAATCCAGCCACGGCGCTCGGACTGGCCTGCGCCGCGGGAGCGTTGGCGCTGATCAGCCGGGGGAAGCGGCGAGGCATGGCCACAACGCTGACTGTGCTCGTGGTGACCTTCGGCCTGCTCAAGCTCGGCTCTTCGGTCTTCCGCATCGAGACGGGCTTCGATCGCTTCTTGTTCTCGCAGCGGCTCGAGGCCGCCCCCGACCCCTATGGAATGGCGCCGAATGCGGCCTTCTGCCTGACTCTCTTCGGCTCCTCGCTGTGCCTTTTCGCCCGGCGCCGTCTCACGACGCTGGCCCAGATCCTGGCGGTCGCAGGTGGCTTCCTCGCCTTCTTCGCGATTCTCGCCTACGTCTACGACCTGGCCAATCTCTACCGGGTTTCGGCCTACGTCCCGATGGCGCCCAACGCCGCCCTCGCGTTCACAGCGCTATCCCTGGGTGCTCTCGCCCTCAGGCCGCGCGAGGGCATCGCTTCCGTGTTCACGAGCCGGGGCGCGGGGGGCCTTCTCGCGCGCCGCCTCCTGCCGGCCGCAATCGGGGTGCCGGCCATCCTCGGAGCGGCGCGCCTGGGGGGCGTGCGCGCGGGCCTTTACGGCACGGGCGAGGGACTCCTGCTCATGGTTGTTATGACAGTGCTCCTTATGACCGTCATGGTTTGGTGGACTGCACAGACATTGGACCGCGCGGATCGCGATCGACTCGCGGCGCAGCAGACGACAGCCGAGTCATCCCTCTTCTTCGAATCGATCTTCGAGAACCTGCCACTGATGGTATTCGTCAAGGATGCCCACGACCTCCGCTTCGTGAAGTTCAACCGTGCTGGTGAAGAGCTCGTGGGGTTCGATCGGAAAGACCTTCTCGGCCGGAACGACTACGACTTCTTTCCACCCGAGCAAGCTGAATTCTTCATCGCGAAGGATCGGGAGGTGCTGGCCGGTACGGAACCCGTCGACATTCCCGAGGAGCCCATTCGGACGGCCGCCCAGGGAACGCGCCTCCTCCACACCCGCAAGGTTCCCCTGACCGGACCCGATGGCAGGCCGCGCTACCTCCTGGGGATCTCCGAGGACATCACCGAGCGCAAGCGGACCGAGGAGCGAGTCCGGCAGCTCAACCGCGAGCTGGAAGCGTTCAGCTACTCGGTTTCTCACGACCTTCGAGCTCCCCTCCGTGGCATTGTCGGCTTCTCCCAGGCCCTGCTCGAGGGCCATGGGGAGCGATTGGATCACGACGGTCGATCGTTGCTCGGCCGCATCATCGCCGCGGGCCACCGGATGGGGCGCCTCATCGACGACCTCTTGACGTTTTCCCGTCTGGGGCGCGGCGAAATATCCCGGCGGCACGTGGATCTCACGGCGCTCGCGCGCGAAATCGAGCGAGGACTGAAGGAGGCCGAGCCGGAACGCGAAGTCGAGGTCGTCATCGCCGATGGGCTCTCGGGTAGAGGCGATCCCCATCTCGTACGGTCCGTAATAGAGAACCTCCTGAACAACGCCTGGAAGTACACCGGGAAGGGAGCGGGCACGAGAATCGAGATCGGGGCCGTATCGCCCGCCAACGGCGGGCCCGCGACGTTCTTCGTCAAAGACGACGGAATCGGCTTCGACATGGCATACGCCGACAATCTGTTCGCCCCCTTCCAGCGTTTGCATTCGTCTAGCGAGTTCGACGGCACGGGAATCGGCCTCGCGACCGTCCAGCGAATCGTCGAGCGTCACGGCGGCAGAGTCTGGGCCGAGAGCACGCCGGGGGAGGGCGCGACCTTCTACTTCACTTTGGAGGAAGACGACCAATGGAAGACAAGTTGATCCTCCTGGTGGAAGACAACGAGGACGACGTGGAGCTGACGAGGCGGGCGCTCGAGAAGAACAAGATCAGCAACCGCATCGTGGTCGCGCACGACGGGGTCGAGGCGCTCGACTTCTTGTTCTGCGAGGGGCCTCACGCCGACCGTGATCCAGCGGATCAGCCCCAGCTCGTGCTCCTCGACATCAACATGCCGCGGCTCGGGGGGCTCGAGGTTCTGGAGCGGATCCGGGCCGACGAGCGAACCCAGATGATCCTGGTCGTGATCCTGACTTCGTCACGCGAGGAGGGTGATCTGGTTCGAGGCTACACCAACCGGGTGAACTCGTACATCCAGAAGCCGGTCGACTTCGGGCAATTCACTGAAGCGGTCCGGCATCTCGGTCTCTACTGGCTCGTCCTGAACGTCGCGCCACCGAGCGGATCCTGATGGCGAAGTCCATACGCATCCTGTTCGTCGAGGACAATCCCGATGACGTGGAGCTCGTGCTCCGACTTCTGCGGAAGGAGGGGTACGACCCGACCTACCGGCGCGTGGACACGGACCTCGACCTGCGGGTGGCCCTGCTCCAGGAGCTTTGGGATCTCGTCTTGTGCGACTGGTCGATGCCTGGTTTCAGCGCACCGATCGCCCTTGAAGTGGTCAAGACGAGCCAACGAGACGTGCCCTTCGTGATCCTGTCCGGCACGGTAGGCGAGGAGACCGCCGTCGCGGCGATGCAATCGGGCGCCGACGATTTCCTCGTGAAGGATCACCTCACCCGCTTGTGCCCTGTCATCGAGCGGGAGCTCGCCGAGAGCGCGAACCGTCGCGAGCAGCACAGGGTCGAGACCGAACTGAGGCGGCGCGAGACGATCCTGGCCACGCTCGGAGAAATCGCGGGGCGGTTGGTGCGCGCAGAGGAGGTCGACGCGGCGATTCGGGACGTCCTGTCGCGGATCGGCCAGGCGGCCGAAGCCGATCGCGCGTTTCTCTACCGCAATCGACAGCCGACGCCGGACGGGCCCGTTCTCTCCAGCCTCGCGTACGAGTGGCTCGGTCGCCTCGCGAGACCCAGAATGGAAGACCCGGCCCTTCAAGGCATGGCGTGGGAGGAAATGGGAATGGCAAGGGGCGTCGCCGCCCTCCAGCGAGGCGAAACCGCCCACATCATAGCCAAGGATCTGGACGAGCCCCTCCGGACCATTACCTACGATTTCGGAGTACGATCCTTCGTCCTGGTGCCGATCTACCTCGACGGTCAGTGGTGGGGGACGCTCGGACTCGCCGACGTGGACGAGGATCGTCGATGGGCGGAGGCCGAGGTCAGCGCGTTGCGCACCGTGGCGAGCACCATTGGTGCCGCCATCGAGCGCGGGGATCTGCTCGAACGCATCCGGCGGTCGCACACCGAGCTGCTCGAAGCCTACGACCGGACGCTGGAAGGCTGGTCGCGGGCCCTCGAGCTCCGGGACCGGGAGACCGAAGGGCACTCGCGCCGTGTGACCGATCTCACGATGAAGATCGCCCGACGAATGAACATCCAGGGCGAAGAGCTTGCGAACATACGCCGTGGGGCTCTCCTTCATGACATCGGGAAGATGGGGATCCCCGACGCCATCCTCTCCAAGCCCGGCCCTCTCACGGAAGAGGAGTGGCAAGTGATGCGGCTCCATCCCCTCTTCGCCTACGACCTGCTCGCCTCCATCCCCTACCTCGCGAACGCGATCCACATTCCCTACTGCCATCACGAGCGTTGGGACGGGACCGGCTACCCGAGGGGTCTCAAGGCTGAAGAGATCCCGCTGGCGGCCCGGATCTTCGCGGTTGCCGATGTCTGGGACGCGATGCGATCCGATCGTCCCTACTCCCCCGCTAAACCGGTCGACATCGTGCTCGCGACCATCGAGAACGAAGCTGGGAAGGGCTTCGATCCCGCGGTGGTCCAGGCGTTTCTCGATGTCATCGGTGTCAGACTTGCTCGGTCAGGTTCTCGTCATGAGAGTGGTGCCGTTCGTCGCTGAGCCGGGGCGCGCGGAGCACCCCGGCCCGGCGCGTGAAGGGTGTCAGACGGCGGCGGCCCTCGGCTTGGCGGTCAGCCCGACGATGAGGAGGATGACCCCCAGGGCCGCGTGCAGCCACACGTCATTCCCGCCGAGCGGCAGCATGGCCCCCGGGTTCGGCTCGACGTAGCCGGCGATCGCGAGCAGTATGTAGAGGACCCCCGCGATCGTGCAGTACGACTTGGCCCCCCGTACGTTCGTGCTGCGGCGATGCCCCAGATTCCGAGGAGCAGGTGCGTGAGGTTGTGGACGACGTTGACGGGGAACAGGCCGAGCAAGAGCGCCTCCTCCATGGTGTAGCTGTAAACGAAGCCAACGATTCCGACAAACAGTCGTCATGTGCCCTCCTCCGGAAGCGGTGATGGGGACTGATTCCGGAACATGGACCGTGTAGAGGATTCAACCACGACCGGCGTAACGCAACCTCGGCTTGACGCCGCTAGGCGGCGGCGGCGACCATAGACGCCGTGAAACGTGGCGTCTCCATCGCGCTCGTGGTCGGCCTCGTGCTGCTGGTCCTGGTCGTTCTGGCTGGGCTCGCACTGTACCCATTCCTCTCCACGGGCGGGGCACGTGATTTCGACACCCCCGGCGTGCTCGCGATCGACCTCGACGGATTGATCGTCGAGCGGGCGCACGAGGACTTCTTCGGCGCCGAGCTCGAGGGTGCGCGTTACGAGCTCCTCGACCTCGCTCTGGCGCTGGACCGGGCGGCGGAGGATGATCGGATCGCCGGCGTCTACCTGCGGGTGGGATCGCCCGAGATGGGGTGGGCGAAGGCCGAGGAGATCCGGCGCCGCCTCCTCGCCTTCCGCGAAAGCGGCAAGTTCGTCTACGCCTACACACCGTTCACCGACGAGCTGGGGTACTACGTCGCGCTCGCCGCGGACCGTTTGTACGTCCTGCCCGACGCCGGACTCGAGATGAACGGCTTCCGGGTCGAGACGCCCTTCATCTCGCGCATGCTCGACAAGGTCGGGCTCGATCCCCAGATCGAGGCGATCGGAGCGTACAAGAGCGCAGCCGACATCCTGGCGCGCGAGAACATGAGCGATCCCGACCGCGAGGCGACGACCGCGCTCATCGAAGAACGCTATCGCCACTTCGTCGACGAGGTCGTGGCCCGGCGCGAGGTCGACCGGGCGCGACTGACCGCCGCGCTCGACGAGGGGATCTACCTGGCGCGCGACCTCGAGACGCTGGACCTGATCGACGGGGAGGCGCACGAGGCTGACGTCCAGCGCGCGGCAGTGGCGGAGGCCCTGGAGGTCGATCCCGACAGTCTCGCTCTGGCCGAGGTGCCCTATCACCTGATCGACGCCGCCGACTACGCAGCGGACTTGCCCGACCCCGCCGAGAGCCCCGAGGGCGACGTCGCGCTGGTTTACGCCGTAGGCGCGATCGTGATGGGAGAGAGTGGTTTCGATCCCTTGTTCGGGCGTGTGATAGGGTCGGCCTCGATGGTCGAGACGCTCCACGAGGTCGCGCAGGACGACCGGATCGACGCCGTCGTGTTGCGCGTCGACAGCCCCGGCGGCGACGCGCTCGCCTCCGAAGAGATCTGGGCCGCGGTCAAGGAGCTCCGGGAGGAGGTCCCCGTCGTCGTCTCGATGGGAGACGTCGCGGCTTCCGGCGGCTACTACATCGCGGCGGGAGCGAACGCGATCGTCGCCGAACCGGCGACTCTGACGGGATCGATCGGGGTACTGGCCGTCCTGTTCAACGCCTCGGAGCTGTACGAAAAGCTCGGCATCACGTGGGATCTCATCGAGACGAACCCCGCCGCCGACTTTCCGACCTCGACCCGTCCCATGACCGAGGAGGAACGACGGACGTTCCGCCTCCTGGTCGAGGACGTGTATCGCAACTTCGTCGAGCGCGTCGCCCAGGGGCGCGACAAGCCGGTTCCGGAGATCGACCGCGTCGCCCAGGGCCGCGTCTGGTCGGGATCCCAGGCTCGGGGAGTCGGTTTGGTTGACACGACCGGCGGGCTCGAGACCGCTCTGACCTTGGCCAAGCAGGCGGCGGGGATCGACGGTGACGCCCGCGTGTGGCTCCACGTCTACCCGCGCGAGCAGACGTGGGTGGAGCGGCTTCAGGAGGCGTTCCGCCTGCGCGGGGCGAGGCGCGCCGAGCCTGGCGTGCGCGAGCGCGTCGCGCGTCTGGTGGTGCGCGACCTGGGTGCCGCGATCGTGGGGATGGGCGCGGTCCTCCGGGCCGAGGTCGGCCGACCGCTCGCGGTCATGCCCTACGTGCCCACGATCCGCTGACCGAAGCCCCCGCCCTTTCGCGTTTCCCGCCGCCTTTCGGCGCTTCGGGGCTCGAGCTCGACCCGGACGTCATGCGGTCGCTCGGACATCGCGTGGTCGACCTGATCGTCGATCACCTGACGACGCTTCGCGATCAGCCGGCCGGGCGTGAGGCGCGGCGCGCGGAGCTGGAGCCCCTCCTTCGAGAGCCGCCACCCGAAGAGGGGCGCGACCCCGCCGAAGTCCTGGCGCGAATCGAGCGCGATGTCCTGTCCTGGATGGGGCGCGTCCACCATCCTCGCTTCTTCGCTTTCGTGCCGAGCCCTTCCAACTACGTCGGCGTCCTTGCCGACGCGCTCGCGACCGCCCACAACGTCTTCGCCGGCACCTGGCTCGAATCGTCGGGCCCGGCGATGCTCGAGATCGTCACGCTCGAGTGGCTCAGGGAATGGTGCGGGCTGCCGGACGGAGCCGGCGGGCTCTTCGTGAGCGGGGGCTCGGAGGCCAACCTCCACGCCCTGGCCGCGGCGCGACACGTGACGCTGGCCGACCGGCTGGAGGGCGCCGTCGCTTACGCGTCTGATCAGACCCACTCAGCGGTCGATCGTGCGCTGAGAGTGCTAGGATTCGCGCCCGATCAGCTTCGGCGAATCCACTCCGACGAACAGTATCGCCTGCCAGTCGAGCCGCTGCGGGCGGCGATCGCCGACGACCGCGCCCATGGGCTTCGTCCCTTCTGTGTGATCGCCAACGCGGGGACGGTGAACACCGGCGCGGTGGATCCGTTCCCCACGCTCGCCGACCTGTGCGCAGGCGGGGGGCTCTGGCTCCACGCCGATGCGGCCTATGGCGGCGCGACGGTCCTGTGCGAAGCGGGGCGACGCGCCCTGGCGGGGATCGAACGCGTCGACTCGCTCGCCCTCGATCCCCACAAGTGGCTCTTCCAGCCGTACGAGATCGGCTGCGTCCTGGTCCGTGATCGACACTGGCTCCACCGCACCTTCCACATCCTCCCCGAGTACTTGCGGGACGTCGAGCGCGGGGAGGGAGAGGTCAACTTCGCCGACTACGGGGTTCAGCTCACGCGCTCGTTCCGTGCGCTGAAGCTCTGGATGACGCTCCAGGTCTTCGGGATGCGCGCGTTCCGCGCGGCCGTGGCGCGCGGGATCGCCAATGCCGAGCGCGCCGAGGCGATGCTGCGCGGGCGGCCGTGCTGGGAGGTTGTGACGCCGGCCACGCTCGGGATCGTGACCTTTCGGTGGCGGCCGGGCGGGAGCGACGGCGGCGCGATCACCGCCGGGGGCATGCCGGTCAGCGGTGACGGGCACGACGATCTCGCCGAGCGGGTCAACGCGCGGATCGCCGCGGCGTCGCTGGCCGACGGCTTCACGCTGGTCAGCTCGACGATCCTTCGCGGCCGCACCGTTGTTCGCCTATGCCCGATCAATCCGCGCACGACGGAAGACGACATTCGCGACTCGCTCGAGCGCCTCGAGACGCTCGCCGCACGCCTCGCCGATCCGTTGGGCTGAGAAGGGCACGGCAGTACGCTGCGGCGACGGATGATGACGCTCGCCCACGTACGATGGAGTCAAGTTCTGTCATGCAGCTACTAATCCCAATCGTCACTAGTGCCTAAACAACACATACAACAGTCCGCGTTACAAACGTTGAGGAGGAAGAGTCATGAGATCGAGAACCCGGATCGTTTCCACGATCCTGCTAGCGGGCTTCGTCGCCGCGTTCCTCGGTTGCCGCTCGGGTGGGGATACCGAGACCGAGACCGAGCCAGAAGCGAGGGCCGAGCCCCAAGAGGAAGAAGTGGAAGAGAGACCCCTCGGACCGCCTGCGGGTGAGGCCCAAGTCCTCGAACAGGAGCCCTCCCCGAGCTGGCTGGCCTCGATCGAAGGCGCCGGCCCGGGGGGCGGCATCAACGGCGAGGCCGTGGCCCACGGAGGAAAAAGCGGAACCTTCGTCTCGATCGACGTCGAGGGCGGAGAGTCCGGCGCGGCTCATCCCTGGCACGTGCATCTGGGTGACTGCGGTTCCGGCGGCGCCGTGGTCGGCGCCGAGAGCGCTTATCCGCCGCTTTCGATAGGCGCCGGTGGAGAGGCAGAGGCCGAAGCGACGATCAGCGAGCGGCTCGACCCCGAAGCCGAGTACCACGTCAACATCCATCTCTCGGCGGCGCAGGCCGACTCGATCATCGCTTGCGGCGGTCTCGTCACGCAAACAGCGGCGCCGCAGTAACTCGAATCGTGCGGAAGGCCCCGGCTCGGCGAAGAGCCGGGGCCTCCGCCGGGGCGTTCCAAGGCTCTATCAGAAGCGTTCCAAAGGCTCGAGCAGGAGCTTGCCGCGAGTCTCACCGGCCTCGAGAAGACGGTGAGCTTCGGCGGCCTCCGCGAGCGGGAGCACGCGATCGATGAAGGCGCGCAGCTTTCCGAGGCGCGCCCACTCGAACACCTGCAGCGCGTGCGCGAGCAACTCCTCCCGCGTCCGGACGTAGTCGAATAGTGACGCTGAGGTCAGCGTACGGCTGCCGAGAAGGCGCCGCGGACGAACGGCAGCGGGTTCGCCGCTCGCCTGACCGAACAGAATCACGTGACCCCGCACCCGCGTGGCCGCGACCGACTTCTCGAACGTCGCCCGTCCCACCCCGTCGATCGCGAGGTCGACTCCGTGCCCGTCCGTGAGACGCTTGATCTCGTCGACGAAATCGACCTCGTCGTAAGGAATCACATGGTCGGCGCCGACCTCGCGCGCGCGATCGACTTTGCCCGAGGAGCACGTGGCGAATACCTCGGCGCCCGCGAGCTTCGCCATCTGGACCGCCAGGTGCCCCACCCCGCCCGCGGCCGCATGGATGAGCACTCGGTCTCCCGACCGTAGCGGCTGGATGGCGTGGGTGAGGTAATGGGCGGTCATCCCCTGGAGTGGGAGGGCTGCGGCCAGACGATCGTCGACTCCGTCGGGAACCGCGATCGCGCGCTCGGCCCGAACGATGACCGCTTCGGCGTACGTGCCGCCGGCGTCGCAGAATGCGACACGGTCACCCATGGCGATCTCAGACACTGCGCTTCCCACCGCCTCGACGATCCCTGCCCCTTCTTTCCCCGCGATCGCGGGAAGGGCCCCAGGGTCGTAGTAGCCCCTTCGGAGGTATACATCGATGAAGTTGACGCCGGCGTATCGCAGTCTCACCCGAACCTCGTTCGGGCCGGGTTCGGGTAGCTCGATCTCTTCGACCGTCAGGACTTCCGGTTCTCCGGTTCGGTGGTAGCGAATCGCGCGCACAGGCGCTCGAAGATAAGCCCCATCCTGATGTGTCAGATACCTACTAGAGCCGGGGTCGTGAGCGCCCTACTCTCGAAGCGATTCATCGTGGTCACAGATCCTGGGAGGAGGGGAGAGACGATGCGCGGACGAGGGATCGCCACCTTGGTGTGCTTCGCGCTCGCTGGGTGCGCGTCGCAGAGCGGGATGGGTGAGGGGACGTCGTGGAACGGGTCGATAAGCGAAGTGGGAGCATCGGGGCACAGCGGCACCGCGAGCGCTGCTCCCATGGACGGAGGAACGCACGTCAACGTCTCGCTATCCGGCGGGTCGTCAGGCGGCGATCATCCGTGGCATGTCCTCGAGGGGGTGTGCGAGTCGAACGGTCCCATCGTGGGCGATCCAGGAGCGTATCCGAGCCTGCGGCCGGGCGCGTCCGGTGATTCCTCCGCCGAGGCGCAGTTGAACGTGAGCCTCGACCCGGAGGGCTCGTACTACGTCAACATCCACCAATCGGCCAGCCAGTTCGACACGATCGTGGGCTGCGGCGATCTCCGGCCGAATCAGTAAAGGGTCGCATGAAAGCATGGAGTTTCATTTTGGCAGGGGCCCTGGTGTCGCTAGGGTGTGCACGGCAGGCAGAGGATCCACGTCCGATCGCGGGATCGTGGTTCGCGGAAATCGAGGTGGTCGGACCGCACGGGCATGGCGGCTTCGCGATCGTCTCGCTGGTTCCGGACACCGGGACGCGCGCCAACGTGACGCTAACGGGCGGGTCGGCCGGCGGCGACCACCCATGGCATGTCCATCAAGGGCGATGCGGCTCCGATGGTGCGATCATAGGCGACCCGTCGAACTACCCGCACCTGAGGCCGGACGAATCCGGCAACGCGAGCGCGACGACTCTGCTCGA
>JBHEOA010000045.1:0-6506 GCA_046261835.1 Gemmatimonadota bacterium
CGGTGGCGAGCTCGTTCTGGGTGAGACCGAAATCGTCGATCAGCTGGCGGTAGCCCGTCGCCTCCTCGATCGGATCGAGGTCCTCCCGCTGAAGGTTCTCGATCAGGGCGATCTCGAGGAGCTCCCGGTCCTCGACCTTGCGCACCACGACCGGGACCGTCAACAGTCCTGCGCGCCGCGCGGCCCGCAACCGCCGTTCTCCCGAAACGAGCTCGTAGCCGTCTCCGGAGGGCGTAACGATGAGGGGCTGGAGGACCCCCTTCTGGGCGATCGAGGCGGCCAGATCGCGGATCCCCTCCTCGTCAAACGTCGTCCGCGGCTGGTAGCGATTGGGTCGGATCCTGGTCATCGGGACTTGGAGGATCCCGCCCTCAGGGCCCGCTGCCTCCGCGCGCGCCGCCACGACGGCGGACTCGCCCAGGAGGGCCCCTAGGCCTTTGCCGAGCCGTTTGCTCTGGGTCGACATCGTTCGATCAGCTCCTCGGCCAGCTTCATATAGCTCGCCGCTCCGGGGGAAAGGATGTCATAGAGGATCACGGGCTTGCCGAAGCTCGGGGCCTCGGAGAGACGGACGTTCCGCGGGATCACGGTGCGGTACACCTTTTCCCCGAAGTATTCCTCGGCTTCCTGCTTTACCTGCCGCGCCAGGTTGAGGCGCGGGTCGTACATCGTCAGCAGCACGCCTTCGATCTCGAGGCGGGGGTTCAGGTTCTTCTGGACGATCCGGATCGTCCCCAGGAGCTGGGAAAGCCCCTCGAGAGCGTAGTACTCGCATTGGATCGGGATCATGACCGAGTCGACGGCCGTCAGGGCATTGACGGTCAAAAGCCCGAGGGATGGCGGACAGTCGACGAGAATGAAATCGTAGTCGTGTCGATGAGGCTCGAGCGCGGAGCCGAGTCGGTGTTCGCGGCCAATGGCCGTGACGAGCTCGATCTCCGCCCCGAACAGATCGACCGTCGCCGGAACTACATCCAGAAAGTCGAGAGCGGTCGGGACGATCGCCGCCGAGAGGGGCGCCTCGTCGATGAGGACGTCATAGATCGTCGCTGGAAGACTCGACCTGTCGACCCCGACACCACTCGAAGCGTTTCCCTGTGGGTCGACATCGATCAGGAGGGCCCGCCGTTCCGCCGCTGCGAGACAAGCAGCGAGGTTGACGGCGGTTGTGGTCTTTCCGACACCCCCCTTCTGATTCGCGACCGCGATCACCCTCGATTCTCGAGGGATGGCCCCTGGTGTTTCACGTGAAACACTCCGCGGACCCGACTCTCCTACTACAGTTGAAGTAGTAGCGTCCGGCGGCGCCAGATCTTCATGGGTAATCGGCGGCTCGTCGGCGAAAACGCTTTCGATTTCCGCCGCCAGACGCCGCCGGGCCTCCGGTGCGTCCACGGGGTCGGACACTGGGGATCGATCGGATCGAGGGATCAAATTCCTCGCATGACGTCGGGCCGACGGTCAGTAGACCGATGCGGGGGGCCTCGCCGGACCCAGACGAAAGTTCGAGCTCGTATTATTGCGGAGGGGCCTTCGATCTCGCCCTCCCATGGAGCGCGGCGCGTCGAGCCGAACATCAATTTGCTCGTTGAGCATGCTTCGAGCAAGAGCCTACGTCGCGCCAGTGGCCTTTCGCACTCCTGGAATCGGCGCCCCCCGCCGCAACCACCACTGCTGGACGAAGGTGAGCACGTTGGAAATCGTGTAGTAGAGGACCAGCCCGGCGGCGAGGTTCAGGAATACGAACGTCAAAACGATCGGCATCACGTACGTCATCGCCGCCATCCGCGGATCGGTCATAGTGAGCTTCGACGAAACGACCATCGTGAGCCCCATCAGGATGGGAAGGATATACATCGGGTCGGGTTGCGAGAGGTCGGGCAGCCACAGGAACGGTTGGCCGCGGAACTCGATCGTCGACTGGAACACGAAGAAGAGGGCGAAGAGGATCGGCATCGGGATCAGGTTCGGAAGACATCCACCGAGAGGATTCACCTTCCGTTCCCGGTAGAGGCGCATCGTCTCCTGCTGCATCCGCTGAGGATCGCTCTTGTACGTCTCGCGCAGCCGCTGGATCTCGGGCTGGAGCTTCTGCATCTCCTGGATCGAACGGAACGACTTCGTCGTCAGCGGCCACATGACGAGTCGCACGATCACCCCGAAGACGATGAGGACCAGGCCGTAGCTCGGGATCCAGCGATGAAGCCACAGCATGATCACGACGATCAGCTTCGCGAACGGCGTGATCATCCAGCGGATCCACGACCAACCGTACTGGTTGACCTCGTCGAGCCCGTGATCGAGTGCCCTCAGCCGCTGGAACTCCTGGGGCCCCGCGTACACCCGGTACGCCGCGGCGCCACGGCGGATCGGCACGGCCGCGGTGACGTCCAGAACGGGGAGGGAATCGCTCGCTCGCCCCTCGAACGTGACCGCCGTCAGTGGCGGTCCCTCCTCCGCCTCGAGCAGGAGTGCTAGGAAGTACTTGTTACGAAGGCCCACCCATTCGATCTCCCCGCCGTAGGCGAGCCGTCCCTCTCCGGCGTCCTCCGCCGAGCGAGCGATGATCTCGCCGTCGACTCGCGCCACCGCCCTCATTGACTCGTAGTCCTGCGGCGGATCCTTTTCGTTGGAGTGGAGCCGAGGTCCGATCCGGGTGTGGAGGACGCCGTCTACCGGCTCGCCGAGATCGAACCTGTAGTCGATCACGTAATTCGACGGGTCGAAGCGGTACCGCTGAATGACGCGCCGGCCGCCCCCCTCCCAACGAAGCTCGAGGGTGCGCGCCGAATCGCCCGCGCTCAGGCGGATGACCGAGTCGCTCGGGGCGAAGACGAGCTCACCGATCGCCAGGCGATTCTCGCCGAGGTCGGCGGCCCGCTCGAGAAAGGCGGAGGAGGGCGGGACGAGCGCCACGGGCCCCGAATCGGTGAAGGACCGGTAGCGAACGAGTCCGATGTCGGTGATCACGCCGCCCCGTGGATCGACGACGGCGCTGTAGAGCGGAGTCGTAATCGCGACGCCCCGAGGCGCCGGCCCACCGAGGAGCGTGTCCTGGGAAACGCGACTCGTGTCCGCCGCCGCAGAGGTCTCCAGGGGAGCGCGGTCCGCGCTGGGACCGCGTGCCGTGTCGCGCGCCACAACATCCGTTGTAGGCGCCGGTGCGGTCGTGTCGGCCGGGGTATCCCTCCCGGAGGGAGGGGCGTTGCGGGAATACCACCACTGGCTCGCCCCCAGGATCGCCGCCATCAGGACGAACGCGAAAAGGAGTCGGCGCTGTTGGGTGTCCAAGGAGCGACCTTACCCGTGACGGGAGGCCGGCGGTGGCACGGGATCGTAGCCGCCGGGTCGCCACGGGTGGCATCGCAGGATCCTCCGGGCGGCCAGGGTCACGCCGCGGGCGGCGCCGTGGTCGCGGATCGCCTCGATGGCGTAGGTCGAACAGCTGGGCTGGTAGCGGCACACGGAGGGCATCCAGCCCGTCGTGAGCTGGTAGAGGCGAATCGCACCGATCAAAAGCGGTCTCATGCCTCGTCGTCCGGCGCGGCGGGGAGGCGCCCCTCCAGCGCTCGTAACTGATTCTCCAGCTCGGCGAAGCTCCGCTCGTAGGCCGATGGCCGAATGCGCACCAGGTAGTCGACGTGGGCGGATCGGCAAAGCAACACCCTGCGTAACAGCTCCCTCAGCCGGCGCCGAAGCTTGTTTCGCTCGACGACCGAGTGACCGTACTTGGGCGTGATGCAGGTAGCGCGAGGGAGTGGCCCGGACGCGGTATGCCAGTGAAGGTCGAGATCGCGTCCGCGGACCCGCGCCGCGGCGAGAAGGCTCCCGATCTCGCGCCGCGTGGTGATTCGACGGTCCCGCGGGAGATGGCCCAGCTAGTGCTTCTGCTTGCGGAAAAATTCCGCGGACACGGACAGCTTGGCGCGACCCTTCCGGCGACGGCGCGCAAGTACCTTGCGGCCGTTCTTGCTCGCCATGCGCGTACGAAATCCGTGCTTGTTGCGGCGCTTGCGCCGGCTGGGCTGGTACGTGCGTTTCATCGGGGCTCCGGAAGTCGATGGCGTTTATTTCGCCCGGAAAAACGGGCGCCAAAATTAGACCTCGAGCAGGCCATCGTCAACCGTTTTTCACATCGGTGCGCGCGCATGGGCCCGCTCCACGCGGCTCGTCGATGAAGTTGTTGACACGCTCCGATGGCGTGCGTATGATGAGACGCCCTCGACGCGCTCCGCACGAAATCAACATCCCGTTCCATCGGAGTCATCTTGCTGGCAGCCGAGCTCACCCCAGCGGAGATGTGGTCGCTCGTCCTGGGCGAGGTCCAAAAGCGAATCAACCCGCAAAGCTTTCGCACCTGGCTCGAACCCGCCGAAGCGATCGCGCTGACCGCCGACGAGCTTCTCGTCAACGTGAAGAACCAGTTCGCACTCGACTACATCGCCGGCCAATACGGCAACCTTCTCAACGACGTCGCACGCGGCCTGTTCCACGACCGAGTGGCCATCACGTTCCGGGCCGACGAGTCAGAGGGACCGGTATCTCTGACGGGGCGGCCCGCGATGACGGCTCCCCGCGATATTCCCACGGAGCCGACCGCCTCGGTCCACCTCGGTCAGCCCCTCAATCCCAAGTACATCTTCGACACGTTCGTCGTCGGCAACTCGAATCAGTGGGCGCACGCGGCCTCCCTGGCGGTCGCCGAGACTCCGGCCCAGGTCTACAACCCGCTCTTCATCTACGGCGGGGTGGGGCTCGGCAAGACGCACCTCATGCAGGCCATCGGCCACTCCGCCCTGGCGACTCACAAGCTCGAGCGGATCTGTTACCTCTCAGCCGAGACCTTCATGAATCAGATGATCGAGGCCCTCCAGTACGGCAAGACACTCGATTTCCGCAACAAGTACCGGCGAATGGATCTTCTCCTGATCGACGACGTTCAGTTCCTCCAGGGCAAGGATGCGACGCAGGAGGAGTTCTTCCACACGTTCAACGCCCTCTATGACGCGCACAAGCAGATCGTGCTGACGAGCGACCGCCCCCCCAAGGAGATTCCCACGCTCGAGGCCCGCCTGGTCTCCCGTTTCGAATGGGGTCTGGTCGTCGACATCCAGCCGCCGGACCTCGAGACGCGCATCGCGATCCTCCAGCACAAAGCGGCGCGCAACAATCTCGAAGTCCCGCCGGAGGTCATCCTGTTCATCGCTAAGAACGTGAAATCGAACGTTCGCGAGCTGGAAGGCTCGCTGATCCGACTGATCGCCCACTCGAGCCTCTACGGCACGGACATCACGATCGAGCTCGCCGAGAACGTTCTCAAGAACATCCTCACGACCGAAGTCATCCGCGTCACCGTCGAGCGGATCCAGCACGAGGTGGGATCGGAGTTCGGCGTCTCGATCGATGGCATGAAGTCACGCAAGCGCACGAAGTCTCTCACCGTGCCTCGACAGGTCGCGATGTATCTCTGCCGTCAGCTCACTGACCTCCCACTGGTGGAGATCGGCCAAGCTTTCGGCGGTCGCGATCATACGACCGTGATCCATGCATGTGAAAAGATCGAGACCGAGATTCAGCAAGACCGCACGATGCGCATGCGCGTCGAGCAGCTGCGCGAGCGAATCGCGTCCTGACGGTCTGGGGAAAGACCTGGGGAGGAGCGTGAAGAAAAGGCGAGTGGCGATGATCGACTCACCGCGGTCCTCAAGATGCGTGCTTTTCTCCACATCTCTAGCAGGCGTCGGTGGGTCGATCGTCCACATTCGAGCCGCCCTTACTACTACTACTAAGTATTGATTTTTCGTATCGTAGAAAGCCCTCCGATTGAGGATAACCTTCGGACGACCCGGGAGACGACGATGCATTTCACCATCGGCCAGAGTGACTTCCTCGAGGCTTTGACCGCCGTCTCGAACATCGTACCCGCCCGGACGCCGCTCCCGATCATCGGCAACGTCATGATATCCGCTCGAGGTGATGAACTCGCGCTGTCGGCGACGGATCTGGACCTCTCGGTCACCGTGCGTGCGCCGGCCAGCGTCGAAGAGGATGGGCGAGTGACGCTTCCGGCACGGAAGCTGACCGACATGATTCGCGCGCTGCCATCCAGCCTGGTGCGAGTGAAGGCCGAGCGCGAACACGTCACCGTGGAGTGCGAGTCGAGCCGCTTCCGGGTGAATGGTCTGCCAGCGGAGGACTTCCCGAGCTTCCCCGAGCTCGACTTCGATCAAGGGTTCAGCGTAACGGCCGGCAACGTGGAGCAAATGGCTTCGCGCACCGCCTTTGCTGCTTCAACTGAGGACACACGACCGATCCTGAACGGAGTCCTGTGGCAGATCGGCGACGACGTCATGCACATGGTGGCCACCAATGGCCATCGGCTGGCGCGGGCGTCGGTGCGTCTCGAGGACAAGGCGAAGCGGTCCGCGCGTGACGTGATCGTGCCTCCCAAAGCGCTGGTCCAGGTTGGACGCATCTTTGCACCCGACGACGAAGTGAAGGTTGCC
>JBHEOA010000046.1:0-35303 GCA_046261835.1 Gemmatimonadota bacterium
GGTGGCTCGCTCGAGATCCCGTTCGACGATGGGTCCACCAAGGCGATCGGGATCACTCGCGTCCATCTCGAAGAGGACGCCGGCAAATCGATGCACGGCGAGGGTGGCACGCTGGTCGACTTCAACCGCTGCGGCGTTCCACTCATCGAGATCGTGAGCGAGCCCGATCTTCGGAACCCGCGCGAGGCGTACCTCTATCTCACGAACCTCAAACAGCTCCTCCAGTACGTCGACGTCTCCGACTGCGACATGGAGAAGGGGAGCCTGAGGTGCGACGCCAATGTCTCCATCCGCCCGGTCGGCGAGCCGGCGCTCGGCGTCAAGACCGAGGTCAAGAACGTCAACTCGTTCCGTTACGTCGAGGACGCGCTCGCCTTCGAGATCGATCGGCAGGCGCGGCTGACCGCTGGAGGTGAGCCCGTCGTCCACGAGACCTTGCTGTGGGACTCCGTCAAAGGCGAGGCGCGGCCGATGCGATCCAAGGAGCTTTCGCACGATTACCGGTACTTCCCCGAGCCCGACCTCGAGCCGCTCGAAGTCGCCGGCCCGCGCCGGGAGGGGGTCTTCGTGACGCTGCCCGAGCTTCCGGGCGCGCGCGTCCGCCGTTTCGTCGAACAGTACGCGATCCCGGCTTATGATGCCGGAATCCTGACCGCGACGCGCCCGTTGGCGGACTACTATGAGGCGGTGATTGCGCTCTTCGACGACGCCAAGGAAGTATCCAACTGGATCATGGGCGAGCTACTGCGGCTCGCAAACGAGAAGGCCGAGGAGATCGTGCTCGAGCCCGTCCCGCGCCCGGTCGCACCCGCCGATCTGGCCGCTCTCCTGGAGCTCAAGGCCCAGGGGATCGTCTCCGGAAGCGCGGCCAAGGAGGTCCTGGCGGCGATGGTCGAGACGGGGCGTCCGCCGGCCGAGATCATCGCCGAGCGCGGGCTCGAGCAGGTCTCCGACGTGGAGGCGCTCGAGGCCGAGGTCGATGCGGTCATCCGCGAACATTCCGGCGAGGTGACGGCCTACCGTGGCGGCAAGGCCGGCCTCCTCGGCTTCTTCGTGGGGCAGGTCATGCGGCGCACCAAGGGCAAGGCGGACCCCCAGCTCGTCAATCGACTGCTGCGCGAGCGGCTGGATGGCGCGAGCTGAACGGTTCTGCGTGGGGCAATCTGTACGGCGGGTTCGCATGAGCCGCGCGAAGCTTCTCCTCGGAATCCTCCTGCTGTCGGGCTGCGCTCGTGACGAGCCTGTCGAGGAAGGCGAACCGGCGGTCGCCGATGTCCTGTGGTCGGCCGACACGCTGACGAACGCCGAGATCGAGGCGGGCAGGCTCGACGACTCCTGGCGCGAGGCGCTTCCGACGCGTGCGCTTCCCACTGAGCTCGGCCTCGACACGCTCGCGATCCCGGAGCGCTGGGGCGACATCAGTGAGCTGCCGGGCTCCGGCGAAGGGGCGGAAGCGATCGAGGTGCCGCTGGGCGGCCGGGGTGCCGGGCCGAGCGTGCTGTACGTCCAGATCCTGCTCGACCGCGTGGGGTTCTCTCCCGGCATCCTCGACGGCCGCTGGGGCAAGAATACGGAGAAGGCGGTTTACTGGTTCCAGCACCGCGAGGAGTTGTCGCCGACCGGGATCGTCGACACCGAGACGCGCGAGCGGTTGTTCGAGCGCGCCGAGCAGCCCCAGGCGTTCGTTCGCGAGCACGTCCTCGAGGCGACCGACCTGGCGGGCCCTTACGTCGATATTCCCAGCGACGTCTATCGGTTGGCTCGGCTACGGTGCTCCTGCTACGAATCGCCGACCGAGAAGTTGGCGGAGCGCTTCCATGTCGCTCCCGAGACTCTGCGTGAGCTCAATCCTGGTCTCGATCTCGATCATTTGACTGTCGGCGACCCGATTCGCGTTCCCGATGTCGATCATGTGGAAGCTCTCGATGCCGAGGTCGCACGCCTGGTCATCTCGGGCGCCGGATTCTATGTGCATGCGCTCGACAGCGACGGGCGGATCCTCTATCACTTCCCGACGACCCTCGGGTCGCGCTACGACCCGTCTCCGCTCGGTACCCTCGAGGTCGTGTCGATCCACCCCGATCCCTGGTTCTACTACCAGCCTGCGCTGCTCGCTGGAGGCGACCCGTCGAAACCTTCGACCCGACTCCCGCCGGGTCCCAACAATCTTGTGGGGGATACGTGGATCAAGCTGTCCGAACCGCACTACGGGATTCACGGGACCCGCGACCCCGCGACGATCGGCTACGTGACGTCGTCGGGGTGCGTGCGGCTGACGAACTGGGACGCGGCCTTCTTGCGCGAGCGGATTCGGCCGGGCGTCGAGGTGGAGTTTCAGGAGACGCGGATCGACGAGCCCGAAGGCGAGGGTCAGACGAGTTAGACGCCCGCCGGCAGCGCTCGACCCGTGGTGAACGAGGACCAGAAGTCGCGCCGATCCTGCTCCTCGAACCACGGTAGGGCGGAGCGGACGACCGGAGTCGGCTTGGGCGGAAGCGGGAAATAGACTTCGGCCAGCAGTTCGAGCTCCTCGCGCGCAACCGGGCGGGTGGAGATCAGGCGCGTCGCATCCTCGACCCGCGCCGAGGCAAGCGATGCGCGGGCTAGCTCGAGTCCCGCCTGTCGCCGTGCCGCGCGGAACGATTCGCGACGGAGCTTCTTCGCCACCGCCAACCGCTCGTGCCCGGTCGGATCCATGGCTTGGGACAGACTGCGCGCGCCGAACGCGAGGAAATCGACGACGTATGCCTGGGACAGGGCGCCGTACTCGTCCACGTCGCCCATCGACAGCTCCCACTTGGAACGATCGGCCATCTTGACCCACAGGTTCTTCCATCGCTCCTGGTTCGAGAGATGAATCAGGTGCTGGAAGATCCGCTTGTTGGTCTGAAACGAGAAGAGTACCTGGGTCAAGACGCTTTCGAGCAGGGCATCGGGCTCCGCGTGATCCATCGTCACGACCTCGCGGGCGAGTCGAAGAGGTTCCTCGCCCAACTCGGCGTCGAAGCGGTACTCCCAGTACGTGTGGCCGACGTTGGAGGTGAGTGGACTCATGGCGAGCATTCGGGGCACGAAGGCGTTGTGGGCGATCGTATCGGCCGCGAGGTGGCTCAGATACCCGAGCGCGAAAGACTGGAGCGGCGGCGTCTCGGCCCGATCAAGGAGCTCGTACGCCACGTTCCAGTTGTGACAATGACGGCTGTAGTGGACATACCGCTTGGCCAGCGTGATGTCCGCGGCCAGGCTTCCGTAGAGGTACTGGTAGGGCCAGCCCCCTAAGAGCTCCCGTACGATCAACGGCAGTGCTTCGAGCCCCGACAGCACTTGACTGGAAAGAAAGGCGTGAGTAGTCGGTCCCCACGCCCAGACAGCATCGGGTGTGACGAGAACGAGAATGAACGCGGCCGCGAAGAGCAGAGCGACCGTCATGCGGGCTAGCGGAATAGGCCTTTCTTACCCCCCAGCTTCTTGTCCAGGCTCTTGAGCTCTTCGGTCACCGTTTCGCGAATCGTCTCGACTCCACTCTCGACCGCCTCCGCGATCTGCTTGGACCAATCGTCGATATGCTCCTCGGCTTCGTCGATCCATTCGCCACCCGACTCGCGCAGCCGCTTTTCGGCGTCTTTCTTCCACCGGCGACCCTTCTTGCCGAGCTCCTTACGGGTCTTCTCACCCGACTTTGGCGCAAGCATCAACGCCAACCCGGCGCCCAGCATGGCGCCGAGGATGAATGCAGCGGCGACGTCGAAGACGCCGTTATTCCTGTCTGCCATCGTCTTCCTCCTATCGTTGGCGGTTCACTAGAACCATCGCGACAGCATCCTCTTGGCGGTCGACACGGTGGCGACCGTCTTGAGCAGCGGCTTCTCGATCTCCTGCTGGACGACTTCCACCAGCGAAGCCAGGTCGTCGATCCGCTCGCTCACCTTCTCGACCGATGCGCCCACCCGGGCGGCTTCGCGCTTGGCCGTCGCTGTCATGTCCTGGATGTCGTCGGCCATCGCCTGCGCTTTGAACAGGATCGGGTCGAGCTTGATCCGCACCTCGTCCATCGTCCCGCGAAGGTGCTTGACGGTCCGCTTGACATCCAGCGCGACGGGAATTCCGACGAACACCAGCACGCCCGTAAGGACGAGAAAGAAAGCGGCTACGATCCAAAACGCGATGGTATTCCAGACGGCGAGATCCATGAGTACGCCTTTCGCTGGTTTTCGCGATCCCCCGCGATCAGGCGGGGCCGCGCCACGCGCGGGGGTGATGAAAATCGTGACCGATCGTACGTGTCGAGAGCTTCACCACCTGGGGAAGCCGTCGTTTGAACGCCTGTTCACGAACCCGTCCCAGGACGCGATCGACCTCGTCGCGGCCCCCGCCTCCACCGTCGATCTCCTCGGGCCGGCGACGTTCCTCCAGATAAAGATACAGGATGCGATCGGCGGCGCGATACGAGAAGCCCATCTCGTCCTCGTCGGTCTGTCCCTCCCAGAGCTCGGCTGAGGGCGGCCGGTCGAGGACCTCGGGCGAGAGCCCGATCGCCCGGGCGATCGCCAGGACCTGGGTCTTGTAGAGGTCCCCCAGCGGCCACAGGTCGGCTGCCATGTCGCCCCACAGGGTCGTGTACCCGAGCGCGATCTCGCTCTTGTTGCTGGTGCCGAGGACGAGCGCGTCGAGGGCGGCGGCGCGGTCATAGAGGATCGCCATGCGGAGCCGCGCGACGAAGTTACCGCGCCGACGGGATTCGTCCGCGGGAACCGGCGCGGCCTGGAGGATCTCGCCGAGCGGAACCGTTTCGAGCGCGATACCCAGGTGATCGGCGACACCCCGCGCGACAGCCGCGCTGGATTGAGACCACGGGGTCGGCAGGAATAGGGCGTGGACCGCGGCTGGACCGACGGCGCGGACCGCGATCGCAGCGGCGAGCGCGCTGTCGACTCCGCCCGAAAGCCCGATGACGAACCTTGCTCGCCCCGCGTCATCGAGCCCCTGGCTGAGCGCCAGAGCGAGGGCGCGAACCGTGAATTCGGGATCGAGAACCGGCGGGCCTCCGTTGGCGCCCGTCACGGAGCGTCGACCTCGCCCGATTCGACCGCTGCGCCGGGGTCGACTGCGGCAGCCGTGTCGACCGCGGCGCCCGGTCCGTGGGACGACGCCACCGGCGCCCCCCTCTCAGAGACGTCCCCGGTCACCACGCGGGCGCGCTCGAGCGCAGCGATCAGAAGCTCATGGCGCTCGATTCCGTGAGCGGGGTTGGCGACGCGCGCGCGTCGCAGGGCGCTCGCATCCAGCGTACCGGTCAGCTCCGCGGGCTCGAGGAAGTCCGCTTCGGCCGCGAGCGAGCCATCGGGAGCGAGGATCGCGCTCCCGCCACCGAACACGAAGCCCTCCTCGTACCCGACCCGGCTGGCGAAGGGGATCCACACCGCGTAGAGGCGCGCGTAGACCGTGAGGATCTCGCGCCATGCGCGATGACTTGCCCAACCGCCTGCGACGGGTCCGCGACCGGGCGCATTGGCGGTCGCGAACAAGACCTCCGCCCCCTGCATCGCGGCCGCGTGAGCAACCGATGGGTGCCAGCACTCCTCGCAGACGACCAGCGCCGCGCGACCCCACGGGGTGTCGAACGCGCCCAGAGAGCGGCCCGGCGTGAAAAAGCGCCCCTCGTCGAAGGGCCCGTAAGTCGGCAGGTAGGTCTTGCGATGAACATGGATCGGGCGTCCCGCGTGGAAGTATCCGGCGGCGTTGTAGAAGAAGCCGTCCGCGCCTCGCTCGACGAAACCCAGAACGACGTCGACCGACTCCGAGAGCGCGCACACCTCGGGCCACAGCGAGTGATCGGAGTCGAGGGCGACCGCGTCGACCAGGTCGCCGAGCGCGTAACCGGTGAGCGAGAGCTCGGTGAAGTGGACGACGTCGACGCCGTCCTCGGCCGCCGCCTCGATCCGGGCACGATGGTCGGCGAGGTTGGCCTCGAGGTCGCCCAGCGTGGGGCGGTGCTGCACCACACGGACGTTGACAGAGCGACGCACCTGCCGAGTCTAGATCAACCGCTGGGGCCGAGCAAAGCGACCCATCTACAACGAGAGTTATGACTGCCCTCAGCTCTCGACGATGTCGCCCCTGAGAGGCCCGAGCGCTCCCAGGAGCTCCTCTTTCTCCCTTTGTGGGACCTGGAACTTGTCGAGCGAGGCCGTGGAAAGCGTCGTGGATGCATGACCCGTGTCTCCAATGATCCCCGCCTCAAGCGGGGGCTTGAGGTTGGCGTGGTTTCCCTCGATAGCTGCACGGAGCTCGGAACCCGATGGATGTTCGCAACCTAGTCGGCCGCAGTTCGCTTCGAAAGCGCCTGCGCGCCCGAGAGCGCCTTGGGCGTGGCTAGCCGCGGCAAGGAAGCGCGGGCTCCGACCGGGCGAAGCACCTCGTGTACCGCTACCTTGGCACGCTCGTGCCGGGCCTCGAACGCCTCACCCAACGCCTCCAGGAAGCGCTGGTCGCCGCCCAACGGGACGCCCAACGGCGCGGCAACCCCGACATCACGCCGGAGCACATCGGGGTCGCTCTCCTGGAGCAGGAGGGGGGCCTCTTCGCGACCCTCCTCGACCGCCTGGGAATCGACCGGGCTTCCACTCACCGCCGGCTGGCGGACACCGTCGAGCAATTGGCAAAAACGAGCGGGGGGGCCGAGCCGCGGCTGGGCCGCGAGCTCGTCCAACTCCTGGACCGGGCCGAAGCCGAGGCGCGCTCACTCCAGGACGAGTACACGTCCATCGAGCACGTCCTCCTGGCATGGGCCGACTCCAAGTCGGGAACGATGGGTGGGATCCTCCGCACGGCCGGCGTGGGCCGCGACGAAGTCCTGCGCGCTCTACAGACGATTCGCGGCGCCCAGCGCGTGACCGATCCCAACCCCGAGGAGAAGTATCAGGCGCTTGAGCGCTACGGTCGGGACCTGACGGAGGCCGCCCGCCGCGGCAAGCTCGATCCGGTGATCGGTCGCGACGAGGAGATCCGTCGCGTCATCCAGGTGCTCTCGAGACGCACCAAGAACAATCCCGTCCTGATCGGCGAGCCTGGGGTGGGCAAGACAGCCATCGTCGAGGGGCTCGCGCAGCGAATGATCCAGGGCGACGTCCCCGAGAGCCTCAAGGACAAGAGGCTCATCCAGCTCGACGTGGGCGCGATGGTCGCCGGCGCCAAGTACCGTGGGGAGTTCGAAGAGCGCTTCAAGGCGGTCCTCAAGGAGATCACCGAGAGCGAAGGTGAGATCATCACCTTCATCGACGAGCTCCACACGCTGGTCGGCGCCGGCGGTGCCGAGGGTGCGGTCGACGCCTCCAACATGATCAAGCCCCCGCTCGCGCGCGGAGAGCTCCGCATGATCGGCGCCACTACGCTCGACGAGTACCGCAGGCACATCGAAAAGGACGCCGCGTTGGAGCGCCGTTTCCAGCCGGTCTTCGTGGGAGAGCCGTCGGTCGAGGACACGATCGCGATCCTGCGCGGGCTCAAGGAGCGCTACGAGGTCCACCACGGGGTCAAGATCACCGACGCCGCGCTGGTCGCCGCGGCCGAGCTTTCCCACCGTTACATCGCCGACCGCTTCCTGCCGGACAAGGCGATCGATCTGGTCGACGAAGCGGCGTCGCGGCTCCGGATGGAGATCGACTCGGTGCCGATCGAGATCGACGTCATCGAGCGGCGGATCACCCAGCTCGAGATCGAGCGCCAGGCCCTCGCCAAGGAGACGGACGCCGCATCGAAGGAGCGTCGCGAGCGGATCGAGAAGGAGCTCGCCGACCTGCGCGAGGAGGCCGATCGACTGCGCTCCCACTGGCAGGAGGAGAAGGCGGCGATCCAATCGATCCGCGAGCTCAAGGAGCGAATCGAGAACACCAAGGTCGCGGCCGAACAGGCCCAGCGCGTCGGCGACCTGGGCAAAGCGGCAGAGCTCCAGTACGGCACCCTGGTCCAGCTCCAGAAGGACCTGGAGGAAAAGGAGGCCGAACTGGCGCGGAAGCAGGCCGGCGCGCGGATCCTCAAGGAGGAGGTCGACGAGGAGGACATCGCCGAAGTCGTCTCCAAGTGGACCGGAATCCCCCTCACGCGGCTGGTCGAAGGCGAGCGCGAGAAGCTGATCCGAATGGAGGATCGGCTCCACCGACGGGTCGTCGGCCAGGACGAGGCGATCCGCGCGGTCTCCGATGCGGTGCGGCGCGCGCGCGCGGGACTACAGGACCCCAATCGTCCGATCGGTTCGTTCCTGTTCCTCGGCCCCACTGGCGTCGGAAAGACCGAGCTTGCCCGGGCGCTCGCCGAGTTCCTGTTCGACGACGAGGACGCGATGGTGCGGATCGACATGTCGGAATATCAGGAGCGGCACACCGTCGCCCGCTTGATCGGCGCGCCACCGGGGTACGTCGGTTACGAGGAAGGGGGTCAGCTGACCGAAGCGGTTCGGCGCCGGCCCTACTCGGTCCTCCTCCTCGACGAGATCGAGAAGGCGCATCCCGAGGTGTTCAATGTCCTCCTCCAGATGCTCGACGACGGCCGGCTGACCGACGGCCAGGGAAGGACGGTCGATTTCACCAACACGGTCGTCATCATGACATCGAACCTGGGGAGCCAGTACATCATCGAGGAGAAGGCGCGCAAAGAGGAGATCCGCGAGCGAGTGATGGACGCCGTGCGCGCCCACTTCCGCCCCGAGTTCCTCAACCGGATCGACGAGATCGTGATCTTCGACCGGCTGACACCGGCGGACCTCGAGGCCATCGTCGAGATCCAGCTGCGTCGGTTCGCGCGAGTCCTCGCCGGACGCGGTCTCACGATCGAGCTGACCGACGCGGCCAAGCAATGGCTCGCCGAACGCGGATTCGATCCCATCTACGGTGCACGGCCGCTCAAGCGCGTCCTCCAGACCCACGTTCAGAACCCGCTGGCGATGGAGCTCCTCGAAGGCACGCTCACGGAAGGCGATCACGTGAGGGTGGACGTCGCGCCGGATGGCGAGGGGTTGACCTTCGAAGCGGAAGGGGCTGGGGAGGAAGCGGCCGCGCCCGCGGCCGCCGATGCGCGCCGCTAGCCCGCGTGACTACTGCGGCTGCGGCCCCGCGACCTCGATCAGCACGCCGTGGGTGAACAGCGGATGAAAGAACGCGATCTCGCGCCCCTGGGCCCCCTTGCGCGGCGCCTCGCCGACCGTCTCCACCCCGCGTTCGATGCCCAAGCGGATCGCCCTCCGCACGTCCGGAACGTCGAACGAGACGTGGTGGAGACCCTCACCGTGCTTGTCGAGGAAACGGGCGACGGGCGTGTTCTCGCCGAGCGGTTCGAGGAGCTCGACTTGACCGCCGTCGAAGGGAATGAGCGCCACGCGGCACCCTTCGCTCTCGATCTCCTCGATTTGCTCGACCTCGAGGCCCAGAACCTCCTCGTAGAAAATTCTCGCATCAGCGATCGATTTCACCGCGATGCCGATGTGAGCGAGTCGAACATCCATGGCGAGCCTCCGAATGCGATCGTGCGAGCGATGAGGGAAGCGGTTGCAGGGCCTTTTGGCGGGCTTTATTATAGCCAGCCCCGACGAAAGACGTCGAGATCCTGCACTTCGTAACCAGAAAGGATTGCATGGCTACCACCCATACCGTTCAGGAAGTGAACGATCAGAATTTCGAGCAGGAAGTGACCCAGGCGGATCGTCTGACGCTGGTGGACTTCTGGGCCGAGTGGTGCGGCCCGTGCAAGATGATCGCACCGACGATCGAGGAGCTGGCGGAGGAGTACGGGGCCCGGGTCAAGGTCTGTAAGCTCGATGTCGACGTGAACCAGCGTACCGCCCAGCGTTACGCGGTGCGCTCGATACCGAGCATGCTGTTCTTCAAGAAAGGGGAGGTCGTCGAGACCGTCGTCGGGGCCGTTCGCAAGCAACGCCTCGCCGAGGTGATCGAAGCGCACCTCTAGGGCTCTGCGGTTCATGCCCGAGTGGTTCAAGAGAGGCTTCGTTCGCCTGTTGAACCCCGTGGTCGACGCCCTCGTCCGTCGTCGAGTACATCCCAACATCATCAGCACGATCGGCTTTCTCGTTACGCTTGCGGGCGCCGGGCTCATCTTCGCGCGCCTTCTGTTGATCGGCGTGATCGTCTTTCTGATCGGCGGCATGATGGACATCCTCGATGGTCGCGTCGCGCGCGAGACGGGTCTGGCATCGAAGTTCGGGTCGTTCTACGACTCCACGCTCGACCGTGTCTCCGAGATCGTCGTCTACTTTTCCCTCTACGCCTACTTCCGGCCGCTCCCCGACTTCTGGTGGGTGGGGTACGTCGTGATCGCCGCCATGGTGGGCTCGCTGATGGTCTCCTACACCCGGGCGAAGGCCGAAGCATTGGGGGTCGAGTGCAAGGTGGGCCTCATGCAGCGAGCCGAGCGCGTCGTACTGCTCGGGGTGGGTGGGGCGCTGACGCCGCTGGCAGGGGCCATACGATCCGAATGGCAGTACGTACCGCTGCTCCTGGCGCTCGGCTTGATCGCGGTGCTCGCCAACCTCACCGCGCTCGAGCGCATTCATACCGTCTACACGGTCGCGCGCGGCGTGCCGCTCGACGAGCCCGTTCCACGATCGACCGATCCCGAGAAAGGAGTCGCCGGATGAGCGACGCGCAACGCGGTTTTCAGCAGGTCGTGCCTGAGCCGACGCCCATCGCTTCGTCCGATGGCACCCTGGGGGTGCTCCTTCCCGGGCTCGGGGCGGTGGCAACCACGTTCATCGCCGGGGTCGAGGCTGTGCGCCGTGGTCGCGGAGAGCCTTTCGGCTCGCTCACCCAGATGGGAACGATCCGGCTCGGTCAACGCACCGAGAAGCGAGCACCGCGGATCAACGATTTCGTACCGTTGGCCGCGCTCGACCAGCTCGTCTTCGGGGCGTGGGACGTCTTTGCCGACGATGGTCACGCGGCGGCATCCAAAGCCGGCGTGCTCGATCGGGATCAGATCGCGGACCTCGGGGACTTCCTCGCGAGCGTGCGCCCCATGAAAGCCGCCTTCGACCGCCGCTACGTGAAGAAGCTCGAAGGCACGTACGTCATGGAGACGAAGTCCAAGCGCGCCTGGGCCGACGGGTTGATCGAGGACATCGCGCGGTTCAAGGAGGAGAACGGGTGTGATCGGCTCGTCATGGTGTGGTGCGGCTCGACCGAAGTGTTCCTGGAGCCCGGGCCGGTTCACCAGTCGCTGGACGCGTTCGAGAAGGGCCTCGATCGAAACGACGACGCGATCCCACCGTCGATGGTTTACGCTTACGCGGCGATCAAATCCGGCATCCCCTACGCCAATGGGGCGCCCAACCTTTCGGCCGATATCCCCGCCATGCTCGAGCTCGCCGACCAGAACGGCGTTCCGGTCGCCGGGAAGGACTTCAAGACCGGCCAGACCCTGATGAAGACGATCCTCGCGCCGGGCTTCAAGGCGCGCATGCTGGGGATTCGCGGCTGGTACTCGACCAACATTCTGGGCAACCGCGATGGCGAAGTGCTCGACGATCCGGAATCATTCCGCACCAAAGAGGAATCGAAGCTGGGTGTTCTCGATTACATTCTCCAGCCCGACCTCTACCCCGATCTCTACGGCGACATCTCGCACGTCGTACGCATCAACTACTACCCGCCACGCGGTGACAACAAGGAGGGGTGGGACAACATCGACATCTTCGGGTGGCTGGGCTATCCGATGCAGATCAAGATCGACTTCCTGTGCCGCGATTCGATCCTCGCAGCTCCCATCGTCCTCGACCTCGTGTTATTCCTCGATCTCGCCAAGCGCGCGGGCATGAAGGGGATCCAGGAGTGGCTGTCGTTCTACTTCAAGAGTCCCATGCACGCCCCCCAGCTCTATCCCGAGCACGATCTGTTCATTCAGCTCATGAAGCTCAAGAACACGCTGCGCCACCTCATGGGCGAGGAACAGATCACCCACCTCGGCCTCGAGTACTACGACTGACCGTCTCGGCGCGCCTCCTATTCCTCCCGCTTCTTCTGGCTGCACCCAATGGGCTCCTCGCCCAGGAGGTCGGGGTGGCGAGCGTTTCGCTGGATGGCTACGACCGCGATCGCGGCGTCGACGTCCTCCACTACGACCTCGAGGTCGAGCTGCCCGAAGCCCCCGGACCTATCTCCGCGCGGGCGCGAATCGTCGCCGAGCGGCTGGAAGCGGACCTGGACGCTTTGCGGCTCGACTTCGGCCCTCTCGAAGTCGACGGCGTTCGTGTCGACGGTTCCGAAGCGAGCTGGACGCGTGGCGACGACGGGCTCGTGGTCACGCTGCCGCCGGCGGAAGCAGGCGCGCGCCACGAGGTCGAGGTGCGCTACCACGGCACACCGCGCGACGGCCTCATCCTGAGGGCCAACCGCCATGGCGACTTCGCTGTCTTTGCGGACAACTGGCCCGACCGAGCGCGTGAATGGTTTCCGGCGGTCGATCACCCTTCCGACAAAGCGACCGTGGCGTTCGACGTCACCGCGCCCGCTGGGTGGCGCGTGATCGCGAACGGCTACCTCGTCGATCGAACCGAAATCGGCGGCGGGCGGGCGCGGACGCGGTGGCGGGAGAGCGCCGAGGTCCCGACCTACACGATGGTGATCGGCGCCGCCCGTTTCGCCGTGGAGCGAGCCGGCGAGGTGGCGGGGATCGCGCTCACGCACTGGACGTTCCCCGAGGACTCTGCGGCCGGAAGCGTCGCGTTCGCTCGCTCGACCGAGATCCTCGCTCTCTACGATTCGCTCTTCGGCCCCTTCTCGTACGAGAAGCTTGCCCACGTCCAGTCGGCGACCCGCTACGGCGGCATGGAGAACTCGAGCGCGATCTTTTATTCCGAGAACCGCATCGGCGAAGCGCTCGCCCGCGGCGCCGGCTCCGAAGGGGAGGAGCGGGACGGGCTAACGTCGCTCGTTGCGCACGAGACAGTCCATCAGTGGTTCGGCGACGCCGTTACCGAAAAGGACTGGCACCACCTCTGGCTCTCCGAGGGTTTCGCGTCGTATTTCGCCGAGGTCTTCTTCGAGCTCCGCGGCTCGAGCCAGGGACGAGGTCCGGCCGAGCTCGGTCGGCGTATGAAGGAGCTGCGCGATGAGGTTTTGGCCTGGGATCGCGAGGCCGGCCTGGCGATCGTCGACGCCCGCGCGGCGGCCGACCGCGATTACGGGCAGCTCCTACACACGGGCAACTACGAGAAAGGCGCCTGGGTCCTCCACATGCTTCGCCGCGAGGTCGGCGACGAAGCGTTCTTCGAAGGGATCCGGTCCTACTACGCGGCGCTGCGCGACGACGCGGCATGGAGCGCCGACTTCGAGCGTGCGATGGAGGAGGCGGCGGGCGCGGACCTCGGGTGGTTCTTCGCCCAATGGCTCACCCGGCCGAGCCATCCCGTCCTGGCGATTTCGACCGAGCCCCGCGGAAGCGCGACCCGGGTCGTCGTCCGGCAGGTCCAACCCGGAGAGCCCTGGCGGATCCAGGTCGAGCTCGCGGTCGAGGGATCCGGGGGAAGCCACCGCGAGCGGATCGAGATGACCGGCCGCGAGGGCGCGATCGAGCTCGCGGCCCAGGTTCCAATCGAGCGCGTGATGATCGATCCGGACGCCTGGCTCCTCTACGAACCTGCCCCCTGAGCCAGGTCCGCAACCGCCGCTCCCTGCCTTGAGTTTGACCCGGGGCCCGACGATATTCGCCCCGGTGAACGCACCCGCCGGGGAACCCGCAGGGCGGGTCGGGCCGCCGCGAGCCGGACTGCTCGTCACGTTCGAAGGGGGCGAGGGGAGCGGGAAGTCGACGCAGCTCGAACTCCTCGCGCGGTGGCTCGAAGAAGCGGGTCACGAGGTCGTGACGGCACGCGAGCCTGGCACGACCGCCGTTGGGGAACTGGTTCGCCGCTTCCTTCTCGAGACGGCTCCCGAAACACTCGAGCGCGAAGCGGAGCTGGCGCTTTTTCTCGCCGCGCGCTCTCAGCTGGCGGCGGAGGTGATAGCGCCGGCGCTCGCGGCCGGCCGGATTGTGCTCGTCGACCGCTACGGCGACTCGTCGATCGCCTATCAGGGGTACGGTCGAGGGCTCGCTCCGGACGCGATCGCGAACGTCAACCGCTGGCTGACGCGGGGCATCGATCCCGACCTGACGGTGCTGATCGAAGTCCCGGTCGGAGCGGCCGGCTCCCGGCGACAGCGGCCGCCGGACCGTCTGGAACGCGCCGGGGGCGGCTTCCACGAGCGCGTTCACGATGGGTATCGACGGCTCGCCGCGGCCGAGCCGGAACGATTCTGCGTAGTGAACGGTAACCAGGCGATCGACGTCATCCAGACGGAGATTCGATACCGCGTGAGCGCCCTGCTGGGGGGGCGGATCCCCCAAGAGACGGAGAGATCATGATTCGGAAGCGGCTCGGCACCCTGTTCATCCTGCTCTTCTTCCTGGCGGTCCTGACCGGGGGAATCATCTACGACGATCTCTCCGCCTCGGACGGGTCCGATCCGTACCAGGCGATCAAGCTTCTCAACGAAGCGATCCATCAAGTCGCGGACAAATACGTCGACCCGCTGCCGGCCGACAGCCTCTATCTTCGCGCGCTCGACGGGATGCTGATGTCGCTCGATCCGTACTCGCAGCTCCTGTCACCGGGGGATTACGACGATCTCAGGATCCACACCCAGGGGAACTACGAAGGATTGGGAATCCGGATCGACATCGTCGACGAAATCCTGACCGTCATCGCCCCGATCGAAGGGACGCCCGCGTACCAAGCTGGGCTTCTGGCGGGCGACCAGATCCTCAGGGTGGACGGCGTACCGACAAGGGGATGGAGCGAGGAGAAGGCTGTCCAGGAGCTCCGAGGTCCCCGTGGCTCGAAGGTCAACCTGACGATCGGTCGCGAAGGGCTCGATCAACCGCTCGACGTGGAGATCGTCCGCCGGCCGATCACGCTGTCGTCCGTTCCTTACGCGTTCATGCTGCGGGACGGCATCGGCTACGTCCGCTTCACCCAGTTCAGCGAGCGCGGCCGTGACGAGATGCGCGAGGCGATCCGGGAACTCGAGAAGTCGGGAATGCGGAGCCTCGTGCTCGATTTGCGTCAGAACCCGGGCGGGCTCCTGGACCAGTCGATCGAGGTCACTGATCTGTTCCTGCCGCGCGGCGCCGAGATCGTCTCGACCAAGGGCCGCATGACCGAGACCGACCGGGCTTACGAAGCGCGCGACAACGACGACTTCTCGGTTCACCCGATGATCGTCCTGGTCGACCGGGCGTCGGCGTCAGCCACCGAGATCCTGGCCGGGGCGCTCCAGGACCACGATCGCGCCCTCATCGTGGGCACTCCGACCTGGGGGAAGGGACTGGTCCAGAGCCTCTTTCCGCTGGATGATGGGTACTACCTCAAGCTCACGACCGCGCGCTACTACACGCCGAGCGGACGCAGCATCCAGCGCGACGAGGAGCTCGACATCGACTTCAGCCAGGCGTTCTGGCCCGAGGAGGTCGGAGTTCCCGACGACGAGCGGATCAAGATACCGGACAGCCTCGTCTTTCGGACCGACATGGGCCGCACGGTCTACGGCGGAGGGGGCGTGATGCCCGACGTCGTCGTGCGCGGCGAGGAGATCGCCGACGTTTCACTTGATCTCTTCCGCGACATGATCGCTACGAACGCCTTCTTCTCCTTTGCCGTACGGTTCCGGACCACCCATCAGGCGGTCCCGCGCGAGTTCGCGCCCATGGACGAACTCATGGACGAGTTCGTGACGTACCTGAGGACGGTGAAGAAGATCGACTTCACCGACGAGGCGTTCGAGGCCGAGCGCGACTACTTCAGCGACTACCTGCGGTACACGATCATCAGCCACTACCACGGCGAAGGCGTCGCCCGCCAGGCGGTGATGACAGCGGATCTGCCGCTCTCGAAGGCGGTCGAGCTCTTGTCCGAGGCCGAGACCCTGGCGGACTTGTTCCGGCTCGCCGAGCGCGAGCGGGACGCGGCGGCGCGCGCCGCGCAGACCGCGCGCGCCGCGAGCGGCGGCCGGTAACGCTCGCGTGACCCGACCGCGACCCCCTTCGGGGGTGTCCCGGCACGAGCCCTACGCTCCGCCGCACGCGGTCCTGGTCGACGGCTACAACCTGCTCCACGCCATCCCTCGTTTCGCGCCGCGCGGCGCCGACCTCGCGTCGGCGCGCGCGCAGCTCGAGCGCTGGCTCGCGGAAGCCGCCCGGCGGCGCGGCGTGCCCCAGGTCGTCCTGGTCTGGGACGGCGGCGGTGACGCGCCTTCCGGCGCCATCCACGCGCCAACCCCCCTGACGATCGTCTTCACCCGGGCGGGAGAAAGCGCCGACGACCAACTCCTCGCCCTGTGCCGCGGTCGCTACGCCGACATGGCCTCCACCACCTGGGTCGTCTCCTCGGATCGGGATGTTCAGGCGCCCGCGCGCGAGCTCGGTTTCGAGGTCCTCGGCGCGATGACGTTCTTCCGCCGCTGGAGCAATGCGCGCCCGCGTGGCGGCTGTGCGCGCGAGGCGGAGTCGGCCGGCCGGCGCGAGCAGGCCGACACCGATGACGGAAAACCCCGGGCAACGCGCCGCGAGGTCGACGAGCTCCTCGAGCGGTTTCTTGCAGCGGACGATCCGATCGGGCAGGACCCCCGCTGAGCGCTCAAGTCGCTCAACCGACCCTCAAGCGCGCGGTCTCCCGCTGGGAGATCGTCGCGCTCGCGCTCAACGACGTCATCGGCAGCGGGGTCTACCTGCTGCCCGCGGCCGCGGCTGCGCTCCTCGGTCCCGCCAGCGTGTGGGCGGTTCTTCTCGCCGGGTTTGCGGTCCTCCTCCTCGTCCTCTGCTTCGCCGAAGCCGCCAGTCACTTCGACGAGCCCGGTAGTGGCTACCTCTACACCCGCGAGGCATTCGGCGTCTTCATCGGCTTCGAGGTCGGCTGGATGACGTGGCTCGCGCGCATCGCCTCAGTGGCCTCACTCTCCAACGGCTTCGCGCTGGCACTGGGTTATTTGTGGCCGGCGGCCAGTGCAGGAACGGGGCGTATCGGTGTCATCGCGGGTTCGATCGCGCTCCTGACGTGGATCAACGTCGTCGGGGTCAAGAGCGGCGCGCGCACGGCGGTCACGTTCACGATCGCCAAGATCGTGCCGCTTTTGGTGTTCGTCGCCGCCGGCGTCTTCGTCGTCGAGTGGGGACGTGTGTTCCCCGTGCCGGCCCCGGGCACGGAAGGACTGGGCGAGGCGACGCTGCTCCTTCTCTTCGCCTATGCCGGCTTTGAGAACACGGCCGCTCCGGCCGGCGAATTCAAGAACCCACGCCGTGACGTCCCGTTCGCTCTCATCACGATGATCATCTTTGTCACGATCCTTTACACCCTCGTTCAGCTGGTGGCGCTCGGGACCCTGCCCGGGCTCGCCGACGCGGAAACGCCCCTCGCCGACTCGGCGCGGCTCTTCCTGGGTGGCTGGGCCGGGCTCCTCATGACTGTCGGCGCGGTCGTTTCGATCGAGGGAAACGTGTCCAACACGATGCTCGCGGGCCCGCGGTATCTCTACGCGCTCGCCGTCGACGGTTTCGGGCCGCGCGCGCTCGCGAGGGTCCACCCGCGCTGGCGGACGCCCTATATCGCGATCGTGACTCAGGGGGCCGTTGCGCTGGCGCTCGCGATCTCTGGATCCTTCGTCCAGCTGGCGTTGCTGTCGATCATCGCGCGGCTGGCGACCTACATGGGGACCGCCGCCGCCGTGCCTTTCCTCCGCCGCAAGTTCCCGCGCACCGAGGAGACGATCGTGCTCCCGGGCGGGCCGGTGATCCCGATCGCCGCGCTCCTCTTGTGCCTCGTGTTCCTCGCCAGCACGACGCGCATGAACCTCGTGTGGGGGGCCCTCTGGCTCGTCGTCGGCATCCCGATCTATCTGCTGCGCCGCAAGCCCGAAGAACCTGCAATCACGCCCGCCTAGCGTCGTCGAGAAGACTAGGTCTCGCCGGACTGATTTAACGAAAGCCCCCGGTCCTCATCGCGAGGACCGGGGGCTTCGTATTGCGGACGCGGCCGCGGGCGCCTAGTGGTACGGCTCGAGGCGCCGGGCGCGCGACTGGTGACGCAGGCGCTCGATCGCCCGCTCCTTGATCTGTCGAATCCGCTCGCGCGAGAGGTTGAAGATCGAACCGATTTCCCTCAGCGTCAGCGGCTCGTTGCCGTCGAGGCCGTAGTAGAGCTTGACGATCTTCGCCTCGCGCGGAGCCAGCGAGTCCAGGGTCTCCCGGATCTCCTTGGAACGCGCGCTCTCGAACGTCTGCTCCTCGGGATCGAGGGTCTCGTCGTCCGAGAGGTAACTGAAGAGCGTCTTCTCCTCGCCCTCGAACAGCGGCGCGTCGAGCGATAGCGACTTGCGGCTCACGTTCATGAGCTTGCGCACCTCGTCGACGTCCATCTCCATCGCCTCGGCGACCTCCTCGGGCTTGGGCTCGCGACCCAGCTTCTGGGTCAGCTCGGCCTCCTTCTTGGAGATCTTGTTGAGCGTGGTCGCCCGATTGATGGGCAGCCGGAACGTCTTCGAGTTCTCCGCCAGCGCCTTGAGGATCGCCTGACGGATCCACCACACCGCGTACGAGATGAACTTGACGCCCTTGGTCTCGTCGAACTTCTGCGCCGCCCGAACCAGGCCGACGTTGCCCTCGGCGATCAGGTCGGGAAGCGTCATTCCCAGATTCTGGTATTTCTTGGCGACCGATACGACGAACCGAAGGTTCGAGCGCACCAGCTTCTCGAGCGCCAGCTGGTCGCCCTCCCGGATCCGGCGGGCGAGCTCGGCCTCCTCGGCGCGCGACAGGAGGGGATGATTCTTGATGTCCTCCAGGTACAGCGCGAGGGCGCCCTCGTCCACCTTGTCAGCATCCGTGCCGAGCGATATCGAGGTGGTCTTTCTCCGCTTCTTCGCCATGCTTCTCCGTCTCTCTACTCTTATCCTGCCCTAATTACCCACGACAGCCGTCTCGACCCTAACCATGTTTCTACACGTACGTACCTCGACCCATTTCCTTGGACCGAAGAAACGCCAAAAACCCCGAAACAAGTGAAGTTAAAGACCGGACCCGTTGAATGTCAACAGGGTACGATACTCGTCTTTGGGGTCGATAGTCGATTTCAAACAAATACAGAATACCGAGTCACTCCTTGACGCCAAACCGCCCAGACCTATGATCCATACACCCATGACGCTTCAAAGGTTGCTCCTGCTCACTTCGGTCGTCTTTGCCCTGATCTCGCTACCGCCCGCTGCCGCTGGTCAGGATGCCCCGCAATCTCCTAAATCCTTCGAGCGCAAGTACATCGACCCTGCTCCCTACCGTCAGGACCAGATCCAGCTCTACGACTGGCCGGCGCTGACCGAGCTCGTCGTCTGGTCACGCCATTTGGAGTCAGCGGTAGCCGAATCTGATCAGACCCTAGCCGGAGAGCTCATCGCGGAGTTCGGCGGACGTGTGGACAGCCTTCAAGCTCAGCCACTTCCCCCTTTCCTCGCCGGGCGGGCCGATTCGATCGAGACGACACTGACCGCCATCAAGAGCGCGCTCGAACGGGCCGAGGCCGCCGTCGCCGCGCTTCCCGAGGCTCAGGTAACCCCCCAGCCCGGCAGTGCCAGCGCCGACGCGGAGCGCCAGCGGACGCTGGTGACGGGGAGCACCGCGGTCACCGTGCCGGCGGGCGTCGCCGTCGGCTCGACGCGGGACAGCCTGCCGACGGTCGCTTTCGAGGCGGGCGAGAGCGTCAACTTCGTCGACCTCGTGGCCCTGGCGCTTCTCGAGCTCGACCGTGTGGTCCATTTCACGCGAAGTGCCGGAGCTCAGGCACGTGCGCAGGTCACTGAAGGCCCATCCTCTCGAGGAACAGAGCCAGCACCAGAAACGCCGCCGCGCCGATCAGCACCATGAACGCGAGAGAGTGGCCAACCTCTTTGTTGACCTCCGGTACGAGGTCGGTCGCCGCTACATAGAGCGTTACCCCGGTGGCGATCGCCAGTCCGTCTCCCGCCAGGGAAGGCCGACCCGTCAGCAGGATCGCCCCCGCGAGGCTCGTCGCCCCGACGATCACAGCGGCGGTCATCGCCTGTCGCGCCGACCCCCCCGCCGCTCGCACGATCGAAGCGACCGTGAACCCCTCCGGTAGCTTGTGGAGGGCGATGGCGACGAAGACGAGCCACCCGAGCAGGGGTGAGACGTGGTAACCCGCGGCGATCGACACGCCATCGAAGAACGAGTGGATCCCGAGCCCCGCGACAGCGGCGAAGCTCGATCGGCGATGGACGAACTCGACGTGAGTCTCCTCCCCGAAGTGGAAGTGGGGAACCAGAGCGTGCTCGAAGAAATGGGTCAGGAAATAGCCGACGAGGACGAGCGCCAGAGCGCGGTCAGGGCTCAGCGCGAGCGCTTCGGGCAGCATCCGAAGGAGCGAAACCGCGAGCAGGAATCCGGCGCCGAGGGCGACGAACCAACGCAGGGCAATCCCGCTCCAACGCCGCCGGAGACCCACCAGTGCCCCCCCGAGCACGACGCCCAGGCCGGCGACGGCGGCGAGAAGTAACCCCATGGCGGGCGGCCAAGGTAGCGGACGCTATCGCAAGTGGGAAGCGCGCGAGCGATGATCGTTCCGATCTTTCCGCTTCCCAACCTCGTCTTGTTTCCTCACACGTTCGCGCCGCTTCACATCTTCGAGCCTCGCTATCGGCGCATGGTGGCGGACGCACTCGCCGGCGACCGCCTGATCGCCATGGTGCTGGCACGGGAGGAGCGGCCGCCCGCGGCACGACCCTCGATCCACCGCCTCGGATCCCTCGGCCGGATCGAGGTCGCCGAGATGCTGCCCGAAGGCCGCTACAACATCGTGCTCGAGGGGCTCGTGCGCGTCGAGCTCCGGCGGCTCGAGCCGAGGCCCGCGGATCCCAACGACCCGGAGCGCTACTTCGCCGCCGACCTCGTGGCACGTGGCGAGGCCCTTCCCGATCTCCAGGACCCACGCGTCGCGGAATCCAAGGCGTCCCTGCTCATGATCGCGCGACGCTATGGAGAGCTGGTGCTGGATGGGCGATATCCGGCCGAGAGCCTCACCGACCTCACGTCATACGCCACTCTCGTCAACTATGCGGCCACGATCCTCCGCACCGACATCGAGGAGAAACAGGCTCTGCTCGCACTGGACGACGTCGGAGATCGCGCCGAGCGCGTTCAGCGCGAGATGGTCGATCAGCTCGCGGCACAGGCGGCGATCCACTGCTTTCGCGACCGCCGCCCGGCGGATCCTCGCTTCAACTAGACGCAGAGAATGCTTTTGGCCGGAGGAGCTAGCGGCTGCCCCGGCGCTGGCTGGCCGCGGTACCGGCGGCTCCGGCGGGAGGCGTGGAAAGTTCCGGCATCGTGAGGGGCTCGGTGGGGAGCAGTTCCGGCTTGCGACGCTCGTCGGGAATCGTCAACTCGAAGCTGTCGAACACCTGACCATCGGCGTTCACCGCTTCCAGCCGCATCGTGTAGTGGTCGACGGTGGCGCGGACGAACTGCAACGTCTGATCGCTGAAATCCGTGAACCAGTCGGCGCCGGTGCCGCGCAGCGTGGTGCGGCCGCCCCCACCGCCCGTCACGACGTACACCGTCCCGTCGTCATCCTCGGCGATCCGATTCGATCGAATGGGTTTCGATCGCTGGTAGTCGTGGTCGTGTCCGGAAAAGACCAGCGGGACACGGTAGCCGTCCATGAGGGGCGCGATCGCGCGGCGGGTCGGCAGGTGACTCCCGTGCCCGCCGAAGCCGGTCGAAGCGCTGTAGGGGGAGTGATGGAAGAAGACGACGGTCCAATCGATGCCGGGATCGCCTCGCGCCGCCGAGAGCTGCACCAGCAACCACTGGTACTGACGGCTGGAGGGATCGCCCACGTAGTCGAGCGCCTGGGCATGCTCCTCGCTGTCGCTCGTGTCGAGCGAGATGAAACGTACGTTGCCGTAGGTGAAAGCATAGTAGAAAGACGACCCCGAGGCATGGCCTCCTGGAGGCTCGAAGGCGTCGACGTACGGCTCGGCGAGGTTGGTGCGCCACTCGTGGTCTCCGGGGCTCGGGAACAAGGGGACGCGTTTGAGAATCGGCGCGTAGACGCCGAAATGATTGATGGTGAATTGGGCCGCCGTGGCATCCGGGTAGGCGATGTCGCCCGCGTGAATGATGAGCGCCGGCTCCTCCTCGTTGATGCGCTCGGCGAGGGCCAGCTGGCCCGGGCTCAGGGTTCCCGTGTCGGCCATGGCGAGGAAGACGAACTCGTCCTTCGATCCCGGGCGGGGGAACGTCCGGAACTGCGCTACGTCGGACCAAAGCGTGTCGTTGATCTGGAGCTGGTACGAGTACGTGGTCGCCGGCGTGAGGCTCGACATCTGGAAGGAGTGCTTGCGCCCACTCTCCTCGAGTACCAGTTGAACCGTGTCCCCTTCCTCCGTCCAGAAACGGATGCCGGGCGTCGCCGGCTGGAACGTCCACCACCGGATCGTTGCCGAAGTGTCGCTCATCCAGACGAAGTAGGGCTCGCGCTCGACCGTGCCGGGTGGAGTGATCGGGGCGTCGAGCGGAGCGGCACGCTCGCTGTTGCTCGCGCACCGCAAAGCCAGTGGGCACGCGACGAGCAGGGCTAGCACCGCGAGCGAGAGCCGTGAACGCATAGGAGGGAAGGTCCGCCGCCCCGAGAATGACGTCAACCCCGCGGATGGGAAGTCCCAAGGCTACAAGATGATCCCGTTTTTCAACTAGGACTTGCGGGGCCGCACCACGCTGAGGAATTCGGCAACTTGCCTGGAAAGTCTGACATGGAAGATAGGCCGGGGCTTCCGGTGAATCCTATAAGTATGAGGTTCAAATCCCAGTGAAGCGATCATGCAGTAACATCTTCAGCTAAGGTAGCGGCCGCGGCTGTGAACATCACCATCTGGTATCCCCTATCCCAATAGACCGAACCGTCAGTTTCCAAGAGACCATGAAGGCAACAAATCGTGAACCTTCGATTCTCCTTGATCCAGATTGGCACCTGGATCCGCTGATCGATCTTTGGTCCTTTGCCAACCTTCCATCCTAGAAGCACTTCCCAGTGGTTGGAATAGCAGCTGATGTCGAACCAGCTCTTCTCTGGCCGACGAACGACTGAAACCTTATTTGCGGGAAGCAGGCGCCGGATTGAACGCATGATTTTCGAAGCCAGCCGAGGATACCGGGCATCACACGTGATCCTGAGACGCGTAGCCCTGCCATTTGGATTCGACAGGTTGCCATCTCCCAACGCCACACCGGTAACGTAGGCGAGCAGCGCCCCTCTCGAAGGGTTGGTCTTTGCAACCGATCGCATCTTATGGTGCCGGGGGTGGGATTCGAACCCACACGAGCCTCGCGGCTCACCGGGTTTTGAGCCCGGGACGTCTGCCAGTTCCGTCACCCCGGCGAGATTCCGATCCCGACGCGCCGTGCTGGAGGGACGAAGAAGTTAGATCGCTCGGAAGGGGGGTGCTAGCGGGGCGAGCGCCCCTCGAGGACCGCGGGCTCGCGGGGGACCAGGGCGGCGGAGTCGACTTCGGCCGTGACGATGAGGGTTTCGGCGCCGATCAGAAACGAGTCGTCCGAAAAGAGAGAAAGAAGAAAGCCCCGCGGGGCGTTTCCCAGGGGGACGGACGGCTCGGTGACCTCGCCCCTCCGACGCCACAACTGGTACGTACCCCCAGCGGCGAGGGATGGCAAATCCTGCGCGACAAAGAGCGCTCCCTGGCCCTCGACCGCCAGGATCTTACCCGAGGCGCCCGAGCTTCCAGCCAACGGAACGATCACGAGATCCGGAGCGGCCAGAAGCGAGACGACATCACCGACGGGCGGGGTGCGCGCGAGCGCCGCTTGACTCCGTTCGACGGTGGACCGGAGCACGGCGACTTCGCGGACCAAAGTCGCGTTCCGCGTAACGGCTTCCTCGGCACGCGACCGTTCGCTCAAGCCCCAGGCGACCGCGCCGGCTGACGCCACCGCGAATGCAATCGCCAGCGCGATCCAGGGACCGGGGGAAGGGGAACCGACCGGTCGGGCCGTGACAGCCGTCAAGGCCTCGCGCTCTTGAGGCACGAGACCGCGCGACCCACCCGCCCGGTCGATCGCCTTCCGCACGCCCTGCTCCAGCCGCTCGCCCTCGACGCCGCGACGGGCGCGCTCGGCCTCGAAGCGTCGTGCTTCCTCGGCGGTCAGCGCTCCCATCGCGTACAGCACCGCCTGGCGCTCGAACTCCTCGCGCGACATACGAGCCATCGCCGTCATGCTAGCGGGACGTCCCGCGATGGGTCCAGCCCTAGGCCACGAGCTTGAACAACAGCCGACCCCATCGGATTTCGCTGTAGATGAGGATGAGAAACCAAACCACGGCGTAGGCGGCCCGCAGCCGGTGTCGGTGCTCCGGTCCCTGAGCCGCGCCCATGGCCGCGATGATCCAGCCGAAGCCGGCCACGGGTGCGATCGCATAGGCCACCACGCAGAACGTCAGGAGAAGGCCATGCCGAATGCGCTCGGTGAATCTCCCCCAGGGTAGCAAGAAGGCGAACGCGACAGCCGCCTCCAACAGGATCGTCGACCAGGTCAGAAACTTGCCCGTAAGTCGCAGGGCGGGGGTCTCCACCAGGCGCGGATTTGCGACGGTCCGTCGTGCCGGCACGGGCTGCAGATAGGCCCGGTTCTCGGCGAGCTGTTCCTCGCTGACACCGAGCATCCTCGTCACTGGCGTGAAGCGAGTATCGGTCAAGAGCTGGACCCGAAAAAACCGTCCGTCCATGTAATCCGGCGAGAGCACGACCTTCCAAATCGTGGCCCATAGGAACACGAAAGCGAGCAGCCAGCGGGCGGATACGCTCAAGAACTCGTCCGGACGTCGGGAGCACAGTGCCAGGAAGACGGCGAGAGACCAGTAAACGATGAGGTAGATGTGATTGTCCGCGAGCGGCCATTGGTGGATGATGGAGATCGCGATGACCATGGCGATTCCGAGCCAAACCGCGGGGGTACGCAGAACGGAAGGGAAGAGCAAAGCGGGAAGGACGAGCAGGAGGATCACCACGCGAGTTAACCCGGGCTCCGCAGCGGCGAGGAGCACCGTGAGCAGCGTAAGGCGGAGAGCGAGCATCGCTCCTTCCAGCCCGTTTCCGGGGTGGGGTCGAACGAGGCTCCTCATGGAGCACGCTCCGAGCCACCCCCCTCGAAGACACGATCCCGCAGCGGCCGGAGGTCTGGGGCAAGGGTCTCGACATCGTATTCGGTGCGCGAAACCGTGATGCGAGCCCGTGAGATGTCCACTCCCTCCGCGCTTTGGGTCGAGGCGGCCGACCAAGCGGCCTTTCGCATGTTGCGCCGGGATGGATGCGCGACCGCCCGGAGCGCCGTTCTCACACCAGCGGGTGATTCCTGGTATGCCTGCGGGATTTCCCGGGTGCCTTCGGGTGTTGTGATCCAGACCCGAATCACGCGGGTCGTGAAGTCGGTGGTCGAGAACATCCCGAAGCCCCCGCCCTTCCAGGGGGTGAGAAACTGGGTGCGGGTCAAGTAAACCTGGACGACGGCAACGAGACACAGGAGCGCCGCGGGCAACAACGGCAGGAACCTGGACAGGAGACTCGACATCTGAGCAGGCGATCTCAACGGTTGGCCCTCCGATCGCGGTCGCAAGCTTCGATGCGGACCGGTGGCTGTTGCTGCGCACCCTGCCGGAAACGGGGTGCGCGCTTCAACCGACGATCTTGCGGGAATTGGATATCAGGTTGGTGGAGCTGATCGGGATCGAACCGACGACCTCCTGAATGCCATTCAGGCGCTCTCCCAACTGAGCTACAGCCCCAAGTCGCACAACAAACTACGCGACCGCGTCATGCGGCGGCAACAGAACGGACCTACATTACGACGCGAGATGGAGACGCTTGAGACCACCACGCGAGCCCCTAAGACCGCGGTCACGACCGTGCGTCCGACCAGGAGTAAAGTCATCGCCACTATCGGTCCGGCCAGTGAGAGCCCGGAGAGGTTGGAGGCGCTGATGGTCGCTGGGATGGACTGCGCGCGGCTCAACTTCTCGCACGGCAATTACGACGAACACGCGCGGGTCATCCAGCTGATCCGCGAGACATCGGACCGGCTCGACCGCCCGGTGGCGATCATGCAGGACCTTCAGGGTCCCCGCATCCGCTTGGGCACGATCGAAGGTGGCGCCGTCGAGCTGGGAACCGGCGATATCGTGCGCGTGCGAGCCGCCGATGGGCAGGGCACGCAGACGATGCTGACGACGACCTACCGTGAGCTTCCGCACGACGTCCAGACGGGTGATCGGATCCTCCTCGACGATGGCAGGCTGGTGCTGTCGGTCGAAGAGGTCGAGAGCGATGAGGTAGTTCGTACGCGCGTCGTCGAGGGTGGTGTCCTCAAGGAGAAGAAGGGGATCAACCTTCCAGGCGTCGCCATCTCAACACCGGCCTTGACCGAAAAGGATCGGCACGACATCCGATTCGGCTGTCAGCATGGCGTCGATTATGTCGCGCTCTCGTTCGTGCGTCGTGGAGAGGACCTGCGGGCCCTCAAGGAAGAGATCCGGGCCTGCAACGCCGACACCCCGGTCATCGCCAAGCTCGAGAAACCGCAGGCCGTCGAGAACCTCGACGAGATCCTGCGCGAGGCTGCCGGCGTCATGATCGCGCGCGGCGACCTCGGCGTGGAATTGCCTCCCGAGCGCGTGCCGATCCTTCAGAAGGAGATCATCCGCAAAGCCAATTCCGCCAAGCGGCTCGTCATCGTGGCGACTCAGATGCTCGAGTCGATGACTCAGAACCTGCGGCCGACACGAGCGGAGGCATCGGACGTGGCGAACGCGATTTTCGACGGCGCGGACGCTGTCATGCTGTCGGCCGAGACAGCGGTGGGGGCGCATCCCGTCGAGTCGGTCGCCATGATGGAGCGCATCATCGTCGCCGCCGAGATCGAGGTGGAGCGGACGCCGTGGCATCCGCTGCACGGCCCCAAGCGGGCGCCGGATTTCTCGGACGCGGTGTGCGACGCCGCCACTCTCGTCGCCGCGGAGGTCGAGGCCAAGTACATCGTGGCTTTCACGCAATCGGGCGCGACGGCGGCGCTGCTCGCCAAGTACCGTCCGAGCGCTCCACTGATCGCGTTCACCCCGAATCGTCACGTCCGTAACCGCCTGGCACTGAATTGGGGCGTGACGCCGCTCCAGATGGAGATCCCCGACACGATCGACCGGTTGATCTTCGAGACCGAGAAACGGCTCGTCCGCGGCGGTCTCGCATGGCGCGGTGACGTGATCGTACTGGTGTGCGGCGCACCGCTGGACATGGCGGGGCGGACGAACCTCCTGAAGATTCATCGGATCGGAGATAAACCGCGGCTCGGCGATGGACGTCGTTAGAACGGTCTCCGCTCCCTCCTGTGCCAACGCCTCCTTGGTGAATCCCCGCGCGGCTGCGCTCGTGCCGGTTCCATTGACGCGACATCGACGATGGTTTGCCGCGCTCGGCAGTGCTGGATAGCTTCGGAGTTCAATGGCAGATAGCACGACCACCGCACCTTCGCCGCCCCAAGTCGTCGCCGGACTCGAAGGCGTCGTCGTCGCCGAATCATCGATCTCGTACGTCGACGGGCAGAACGGCCGCCTCGTCTACCGCGGCTACCAGATCGAGGATCTGGCCGAGCACTCGACCTTCGAAGAGACGTCGAAGCTCCTGCTGGACGGCGAGCTTCCCACGCGCGAGGACCTGGAACGGTTCGAGGAGGCGCTGGTCGTCGAGCGCGCCATCGACGAGCGCGTGATGGACATGATCCACGAGTTTCCGACCGACACCGAGCCGATGGCGGTCCTCCGAACCGCGATTTCGGGGGCGGCGATGTTCGATCTCGACGGAATCGACGAATCGAAGGAAGCGACCCGCCGTAAGGCGGTGCGTCTGATCGCGCAGTTCCCGACGATCGTCGCAGCGTTCGATCGGATCCGAAACGGCGACGAGCCTGTCAAACCACGCGAAGATCTCTCCCACGCCGCGAACTTCCTCTACATGTTGTCGGGAGACACGCCACACGAGCAGGACGCGCGGATCATGGACGTTTGCCTGATCCTCCATGCCGAACACGGCATGAACGCGTCGACATTCGCCGCGCGCGTTACTGCGGCCACCTTGTCTGACATCCATTCCGCGATCACGAGCGCGATCGGGACCCTCAAGGGCCGGCTCCACGGCGGCGCGAATCAGGCGGTCATGGAGATGCTCCTCGAGATCGACGAACGGAAGATCGACCCGGCCGAGTTCGTGCGCGAGAAGCTCGCCGCCCAGGAAAAGGTCATGGGATTCGGTCACCGCGTGTACAAGACGATGGATCCGCGCGCGCCGATCCTAAGGGCGTTCTCCAAGGCCCTGGGCGCGCGGAGCGGGCAGCCCAGGTGGTACGAGTTGAGCGAGAAGCTCCTCTCGACGATGAAGGCGGAGAAGGGGATCGACCCCAATGTCGATTTCTTCTCGGCCTCTACCTATTACGCGCTCGGGATCCCGGTCGACCTCTTCACCCCTATCTTCGCGATCTCGCGCATCTCCGGCTGGTGCACCCACGTCGAAGCCCAATACGCGAACAACCGGTTGATCCGGCCGCGCGCTCAGTACGTCGGCAAGCGCGACCTGAAGTACGTCCCGATCGACGAGCGGTAGGCGGTCCGGCGGCGGCCGGCGCTCCGCGACCCCCCGAAGCCGTGTCGAAAGATCGACGTTTCGCGCGCCGTCTGGCGCGGCGACGCGGGTGTGGGGGTCTGCCTCCAAACTTGCAATGCGAAGGGAGCGGGCGATGCCGTACGACCGACTGACGCCTCCTGCGGCGGGCGAGGTCGTCGACTACACGTCGGCCTTTCGGGTTCGGGCTCCCGACCGGCCCATCATCCCGTTCATCGAAGGCGACGGCATCGGCCCGGAGATCTGGAACGCCGCGCGACGCGTGTTCGACGCGGCGGTCGAAACGGCGTACGGGCGCGATCGAGGCGTCGAATGGTTCGAGATCTACGCCGGCGAGAAGGCGGTGAGGACGTACGGGCAAGGCGTTTGGCTCCCGGACGACACGCTGCAAGCGATCCGCGACTACAAAGTGGCCATCAAGGGCCCTCTCACGACTCCGGTGGGTGGCGGCATCCGATCGCTCAACGTCACGCTGAGACAGGAGCTCGAGCTCTACTGTTGCGTCCGCCCCTGCCGCTGGTACGAAGGGACCCCTTCGCCGATGCGAGAGCCGGAGAAGGTGGATGTCATCGTTTTTCGTGAGAACATGGAAGACCTCTACGCGGGGATCGAGTGGAAGGTCGGTACACCGGAGCAGAAGAAGGTGCGGGCGTTCCTCAACGGTGAGATGGGGACCGACATCCCCGAGGACGCAGGGATCGGGGTCAAGCCGATCAGCGAACGGAACACCAAGCGCCTCGTCGCGGCGGCGATCCAGTACGCGCTCGACAAGAAGCGGCGCTCGGTGACCCTTGTCCACAAGGGAAACATCATGAAGTTCACCGAGGGTGCGTTCCGCGAGTGGGGTTACGAGGTGGCCGCCGAGCGGTTCGCCGACCGCACGATCAAAGAGAGCGACCTCGATGACGGTTCAGGGGGAGGCCAGGATGTCGAGGGTCGGGTCGTCATCAAGGACCGGATCGCCGACGCGATGTTCCAGCAGCTGTTCCTCAGGCCCGAGGAGTACGACGTCATCGCCCTCCCCAACCTGAACGGCGACTACATGTCGGACGCGGCAGCGGCCCAGGTCGGCGGCCTGGGCATGGCCCCCGGCGGCAATGTCGGCGACGTCGCCGCGGTTTTCGAGGCGACCCACGGCACCGCACCCAAGTATGCGGGTCAGGACAAGGTGAATCCTGGAAGCCTCATCCTATCGGGAGCGTTCATGTTTCAGTACGTCGGCTGGGACGAGGTGAAGGAGCGGATCGAGAACGCGCTCCAGGCGACGTTCCGCGACAAGGTTGTTACCTACGATTTGGCACGGCAGATGGAGGGGTCAAGAGAGGTGAAGTGCTCGGAGTTCGCCACCGCGATCATCGAGAGGATGGGATGAGGGTCGATGCAATTCATCGATGAGGCGAGGGTTACCGTCGAAGGCGGCAAGGGCGGCGATGGCTGCGTGTCGTTCCGTCGTGAGAAGTACGTCCCGCGGGGCGGCCCTGACGGTGGCGACGGCGGCAAGGGTGGCGATGTCATCCTCGAGGTCGACTCCAACCTCTCCACTCTTCAGGACTACCGCTACAAGACGCGATACGCGGCGGGTCGCGGGACCCACGGCTCGGGAAACAACCGTACCGGCGCCGAGGGCGAGGACATTGTACTCCGGGTGCCGCCCGGGACGATCGTGCGTGACGCGGAAACCGGGGAGCTCGTGGCCGACCTGACGGAGCCGGGCCAGCGCGTCATCGTGGCTCGCGGCGGTCGGAGCGGTCGCGGCAACGCCGCCTTCGCGAGCGCGACCCGTCGCGCGCCCAAACACGCCGAAGCCGGGCGTTCAGGGGAGCGACGGGAGATCGTTATGGAGCTCAAGCTCCTCGCCGATGTGGGGCTCGTCGGAAGTCCCAACGCCGGCAAGTCGACCCTTCTGTCACGCGTCAGCGCGGCGCGCCCGAAGATCGCCGACTATCCCTTTACTACCCTGACACCGAATCTCGGCGTCGTCAGCCTCGACGAAGAGCGGTCGTTCGTCATGGCCGACATTCCGGGGCTGATCGAGGGGGCCTCAGAAGGAAAAGGGTTGGGGATCCGGTTCCTTCGGCACATCGAGCGGACGCGCGTGCTGTGCCTCTTGATCGACGTCCAGACCGCCGATGGGGAAGCGGAATACGAGACCCTGATCGCCGAGCTGGGCGCCTGGTCGCCGGAACTCCTCGCGTTGCCGCGCGTGGTGACCTGGACCAAGGTCGACCTGGTGGAGCCGCCGGAAGGGATCGAATTCCCGGGTGCGAGCGAGGTGCACGCGGTCTCGTCCGTCACCGGCCGCGGTTTGCGTGAGCTCCTGGAAGCGCTGTGGCGCATCCTTCAAGAAGCGCGAACGCGCGCTCTTCAAGAGGGGCAGATGCGAGTCGAGGCACACCCGGCGACGCGGGAGTCGGGATGATCAAGCTCGCCCGCGACGATCCGGCGTATCCCCCGCTGCTCAAGCAGATCGCCGATCCGCCGCCCTTCCTTTGGGTTCGCGGTGACGTCGCATGGCTCGCGCGGACCGCGGTCGCGATCGTGGGCTCGCGCGCCGCGACTCCGCTGGGAATCGAGATGACGGAGCGACTCGCGGCGGGCCTGGCCGCGCGCGACGTCGTGGTGGTCAGCGGTTGTGCGCGAGGGATCGATGCCACCGCGCACCGCGCCACGTTGCGCGCCGGTGGGGTCACCGTCGGAGTCCTCGCCGGCGGGCTCGACGTGGCCGCGCCGCTCGGCAACCGCGCGCTCGTGGAGCGGATCGCCCGAGAAGGCTGCCTTCTTTCGGAGCACCGCGCCGGGGTTGCGCCCCTCAAGCATCTATTCCCCCTCCGCAACCGCATCATCGCGGGGCTCGCGCGCATCGTCGTCGTGGTGGAGGCGTCGGGCCGGTCGGGCGCTCTGATCACCGCCCGTCACGCACTCGCCGCCGGGCGCGACGTGATGGCGGTCCCCGGCCACCCGCTCCTCGCCAACGCTGCTGGCGTCAACGGTCTCCTCGCGGACGGGGCGCGCCCCGTGCTCTCCGCCGAAGACGTGATCGATGAGCTGGTTCGCCTACCTCCGGTTTCCGAACTAACGCCTTGGAATCCAGAGGGCCAAACGCCGTCTCTGGCAACCGAGGCCCACGCGGCGCACGAACGACCGCTCCGGCGCCGTTTGTTGAGTGCTCTCGACGAGACGCCGATGCCGGCCGAGGCTTTAGCGGCTCGCATCGCGGCACCCATGCCCGATGTGCTGGCCGAGCTGACTCAGCTCGAGCTGTCGGGCCTCGTCCGCGCGCACGGGGGTCAGCGCTACGGTCGTCCCGAACGCCGCCCACGCCCCGAGCTGCACGGCTGATGGCCCGCCCCCTCCACCTCTATGTCCACGTTCCCTTCTGCGCGCGCAAGTGTCCGTACTGTCACTTTTACAACCTGGGACACGACGACGCGCGCGAGGCGCTCTATCTCGACGGGATCGGACGCGAGCTCGCCCGGTGGCGTGAGCAGGGCGCTTTCGAGCGCGTGCGGCTCGGCACGCTCTACTTGGGCGGTGGGACTCCCTCGATCCTCTCCGCCCAGGCGTTCGATCGTCTGGCGGATCTGTGTCTGGGGGTCGCGCCGATCGGTGAAGGGTTCGAGTGGACGGTGGAGACCAACCCCGATGACGCGAACGCCAGGCGGTTCCTGCAATGGCGCGAACGCGGGGTCACCCGTGTCTCGATCGGCGCGCAGTCCTTCGACGACCGGCGCCTGCACTTTCTGGGGCGCGAGCACGACGCCGCCCAGGCACGCGCCGCGGTCGAGAGCGCCGCGCAAGCGGGCTTCGAGGATGTCTCCCTCGATCTGATCTTCAACCTCGCGTTCCCCGTCGACCCGATCGAACGACGGCAGGCGTGGGTGCGAGATCTCGCGCTCGCGTTCGCGCTCCCGGTCACGCACGTCTCACTCTACGGGCTGACCTTGGAGCCCCGCACCGCCTTCGACGCACGCGCCCGGGCGGGGGAACGGCTCGTCGCTCCCGAGCCGGCCTGCGCTGCCGAATATCGAGCCGCGTGCCATGTCGCCCGGCGGGCGGGGTTCGAGCACTACGAGGTCTCATCGTTTGCCCGCCGCGATCCGAGGTCGGGAACGTCTCGTCGCGCGCGGCACAATGCCGTCTACTGGTCAAGCGCTCCCTATCTGGGTGTGGGGCCCGCGGCCCACTCGTTCGACGGCATCCGCCGTTGGGCCAACGTCGCTTCACTCGTTACCTGGGCCGAAGCGCTCTCGACGGCGGGAGATCCACGCGCCTTCGTGGAGATGCTTACCCCGGCCCAGCGGAACCTCGAGACGTTGTACCTGAGTCTTCGGACGCTCGAAGGGGTGTCGGCCGATCATCCCGTGATCGCGCACGGAGGGGGGCTGGACGTGGTCCGGGCCCTGCAGGCTGAGGGGCTCCTGGTGCAGCGCGGCGGTCGGATCGCCTGCAGTGAGCGAGGCTTCGCCGTTCTCGATGCGATGCTCGAACGACTCGCGATTGACGGTGCCGCCGTCACGTCATAACGTCGACTCGCAATGCCCGAATCGGAACTCTCTCTTCGCGAGCGGCTCGTCCTCGAGGCCGTGATCCGGACGTTCGTCGAGACCGCCGCTCCGGCGGCATCGCGCACGATCGCGCGCTCCTACGATCTCGGCGTCTCGGCGGCGACCATCCGCAACACGATGAGCGACCTCGAGGAGAAGGGATTCCTGATCCAGCCCCACGCGAGCGCCGGGCGCATGCCGACCGACAAGGCGTACCGCTATTACGTGGACGCCTTGATGAGGATCGAACGCCCATCGCCCGAGGAGGCACAGCGGCTGACGGCTACGCTGGTGGCGGCGCCGCCTGCCGGCGAGGAGCTCCTGGCGCGCGCCGTTCGCGCCCTCTCGGTCGTCACCCACGAGCTCGGGGTAGGTCTCTCCCCCCGGGTCGAGGAGGGGATCCTCGAGAAAATCGACCTGATCGGCATTTCGTCGGAACGGATTCTGCTGGTCCTTGCCGTTCGGACGGGACCGGTACGGACGATCTTCGTCGAAGGATCACGCGCTATTTCGGACGAGGCGCTGTCCACGGTGGCGAGCTTCCTGACCGAGCGATTGGCGGGATTGACGCTGGCGGAAGTCCGCGAGACCTACCGCGACCGCTTGGCGCACTCTCCGGCCGAGCACGCCGATATCCTCAACATCTTTCTCGAGCAGGGTGAGACCCTCTTCGCCGCCCAGCAAGGGTCGGAGGACCTCCGCCTTGGCCCCGCCTCAGGCCTGGTCCAGCAGCCCGAGTTCGCCGACAGCGCGCGGCTGCGGTCACTCCTCGAGCTGACGGAACGCAAGGATGTTCTGGCTGATGCGCTGCGCCGCCGGCGCGCCGACGGTCTGATGATCTCGATCGGTGGCGAGCATCGCGTGCCACCGCTCGTCGATTTCAGTCTGGTCACGAGCGATTACGAGCTGGGCAACGTCCGCGGAACGATCGGGGTCATCGGTCCTACGCGCATGCCGTACGAGCGCGTTGTCGCTTTAGTCGAATACACCGCCCGCCTCCTCTCTTCGCTGCCCGACCGCTGAGCTAGGACCATCTCGGCCCGCCTGATCGGTAGGCCGTGGTGATCGCTTAGAAGCGGACCGGGATCTCTTTCATGCCGCGCAGGATCGGATCGCGGCGCCAAACCAACTGCTCCGGCGCGACGGCGAGCTCGAGCTGGGGCATCCGCTGAAGCAAGGTTAGCAAGGCGATCCGGCCCTCCATTCGTGCGAGCGGCGCGCCGAGGCAGTAGTGAATGCCCTGCGTGAATGCGAGATGGGCGCGCGCGTCGCGCGTGATATCGAGAGTGTCCGGGTTCGGGAACTTATTTTCGTCGCGATTTGCCGAGGCAATGATCACGTGCACCTGCGCACCCCGCGGGATCAATGTACCGCTCAGCTCGATGTCGGTGGCGGCGAAGAACCGAGAAGACAGCTCGACCGGTCCGTCGAACGGAAGCAGCTCCTCGACAGCCGATTCGATGAGCGCGGGATTGCGCCTCAGCATGTCCAACTGGTCGGGGTGGCGCAACAGCGCGAGGGTGCCATTGCCGATCAGGTTCACCGTTGTCACGTGCCCGGCGATGAGGAGCAAGTAGGCCATGGTGAGCACTTCCTCCCCGGAAAGACGGTCGCCGTCCTGTTCAGCCTTTACCAACGCGGTGATGAGATCGTCGCGCGGCTCCAAGCGACGGGCCGCAATGATCATCTTCAGGTCATTTCTGAACCGGAACCGTTCGGCGTCCGTGAGGTAGTGGAATCCCGCCAGGTTCTCGATCGGTACCCCGAGCATTTCCGCGATGACTGTAATGGGGATAGTTGCTGCATAGTCGCCATGAGATCCATCCTTCCCTGCGACCACAGGCGATCGTCGTTCCACCTAGTATAACCTTGCAACGATGATGCTTTCAGGCTGGCGCACAACCGCGCTCTCGGTCAGCCCGGACGATCGCGTTGACGGGTCCATCGAGGGCTCTCTAACATGTTCGACGCCATGCCC
>JBHEOA010000047.1:0-3257 GCA_046261835.1 Gemmatimonadota bacterium
AGACTCATAAACAGATACGGCGGAGAGGCGGCTGCCTGTACAGCATCCGCCCACCGTTTTTCAGCTGCCGCGAACCCCGCGGGCACCCTCTTCGCAGCCTCAGATAGCGGAGGGCGATTACGGCGCGATCCCGCTAGAACGCGACGCCTATGCGCTCCAGCGGCGGTTCGAGGACGCACCCGACGAGCCCTTCGACGTAGCCGCAGAGATCGCCCGCCGCCTGACGGAAGCCTGAGCGGGTCGCGATTCTGGACTCTTTTGGTCGGCTTTTATAGCTTGCCAGTTCGTGACCCTTGCGACGATCTCCGCAACCCGCGCGTCGTCTCGCCTCCTCAAGGCCGTCGGCGATACGCCGCTCCTCAGGCTCCGCGCGATCGACCGCGACATAGCGCCGGTCGAGATCTGGGCCAAGGCGGAGCACCTCAACCCCGGCCGCTCTGTCAAGGATCGCCCGGCCCTCCGCATGATCCGCGACGCCGAACGCACCGGCGATCTCACACGAGATCGCGCGATCCTCGACTCGACGAGCGGCAACACCGGGATCGCCCACGCCTGGATCGGCGCCGCGCTCGGCTACCCCGTCGTCCTGTGCATTCCCGCAAACGCGAGCGGGGAGCGGATTCGGACGCTTCGGGCACTTGGCGCCGAGCTCGTTCTCACCGATCCACAGGAGTCCCATGCGGGGGCCTATCGCGAGGCCCATCGGCTCGCGGCCGAGCGGCCCGACCGCTACTGGTTCGCCAACCAGTACCACAACCCCTCCAACTGGAAGGCGCACTTCGACACGACGGGACCCGAGATCTGGAGGGAGACGGGGGAGCGGATCACCCACTTCGTGGCCGGGATCGGCACCAGCGGGACGCTCATGGGGACCGGGCGATTTCTGAGGAGCCGCCGCGCCGACGTCGAGCTGGTCGCCGTCCAGCCCGACTCGCCCTTCCATGGCCTCGAAGGGCTGAAGCACCTGCCGACCGCGTTCCGGCCCGCCATCTACGATCCGTCGGTGCCCGATCGCACGGTCGAGATCCGCACCGAAGACGCCCAGGCGATGGTGCGGCGGCTGGCGGTCGAGGAAGGTCTCCTGGTGGGCACGTCGTCGGGCGCCAACGTGCGCGCCGCGCACGAGGTCGCGCGAGACCTCTCCGAGGGCGTGGTCGTGACCGTCCTCGCGGACGACGGCCGGATGTACCTGGATCAAGCGTTCTGGCAGGAGACGCCGAAGTGAGCGCGCGAAGCGCAGACCCGCGCGGGAGCGTGAGCGTGGGCGCGGAGGTCCCGGCGGGGGGCATCCTGCTCCCGCCGTCCGTTCTCGACGCAATTCGGCGGCATGCCGAGCGCGGCTACCCGCACGAGGTGTGCGGCTTCTTGCTCGGTGAGCCCGATTCTGCTGCGCGGCGTTTCACGGTGCGCACACTGCTTCCTGCGGAGAACCGGCGCGCCGATCTGGCGCGCACCCGGTACTTGATCGACCCCGAGGCGTACCGCGTCGCCGAGCGCGAAGCGGCGGCGCTCGGCCTCGACATCGCGGGGTTCTATCACTCTCATCCCGACGCGCCTGCGTGCCCTTCGGAATTCGATCGCGAGCACGGCTGGCCGTCGATCGCCTACGTCATTGTGACCGTCGGAACCAAGGGCGCGGGCGAGGCGACCGGCTGGATCCTGGCGGACGACCGGTCGCGATTCGTTTCGCTCGCGCTCGAGCACGTCGATCATCCGATCCCCGAACCCGCATCGTGAGGAGACCATGCCCGACATCCTGATCCCCACTCCGCTCCGGCCCCACGCCGGCAACGCCGCGCGCGTCCGTGTCGAAGGCCGGACCGTGGGCGAAGCGCTGGCCTCGCTCGTCCGCGACCATCCGGGCCTCAAGCCCCATCTATACACCGACGACGGCTCGCTTCGAAACTTCGTCAACGTTTACGTCGGCGACGAAGACATCCGCTACCGCGAGCGCGACGCCACCGTGGTCGCGGAAGGCGATGTCGTCTCGATCGTGCCATCGGTCGCGGGCGGAGCGCCATTCACGGGTGAGACGTCGGTCGTCGGCGGGTCGCCTACCGAGCTCGAGGAGGTCGAGCTCACCAACGAGGAGATCCGCCGCTACAGCCGGCACCTCATCATGCCCGAGGTCACGCTCGAAGGGCAGAAGAAGCTGAAGCACGCGAGCGTGCTGCTGATCGGCGCCGGTGGGCTCGGCTCGCCCCTCGCCCTGTACCTCACCTCGGCAGGCGTCGGGAGGATCGGGTTGGTCGACTTCGACGTCGTCGACGAGTCGAATCTTCAGCGCCAGGTGCTGCACGGCAGCTCCGACGTCGGTCGTCCGAAGCTCGAGTCGGCGCGCGAGCGGCTGGAGGACCTGAACCCGCACGTCGCGATCGAGACCCACGAGACACGGCTCTCGAGCGAGAACGCGCTCGAGGTCTTCGACGGTTACGACATCATCGCCGACGGGACCGACAACTTTCCGACCCGCTACCTCGTCAACGATGCCTGCGTGATGACGGGGAAGCCCAACGTCTACGCATCGATCTTTCGTTTCGAGGGTCAGGCGTCGGTTTTCGCCGTTCCGAGCGGGCCGTGCTACCGGTGCCTCTATCCCGAACCCCCGCCGCCCGGCCTCGTTCCATCGTGCGCCGAGGGCGGCGTGCTGGGCATCCTGCCGGGGCTGCTCGGCACGATCCAGGCGACCGAAACGATCAAGCTGATCCTCGCCGTCGGCGAGCCCTTGATCGGCCGGCTCCTCCTGGTCGACGCGCTCGGTATGTCGTTCCGGACGCTACGACTGCAGAAGGACCCTGAGTGTCCGGTTTGCGGGGAGAATCCCACCATACGCGAGCTCATCGACTACGAGGCGTTCTGCGGTATCGGGCCCGCCGGCCCCGGCGCGGCCGAGGGGATCGAAGAGATCTCGGTTCAAGACGTCGCTCACGCACGCGACCGCGGCGAGGAGATCACCGTGCTCGACGTCCGCGAGGCGCACGAGTGGGCGATCTGCCACATCGACGGCGCCCAGCTCATCCCGCTCTCGGAGCTCCCGGCTCGGATGCACGAGCTCGACCCCGCGCGCACGTACTACGTCCACTGCAAGACCGGTGTGCGCAGCGCCAAGGCGATCCAACAGCTTCAGCAAGCGGGGTTCGCGCGGCTCAAGAACGTGCGCGGCGGAATCAAGGCGTGGGCCGAGGAGATCGACCCGCGCATGCCGACCTACTGAGAGGCGGTCGGGCGGCCGCGGTCGTTTCAGCACCGGCTTGAGC
>JBHEOA010000048.1:0-5862 GCA_046261835.1 Gemmatimonadota bacterium
AGTGCATGATCGCGTGGCCCAGTCACTGCCCCGCCGGAGGGAACCCTGTGCTGACGCCGTCCTTGCAACCCGGCGCGACCGGCCGTGGGCCCGGCGGATCCATGTCCCCCAGCTCACGCCTGAGATCCTCCATCCGTGCACGCAGAGAGGCCACCGTATCTGCGTGCTCCGGCAACCCGGCGAGGTTTCGGGTCTCGTCCGGATCGCTCTCGAGATCGTAGAGCTCCCATTCTTCCGGCTGCTCGAAGAAGTGGATTAGCTTCCAGCGCGCGGTACGGATCCCGCGGTTCTTCCGCACGCAGTGCCCGGCCGGGTACTCGTAATACTCATAGAGGAACGCGTCGCGCCAGGGCACTGGTGCGCCGGCGAGTAACGGCACCAGGCTCCGACCGTGGAGGCCGGGGGGCACGGGTACACCGGCTAGCTCGAGCAATGTCGGCGCGACATCGACGTTCAGCACCATGTGGTGTCGATCGACCCGCGGCGTGAAGCGCGCCGGGTAGCGAACCAGGAGAGGGACCCGGATGGACGGTTCGTACATGAGACGTTTGTCGTAGAGGCCGTGCTCGCCAAGGAAGAAGCCGTTGTCGGAGGTGTACACGACGATCGTGTTCTCGGCCAGGCCATCCTGATCAAGCAAGTCGAGCACCCGTCCGACATTTTCGTCGACCGATAGGAGCACGCGGTAATAGTCCTTGACCATGATCTCCAGGTTGCGTCGTTTCCGCTCCTCCGGTGGGAGCGTCGCTGGAACCCGGTCCCGGTAGTCAGGCATGTCGGCAAGCGCCATCTCCGCGTGCCGGAGCGCCTCCGGCCGGCCGGCCAGGCGGTCCTCGAACGTGCGCGGCACTGGGATCTCGACGTTGGCGAAGGCATTCGCGAAGCGCGAGGCGGGCTTCCATGTCCGGTGCGGCGACTTGAACTGGTAGAGGAGGCAAAAGGGTTTTTCCTTAGGCCGCGCGCGTAGGAAGGCGAGCGCCTGGTCGCCAACGACATCGTCCGCGTGCCCGCGCAGCTTCAGCCACGTGTCCCCGGCGGTCATCTCCGGATCTTCGTACTCACCCTGCCAGGGAAAGATCACCCACTGATCGAACCCTCGGGGCTTGGACTTGAGATGCCACTTGCCCACCAGTCCCGTATGGTACCCCACGCCATGCAATTGCTGGACGAAGGTTGGCTGGTCCTCGCGCAGGCCCGGGCCGTTGTAGAACTGGGGGCCGTCGCCGTTGGTGATCACACCATGTGCATGGGAGTAGAGGCCGGTCAAGATCGAGGCGCGGCTCGGTGCGCAGAGCGAGTTCGTCACGAACGCCTCGGTGAATCGAATGCCCTCGGCCGCGATGCGATCCATGCTCGGTGTCTTCAAGATCATGTTGCCATACGCGCTCATCGCGTCCTGACGCTGATCGTCCGTCATGATGAAGAGGATGTTGGGCGCTGACGAACGGTCGGGCCAACGACCTCCTCGAGCGAGCGAGGGAAGTCCGGTAAGCGGGCCGGCGAATCGCACGATAGGGGAAAGACCGACGATCCCTGCGGCCAAGAGGCGCAGTGCTCCACGCCGGTTGAGGGGACCGGTGAAGGGGGGAGGACCAGGGTCGTCTCTGCCAGGCATGATCCGCGGGATGCTACCGCTGTCAGGCTTCTTCAGATAACATCGCTCCAGCGCGACTATGGAAGAGAAGAGCAGCCTTTGTCAACGATCCGGCTCGCCCCGGCGCGACGGGGGGCATGGCTCATGAAGAAACCGTTCTCCTGAGGGACCGATTCGATCGTGGCGCAGATTTCGGAGCGGCATGAGGTCAAGGTCGAAGGCGGGGGCCGGACGTTCGTTTTCGTGGCCGAGCCGGGGGAGGGGCGCCTCGTCATCCGCGAGGAGGAGGACGGCGAGGAGATCTGCTCGCTGACCCTTGGCGACTCTGAGGAGCTGGCTGGGTTCATAGAGGGTCTGCGCCGCGTCTTTCGCGCAACAGGCCTCGCCAAAGTCGCGCGCGGCGAGGTGGACGAAGGCCCGCCCAAGCATGCACGTAAGCGGCTACCGGGGGTGATGGAGCCTCCGCCGGAGGAAGCCCAGCTGCAGTTGGGAGAGCCGGACGACGCCGAGAGGGAAGAGGTCATCGCCGCCGCGCGCCAGCGTAATCCCAAGGCGTTCCAGCCCTGGTCCACCGACGAGGAGCGCGAGATCCGGGAGCGCTTCGACCGCGGCGACTCGATCGAGGCGATCGCCAGCGATCACCAGCGCAGCCCTCGGGCGATCGAGATGCGCCTCCGGAAGATGGGCGTCCTCCAGGGCGAGAGCTGATTCGCGGCGGCAGGCCTTCGACGGTGACTCACCGTTCGCTCGAGCGCCCGCTCCTCGTCGCGATCACGGTCGCGATCCTTCACGGCTTCAACGACGCTTACAGCTCGTTCCTCCATCCACTCCTTCCGCGCATCATGGCGAAGCTCGACCTGTCCATCACGCTCGCGGCAACCCTCACGATGACGCTCGCGCTGGCCGCCTCGGTCGCCCAGCCGGCACTCGGCCACCTCGCGGATCGGGGTGGACAGCGGTGGCTCGTCCTCCTCGGACCGCTCGCCATGGCGCTCTTTCTATCCTCGATCGGACTGGCCCCCAACCTGGGTGTGCTCCTTCTCATGCTCGTGCTGGGCGGGCTCGGGAGCGCGGCGTTCCATCCGCCAGGTGCGACGATGGCGGTACGCGCGGGCGATCCCGGACGCGGAGGGACACGTCACGCGATCTTCTCGTTCGGCGGCGCGACCGGCTATGCCCTGGGCCCCTTGATCGCGGTCGGGGTGGTGCAGTGGAGAGGGCTCGAGGGGCTGTGGGTCGCGATGTTGCCGATGCTCATCGTCGTGCTCGTCGTCCATCGAATCCTGCCCGCACACGCTCCGCGCCCGCACAGCGAAACATCGGCCGCCCCCGCGCGGATCGCGCAGCTCCTCGGCGGTCCGCTGGGTGTCATCTTCGCCATCAGCGCGCTATGCGCTTTTCTCCAACGCCTGTTCCTTACGCTCGATCCCATCATCGTTGCCGAGAGCGGCGGCAGCGAGGCCCGGGGCGCTCTACTCCTTTCGACGTATCTGGGAGGTCAAGCGGTCGGCACGCTCTCGGGCGGGCTCCTCGCGGATCGGCTCGATCGACGCCGACTCCTGGCGGCGCTCACGTTGCTCGCTCTTCCGACTCACGTCCTCGCGTTTCTTTACCCGGTCGGAGCGGCGGGACTCGCTCTCGCCGCCGTAGCGGGCGCCGTCAATCAGGCCACGCTCCCCCCGCTCATCGTCATGGCGGTCGAGATCGCACCGCGCAGCGCCGGCCTCGCGTCTGGAATCGTCATGGGACTCGCCTGGGCCGCGGGCTCGATCGGCGTCCTGGGCGCAGGCGTGCTCGGGGACGCGATCGGCCCGCAGGTCGCCGCGGCGGCGGTCGTCCCAGTCATCCTGGTAGCCAGCGGCCTCGCGTTTCATCCACGGCTCCGCGCCTACGGTAGACCGGTGGGAAGCCACCCGCGCATCGAAGCGCCGATCGTCTGAATGGCCACGACCCGCGTCAAGGCGTGCTGTATGGCAAGCGTCGACGAAGCGCGGCTAGCGGTTGCGCGTGGGGCGTCGCTCATCGGCCTCGTGTCCGCGATGCCCAGTGGTCCGGGCCCGATCCCCGAGGAGCAGATCGCCGAGATCGCGGCCACGGTGCCGCCTGGGGTGACGTCGGTTCTACTGACCGCGCACACCGACCCCGCGGCGATCGCCGAGCAGCAGGCACGATGCGGTGTGCGGGCGATCCAGTTCGTCGACCGGGTAGAGCCCGACGCGATGCGCGATCTCCGCGAAGCGCTCCCCGGCATCGCGCTGATTCAGGTTGTCCACGTCGCCGGCGAGCAGTCTGTGGCGGAGGCGATCCACGCGGCGCCGTTGGTCGACGCGCTCCTCCTCGACTCGGGGCGACCCGATCTCGCGATCAAAGAGTTAGGGGGTACCGGCCGCGTTCACGACTGGCAGATCAGCCATCGCATCCGCGAGGCAGTCGACATACCCGTGCTCCTCGCCGGCGGGCTGCGCGCGGAGAACGTGCGGGAGGCGATCGAGACAGTCCGTCCCTACGCGGTCGACGTCTGTACTGGCGTTCGAACGAATGGCCTGCTCGACGACGACCGGCTCACCCAGTTCATGGATGCCGTAGAGGGAAGCCGCTAATCGAGGGGTCTGGCTCGATGCCTTCCACTCGAAGGCGAGTATCAGTCGGCGAAGGGCGTACCGACTCCGACCAGGGAGAGGGAATAGAGCAGGGCCCATTGGGTGCCGAGGTGGCTATCGGTCGTATCGAACCACTCGCTGGTCGAGTGGCTCCCCCCACCCTTGCCGCCTCCGTCGATCGTGACCGCGGGAATGCCGGCCGCGATCATTGTGTTCGCATCCGTAGATCCGGCCTCGAGACGTGGCTCGAACCCGAGCGTGCGCGCGGCCGCGACGCCCGCCTGTACGATGGCCGCGGAGTCGGGCTGGCTCCCGGCGGGCCGCGTCCCGATCTCGACCCACTCGACCGCGATGCGCATGTCGTTCTTCGTCCGCTGGTTCTCGCTCACGATCGCCGCATCGACCGCACCCCGGACTCGCTGATCCAAATCGGCCAGAATGGCGGGATCGATCGAGCGCAGGTCGACCTCCATGGCCGCTTCGCGGGCGATCGCGTTGACCGAGATCCCACCCTCGACGACGCCGACGTTGAAGGTCGTCTTGGGCACTCTTGGAACGTCCAGGTCCGCGATTCTGCTGATCGCTCTGCCCAGCGCATGAATCGGGTTCGGCATCCCGAAGTCGCCGTAGGAGTGGCCGCCGGCCCCTTTGAAGACCACGCGGTAGCGACGACTACCGACCGCGTCCCGGGTGAGGTCCAGCCCAGCGCCGTCGACGGCGATGAAGGCGTCGATCCGCCCCGCCATCTCCTCGTCCACGAGATGCCGCGTGCCACGGAGGTTGCCGCGCCCTTCCTCGCCGACCGTCCCCACGAAGACGAGGGTTCCCCGAGTAGGAAGCCGCGTCTCTCGGACCACGCGGGCGACAGCGAGGACGATCGCAAGCCCACGGCAATCGTCGCCGATCCCCGGACCTCTCAGGATCGACCCTTCGCGCCTCACCGTTACATCGGTATCAGCGGGGAAGACGGTGTCGAGATGTGCTGCCAGTACCACGACGGGCGCATCCGCTGCTGCGCCATCGAGCTCGCCGATCGCATTTCCCTCGGCGTCGACACGCACGCGCTCCAATCCGAGCTCGCGCATCCGATCGGCGAACGCCTCGGCTCGCATCCCCTCCTCGAAAGGCGGAGCGGGGATCTGGCACAGAGCGATCTGGTCTTCGATCGTGGCCGGTTCCGTCTCTGCAATGCGACGGAGGGCTTCCTGGACGACGGGAATCTCGGCGAGATGGGTTGCGTCCTGAGGCACGAGGCGCTGGGCGCGGGTTGTCTGAGGCACGATGAGAACGACGATCACCAAAAAGAGTCTCAGTGAGGATGCGAATTGCATCAGCGGGCCAAGCTTACTGCTCGTCGATCCACTCGTCGAGAAGACGATCGAGTCGCCGACGGTCGCGCTTAGTCGGTCGCCCCTTGCCCTGATACTCGATCGATGCCTGGCGATCGAGCGCAGCGGCGAGAGCCTCTCGCGCGGCCCGGCTCGTCGCGCTCTCCTCGTAGAGTCCCGCAGTGACGCGAGCAGGGCCGCGCCGTTCCGCGATCCCGCGGACGACGAGCTCGATCTCGTACGGACCCTTGCGAACCTGGACGATGTCGCCGAGCGTGATAGAGGCGCCCGGCTTGACGCGACGGCCGCCGAGCCGAGCCTTGCCACCGACGATCGCCCG
>JBHEOA010000049.1:0-7244 GCA_046261835.1 Gemmatimonadota bacterium
GACGACCCCGCCGTCCGTAAGCCTTTCCCGATCCACAGGATGCACCCGACGTTGCCGGTCACGACCAGCTCCGCGCCGGTCGCGACGACGTGGCGGATCTTGCGCTCGAGGAGCGCAGCCGCCGCATCCGGATGCGTCAGGTTGTAGATCCCGGCCGAGCCGCAGCACCACGTCGACTCGCCGAGGGGCAGCACCTCGAGTCCGGGGATCGCCTTGAGGAGCATGCGTGGCGCGTCGACGACGCGCTGGCCATGGATCAGGTGACAGGGGTCGTCGTAGGTCGCCTTGAGCGAGAATGGTCGCCGAGGCCGGCGCATCCCCTCCTGCGCCAGAAGCTCCGAGATGTCGGCCACACGGGCCGCGAACGCCGTCGCGCGGCCGGCCCAGTCGGGATCCCCTTCCATGAGGTGGCCATATCCCTTGAGGTGTGCGCCGCAGCCTGCGGCGTTGGAGACCAACCCCTCGGCGCCCGATGCTTCGAATGCAACGATGTTGTCGCGTGCGAGGCCCCGCGCCGCCACCATGCGGCCCTGATGGGCGTGGAGGGCTCCGCAGCAGCGAAACCCGTCGGAGACGACGACGCGCCACGCGTTGTAGGCCAGGACCTGGGCCGTGTCGGCGTTGATCTCGGGGAGCAGGACCGACTGGACGCACCCCGGATGGAGCGCGACGGTTCCCCGCTCGCGGGCCGCGCTGCCGTTCGCGCTGAACGCCGTCGGCTCGACCACTCCGGGGACTCGCCAGCGGCGTCCCTGGGGCGGCACGGCGGGCGCCAGCGCCTCGAGCGCGGCCAGGCGCGGCCGGCGCGCGAGTCGCCGCCGCCACCACCCAACTCGACCGAGCGTCCGCTGGTATACGCGCGCGAGTCGCGCCGCGAAGCGCAACCGTCCGGGAAAGGGGAGAAGTCGGTCGAGGATAAGATCGCGTGGAAAATCGTCCGGCCGACCCTCGGCCCGGACCGCTTCCACGGCCTCGCGAGCGTCCTCGAGCAACCGACCGAACTCGACCCCCGCAGGGCAGGCGGTCTCGCACGCGCGACAGCCCACGCAGTAGTACATCGCGTCCGCGAACGCCGGATCGTCGACGTCCAGGTCTCCGCGAGCGACCGCGCGCATGAGGCCGATCCGACCACGCGGGTTGGCTCTCTCGAACGGCGTCAGCGCGTAGGTCGGGCACGTCGGCAGGCACATGCCGCACTGGATGCATTGCGCGAGCAGGTCGTCGCGCGGATCGAGGTGGCTGACCAGGCCGACCGGTGGCGCGACCGGAGCCGCCGGCGCGTCGCTCACGCAGTCGCCTCGACGAACCGCGGGTGTCCGAGCGGAGGGTGCTCGCAGCGAGGGCGAGGCTCGAGGATCTTGCCCGGGTTCAGCACCTGGTTGGGATCGAGCACGCGCTTGATCTGGCGCATGAAGCGGATCGCGGGATCGCCCACCTGACGCTCCAGGAAGCGTCGCTTGGCGATCCCCACGCCGTGCTCGCCCGTGATCGTGCCGCCGAGCGAGATCGCGGCGGCGAAGATCTCCTCGAACGCAGCTTCGGCACGTGCGATTGCCGCGGGGTCACGCGCGTCGGTCACGCACGTGGGATGCAGGTTCCCATCGCCGGCATGGCCGAAGATCCCGAACGTGACGCCGTGGCGTTCGGCGATCTCGTGGATGCGGGCCAGCATCGCCGGGACCGCGCTGCGAGGAACGGTCGCGTCCTCGAGGATCGTGGTCGGGCCGATCCGCGCCAGCGCGCTGAACGCCGCCCGCCGCGCGGTTCGCAGGTCCTCCGCCTCGGCGGGCGTCGTCGCCTGTCGCACGCGGATCGCGTCCTGCGCTCTGCAGAGCCGGGCCACCGCGTCGGCTTCCTCGTCGACGACCAGCGGATGGCCATCGACCTCGATGAGGAGCAGCGCCCCCAGGTCCTGAGGGAGACCCAGGCGCGCATACGCCTCGACGGCCTGGATCGTCGTCCGATCGAGAAATTCGAGCATCGAGGGGACGATACGCGCAGCGATGATCGCTGCGACCGCGTCGCCCGCCGAGCCCATCTCAGCGAAGGTCGCGAGAATCGTTCGCGTCGCCCGGGGTCGGGGAATCAGGCTCACCAGGATGCGGGTGAAGATCCCCAGCGTCCCCTCGCTCCCGACCATCAGGTCCTTGAGGTTGTAGCCGGCGACGTCCTTGACCGCCTTGCCACCCATCCGCACCCACTCGCCGGTCGGCAGGACGACCTCGAGGCCCTGAACGTAATCCTTGGTCACCCCGTACTTGAGCCCCCGCAGCCCGCCCGCGTTCTCCGCCACGTTGCCGCCGATCGTGCACACCCGCATCGAGCCGGGATCCGGCGGATAGAAGAGCTCCACCTCCTCGACCACGTGATGAAGATCGGCCGTGATGACGCCGGGCTCGACCCACGCCGTCAGATTCGCCTCGTCGAGCTCGAGGATCCGGTTCCACCCATTGAGCAGGAGGACGACGGCGTCCGGCGTGGGCACGGCGCCGCCGGAGAGACCGGTTCCAGCGCCGCGCGGCACGATCGTGAACGACTCTTCGTTGGCGAGCTCGACGATTCCCGCGACCTCCTCGGTGTCGCGCGGGACGACTACCGCTCCCGGCGGATGGCCAAAGAGCGGCGTGGCGTCGGCGGCGTAGGTAAGGAGGTCCTCTCGAGCGGTGAGAACTCGATCGTCGTCGGTGACGTCACGGAGGGAAGAAAGAACGCGCTCGGAGAGCATGATTCGAGGATACGTCGAAGCGCGCGAGTCCGGCCAGACGCTCGCGTGATGATGCGAGGCTATCTTGTCGCCCCATGCGAGCCGGGATCGCTCTCACCATGATTCTCGTCGCGATCGCGTGCAGCCAGCGGGTGACTCCCGAGGAGGAGTACGCGGAGCGCGAGCGGGAGCGGCCGCTCCTGGCCACGGGAGCGGAGCCGGCCGGCGGCTCGATGCAGCCCTCCGGCACCCCGCCAGGCGCGATCGGCGAGGCTCCCACGGGCGCACCCTCCGACCCCGCGGCGATCGCCGTCACGTTGGAGTGGCCGGCGGGCCCCGATCAGGCCGTCGCCTCGACCGACGTCCTGTTCCTTTTCGTCCGATCACCCGGCGTGACCTCAGGGCCGCCCCTCGCCGTGCGACGGCTTCCGGCGCCCTCGTTCCCGCTGTCGATCGAGATCGGTCCCCGCGACGCGATGATCCCCGGGACGGAGTTCCCGGAGCGCGTCGCGGTATCGGCGCGGCTCGACCGCGACGGCAACGCGATGACCACCGGCCCCGACGATTGGGAAGCGACGAGCGAGCCGGTGGCCGCGGGGGGCGCGACGGAGCTCGTTCTCGCACCGAGCGGTGCGCGGTGATCTCCCGCGAGGTGGGCGAGGACCTCCTCTGCCTGCGACAGATGGATCACGCCGCGCTATCGGGGGATCTGGCGCGCGCGTGGGGCGGGAGCGAGGTGCCGCCGCTCTTGCCCCCCGAGTCGGTCATCTTCGCGATCGGCAATCACGACGCGGGCTGGGCGGAGCTCGACGACCGCCCGACGCTCGATCCGGAGCACGGAGGCCCGCGCACGTATCGCAACTATCCGCTCGGTGAGGCCATCGGCGTCGCGCACCGCTCGGTCGCGCGCGTTTCGGCCGCCGATCCCTACGCCGGCTGGATGGTCAGCCGCCATTTCGCTTCGTTTCACGACCACGACGACAATCCGCGCGCTATCGCCTGGGTCACCGGTCAGGTCGGGCGCCGGGCGGAGTTCCTGTCGCGCGCGCAGCCGCGGGTGCCGCGCGAGGCACTCCATCCGCACGTCCTCGAGGCGAACTTCGATTGGCTCCAGCTCCTCGATGCGCTGTCGCTGGCGCTGTGCCACGACTGGACGACGTGGGAGAGCCGACCGATGGCGCTCCTCTACGGCGAGGCGACCGGGATCTACCGCTACGACCGCGTATCGAGCGAGCGGCGCGGCGATAGCATCTGGTTCGTCGAAGGCCGCGTCGACCCCTGGCCTTTCGCCGCCGACCGCTTCGAGGGACGCGCTCGGGCGCGGGTCCTCCAGTGCGACGAGTGGGGCGACGACGATGCGCTCCTCGCGGCCTGGCAGGTTGCCCCTCTCGCGACGTTGGAGGTGGCGTTGCGCCGCGGGTAGATTCGCCAACGATGGCGAGTCTCGTTGCTCCAACTCTGGACGATGCCTGGCATGCGGCGCGCGAGCGCTGCGCCCTGCTCGAGTGCGCGGCGGGATTCATCGTCCTGACCGGCCCCGATCGGCGCGCTTACCTCCACTCTCTCGTTACAAACAAGGTCGTAGACATGGAGGCCGGCCAGGGCCGGCGCTCGTTCGCGCTCACTCCGACCAAAGGGCGCATCGTGGCCGACTTCCTGGCGTGTGAGACGGGGAGCGAGCTGTGGCTCGAGTGCGCGGATGGCTCTTCGGGGGCCTTGATGGAGCTTCTGCGCAAGTACTACTTCGGTCAGGAAGTCGAGTTCGACGAGCGCTCGAGCGAGTGGCGGCTCCTCTCGCTTCAGGGTCCCGAGAGCGCGACCGCGCTCGAGCGTGTCGGTGCCTCCGTGCCATCCGAAGAGCCGGGAGCCCATGCGGCGGCCACGGTGAAGACTCGCGCCGGGGGCAACGCCGGGGGCGCGCCAAAGACCGGGACGGGTGGCGCGGCCGAGATTCGAGTCGTCCGTTGGAGCGACACCGGCGAGAGTGGCTTCCACCTGTGGGTGCCCGCGGCGGCGATCGCGGACGTTCGCGACGCGCTGCTCGCGTCGGGGGCCGAGCCCGGAAGCGTAGAGGCGTGGACGGTGCTCCAGATCGAGGCCGGGATCGCGGTCTTCGGCCGCGAGCTCGGGGAGGAGACGATCCCGCTCGAGGCGCCGACAGAGAACGCGATGAGCTTCGACAAGGGATGCTATCCGGGGCAGGAGGTCATCGCGCGCCTGCACGTGCGTGGCCGTCCCGCCAAGGAGCTGCGCGGGCTCAGGATCGAAGGGGACCCGCTCTCCGCGGGCGCGAAGCTCGAGGCCCCCGACAAAGCTGGTGTCGCGACCGTGACGGCGAGCGGCAGGAGTCCGGTCCTGGGATCGATCGCGCTGGCCTACGTCCAGCGCGACTACCTCGACGCCGGAATACGCTTGACGACAGCCGAGGGGCGCGCTGCCGAGGTCGTCGATCTGCCGATGGTCCCGCTTGCGGCTTCGCGGTCGCCCCAGAGCGCGACATCGCGTTGAAGATCTACACCAAGACGGGCGACACGGGGGAGACCGGTCTCTTTGGTGGCGGGCGCGTCCCGAAGAACGACGCCCGGGTCGCGGCGTACGGCGAGGTCGACGAGCTCAACGCCTGGCTCGGGGTCGTACGAGCGCTTGTCGGCGATACCGCGGTGCGGCAGGCGCTCGAGCGCGTCCAGAAGGATCTGTTCGTGCTCGGCGCGATCCTGGCGACTCCCAACCCCGCGCGGCGCAAAGGCGAGAAGTTCGTGCTCGAGGAGAGCGCGACCGTTGCGCTCGAGCGCGAGATCGACGCCTGGGAGGCGGAGCTTCCCCCGCTCGTTTCGTTCATCCTACCGGGGGGCGGCTCTTCGGGATCGCTCCTCCACGCCGCACGAGCGGTGTGCCGCCGCGCGGAGCGGGCGATCGTCGCGCTCGAGGCCGAGGACCTCCCCCCGACCGTCCTACCCTACGTGAATCGCCTGAGTGACTGGCTGTTCGTCTGCGCGCGCTACCTCAACCATCTCGAGGGCGCGCCAGAGATTCCGTGGTGAGAGGACCTACTCCTCTTCGGTGGCGTAGATCACAGGAGCGAGCCACGGCACGAGAGTGATCTCGCGGTCCCGGATCCGGACCGTCACGCCACGCTCGGCATCGTGGGCCACGACCTCGAACCGCTCGCCTTTCTTAAACCCCATCTCCATGAGTCGGCGCTCCGCGTCTTCCTCGTTCCAGCGAATCCCCGCGATGCGTCCGCGCTCGCCCTGCTGCATGAAGTGGAGGGGGAACTCGACCTTCACGAATGACTCCTGAACGGGAATGATTCCTGTCGGGGAGAGCATACCACAGATCATGGGAGTCGGTCAACGCATCCCGTGGTACATCCCCGGGCGGCCGAAATGGGGGTTCCGGTCAGAGTCCGCGGTCGACGAAGACCTTGCGGGCGAGCGCTTCGACGAGGGTCATCCGCTTGCCCTCGCGCTGGAGCGTCATCTCGTCGGAGGAACGGTCCACCACGGTGACGCGCGTTCCGGGAACGAGGTCGAGCGAAGCGAGTTGTCTCAGGACCGCGCCGTCCCGATCGTAGACGCGCTGCACGACGACGCTTTCGCCGGGGGGAACCTCGCTCAACGGGCGATCGGCGTCGCTCGGAACGCGCCCCGACTTCGACGGGATCGGATCACCGTGGGGATCCTGCGTGGGATGACCGAGCATGGCGTCGATCCGATCCTCGAACTCCTCGCTGATCACGTGCTCTAGCCGCTCCGCCTCGTCGTGTACCTCGTCCCACGAATAGCCGAGCGCCTCGGCCAGATAGAGCTCGATCAACCGGTGATGGCGGATCACCTCTAAGGCGATCTTCTCGCCCGCAGAGGTCAGCGCGACGCCATGATAGGGCCGGTACTCGACGAGCTTCATCTCCGCCAGCTTCTGCATCATGTTGGTGGCCGAGGCGGCCGAGACCTCCATCCGCTCGGCGATCGCCGAGGTCGTGGCGCGACCCTCCTCTCCCTGGCGCGCGACCGCGTAGATCGCCTTCAAGTAATCCTCGATCGGCGGAGTGATCTCGGGAAGCGAGTGTGCCATCATGGAGTCAAGCTAGATAACGCGCGCGGGGCAGGCTATCGTAGTGGCCCATGGGATCCGTAGCGCTCTGGATCGACGCCTTCACCGAAATCCCCTTCGCCGGCAGTCCCGCGGTGGTAGTCTTGCTCGAGAGCCTCGCCGAAGAGGCGTGGATGCGATCGCTCGCCCGCGAGATGGGCGTGAGCGAGACCGCCTACGTGTCACCACGCGAAAGTGAAGGTGAGGCGCAGAACAATGGGTTCGACCTCCGATGGTTCACGCCGGAGGTCGAGGTCGACCTGTGCGGGCACGCGACCCTGGCGAGCGCGCACGCGCTCTGGCAGGAAGAGAAGGTCGCGCCGGGAAACTCGATCCAGTTCCACACCCGGAGCGGCGTCCTCGGCGCCCAGCGGCGCGACCCCTGGATCGAGCTCGATTTCCCCGCCGCGCCTCCCACCGAGGAGCCCGCGCCGGCGGATCTTCTCTC
>JBHEOA010000050.1:0-8329 GCA_046261835.1 Gemmatimonadota bacterium
TCGAGTATCCGCTGGACCGTCCCGTCGTCGACGAGCCTCGGAAGGCGTGGATAGAGGTCGACACCTTCGGGCTTGGATTCCGGGAGAGTGGCGAGGCCCCGGCGGGCCAATTCGATCAAACCCGCCGGCAGATCGCGGCGCTCACCATCGCTACGGGGCTGTCGCAACTCGGCCACGACTTGGCCGCGATCCGTGACGAGGACTGCCTCCCCCGCGCGGACAAGACGGAGGTACTCGCTGAGCCGATTCTTGAGCTCGCGGACGCCGACAGCGATCATGGGTCCGATTGTAGCCACAAGTAGCTACTTGGTCAAGATGTAGCGATGACGCAACCCGATCCCGCGACCTTGGCTGGGATCAGCGCGGGATCGCCGCGATCGCCTCGGCTGCCGCGCCCTCCAGGATCTCGACCAGCTGGGCCTGGGGGTCTTCGGCCCGCTCCTTCTCCTCGATCTCACCGTCAGCGACTCGCTCGCCGTCGAGACGCATGAGCTCGTACGCTCCCTCGACCTCGAGCTGCAGCGCGCCGCCGGCAGCACGCTCGCCGATCGCGCCGCCCACGATCCCACCCAGCATCCCGCGGCCCGACACCTTGGCTTCCGCCTTGTCGACGTCGTAGAACAGGACGTAGTCGGCCTCGACGCCCGGCGCCTCGGCCAAGGCCGCCTGGCGGTTGCCGGCGGCTAGATGCACTGCGTCCAGGCCCTGGCCACGAATCCACTCGGCGACGTCGGCGGCCACCTGCACCGGTGCGGCTGGAGCGCCCGAGGGGAGCCCGACGGCCACCGCGACGCGGATCGCGCCGGCCGCCTTGGGCGGCGCGGCCTCCGGTCCCGCAGCCCCGGGCCCTAGGCCGGCTGCGTATATAGCCCCAGGATCCACCTGGCGGAATCCGGCCGGCGGGACGAACAACGAGTCGGCCAGCTCCTCCTGAGAGAGGTCGATGACCTCGAAGCCGGTGATGCTCCCGTCCTCACCGACCATCCATTGCCGCAGGATGAACTCGAGGGACGGCGGCGTCCCGACCGACTTCTGCTCCACCCGGTCGCGACATCCGCCATCCGCCGGACCCATCGCGGCGACACCACCGTCGGCAACGGCCGGCGGGCTGCAGAGGGGTAGGTCGAGATCGACCACCCAATAGTGGACCTCCATCCGCGTGTCCTGGGGATAGCAGGCGTCCTCCGATGCGTCGCTCTCCAGGACCATCGAGGCCCATCGTACCGGAAAGCCGAACCGCTGCTCATCGAGCATGCTGTCGCGCCAGACCGAGCTGATAGTGACCGTTCCGCCGGTCGTGCCTTCAGCCGGACGCCCGGCGGGCATTCCCGCCTGTCCCGCCATGCGCGCCGCGTCGCGCATCGCTTGCTCCTGCTTCCGCTTGTATTCCTCGAACGTCTCCAGCGTGTAGGTACGCTGGGGCCATTGGATTGTGATGGTTCGCGAGCTGTCGCAATCGAGGATCGAGCTCTGGAAGAGCTGCGCCTGGCCGTCCTGCATCATGATGATGTCGGTGCGGGATCGGTTGCCCTTGTACCAGAAGCGCATCGGGGGCTGATCGCGATCGACCTCGCCCGAAGCGTCGAGCGGGTATCGCGTGTACGTCAGATTAAACTCCTGCTCGACGCCCGCAGGCGCCTTCACGGTCAGGACGAGGAGACCGAGGGCGAGCAAGACGACTCCGCGCATGAGGAACACGGTACGTACCTCCATCATGGTCTGTTCGAGTAGCGACCCGCGTGCAGGTTAACAGCACGCGCGGGAGATGGTCAACGGTCAGTTCTTGAAGCGGTAGGTGATGCGGCCACGCGAGAGATCGTAGGGCGAGAGCTCGACGGTGACCCGATCACCCGTCAAAATCTTGATGTAGTTCTTCCGCATCTTGCCCGAGATGTGCGCCAGAACGAGGTGCCCGTTGTCGAGCCGTACGCGGAACATCGTGCTCGGAAGGCACTCCTCCACCGAGCCCTGCACTTCGATGACCCCTGCCTTGTCCGCCACGAGACCTAAGTTATCCGCTCGTCTAGTGGCGCGCTACGCTGAGGCGCGCTGTAAAGCGCGTCCTAGTCCGAACCGACGTTGTCGCACACACCCGGCTCTGTCGCTTCGTTTCGGTGATGCTGATAGGTCGTGCCGTCCCAGCGCCAGACGCTCTCGCAGAAGCCCGGCCCGCCGAACGCGAGATCCGGGAACCCCTGGTTCGACGTCTCGAGCTTTCTCCACCCACCGGCGGGGAAGCCGAGATGCGCGCGATCGACTTCCTCTTTGGTGGCGTAGATCGGCCCGCAATCCGGGGCCTCGAGGGCGGTTCCATCGGCGGAGACGGTGAATCCCAGCTGCTCGACGATCGCTCGCTGATCCTCTTCCGAGATCGTCGTGGAGTCGGCGAAGAGAATGTGGTGTCACTCGACCTGGGCGCGGAGCACACCGGCGCCGGCGAGGGAGATCAGAAGGCAGAGAAGCACACTTCTCAATTGAGCGCTCATTTCTAGAACTCTAAGTGAATGCCGAGACGATACAGGACGAGCTCGGTCTCGGACCGGACCAGCTGGCTGTCGATGTCGACCACGCCCTCGTCGGTGACCAAAGAACCCTCACGCAGGTACTCGACCTCGTCGCCTTTCTGCCACGTCGCGCCGAGGTCCAGGTAAATTCGCATCGGCGCCCGCTGCTCGCGCGGAACCTCGTGAACCCGGAAGCGGAGACCGCCACCGGCTCCCCACATCCAGTTCCAGTCGCTCTGGTTGGTCGCCGAGATGATCGTTTCGTCCGTGTCAGGATCCTTGAGCGATGTCGTGGTCTGGAAGAAACCGAACCCGCCGGCAAGGTGACCGTACGGCCTGATCGCACCCACCGGCGCCTCGAGCTCGAGGGCCCCCTGAAGATAGGCGGTGCTATTGGTCGTCTCCACGTCGACCCGGATGTCGGGAATGGTGGGCGATAGCGGCGCCCGCCGGTCGGTACTGCCGTAGGTCTGGAAGGCCCCGTTAGCGCCGATCGAGAGCGCTCTCCCGAGGGGATAGCGGTGCCAGCCCACCAGGCCGTAACCCGTATCGGTGTTGCGATCGAACTCCCCGCGCGGAGTCGAGAACGCGAAGGCGATGCCGGCGCGATGCTGGGCCAGCGCCGCGGCGGGGGACAGGAGAAAGAGGGCGAGCACGACGAACGTCGATCGGCGCATGGGTTACTCCGGGTCGGATTCCGGGGCTCGAGTCATTGGTCGTGAGGTCCTACTCCGCCGCGAGTCGGGGCAACGATGGACTTCGATTCGGGTAAGCTCATTCGGGTGTAGATTCTACGATAGGCGCCGGGTTGAACGCCCGTTCGGAGCTTCGCGTCCTTTTCCTACGTTCCGTGACTCCACTTCCGACGGAGGCATTCGATCATGAGGCGTTGGCTGTTCGCGCTTCTCGTGCTCATCCCGTCCGCTCCGGCGGCCGCCCAGGAAGCCCGCATCGAGATCCCCTACACGCGATTCACGCTGCCCAACGGACTCACCGTGATCCTGCACGAGGACCATGCCATCCCGATGGTCAGCGTCAATATGTGGTACCACGTGGGGTCGGGGCGCGAGCGAACCGGCCGAACGGGGTTCGCGCATCTCTTTGAGCACATCATGTTCGAGGGGTCGGGTCACGTTCCCGAAGGCGAGTTCGATCGATTGCTCGAGGCGGCCGGCGGAGACAACAACGGCTCGACCAATACCGATCGGACCAACTACTGGGAGAACGTTCCGTCCAACGCGCTCGAGCTCGCCCTCTTCCTGGAGTCGGATCGGATGGGATACCTCCTCGACGCGATGTCGCCGGCCAAAGTGGACGGCCAGCGTGACGTGGTGAAGAACGAGCGGCGACAGTCGTACGAGAACCGCCCGTACGGGATGGCCTCGATCCTCCTGGGGGAGAACCTTTTTCCCGAGGGACACCCCTACCGCTGGCCGACGATCGGCTACATGGATGATTTGACGGCGGCGAGCTACGAAGACGTGGTCGGGTTCTTCAAGTCGTATTACGGTCCGAACAACGCTTCGCTCTCGATCGCGGGCGACATCGACGTTGAAGCGACGAAGCGCCTGGTGGAGAGGTGGTTCGCGGACGTGGCCGCGGGCCCTCCGGTTCCGCCCGTCGATCCGCCGGCTGCGGCGCTGACCGACGAGAAGCGGGTGGTTCACGAGGACCGCGTGCAGCTCCCCCGGATCTACATGTGCTGGCTCAGCCCGGGGTATCTCGATCCCGGAGATGCCGAGCTCGACGTCCTGGCCAATGTCCTGGCGGGCGGCAAGAACAGCCGCCTCTACAAGCGGCTCGTATACGATCTCCAGATCGCGCAGGACGTGTCGGCGTTCCAGCAGTCACGCGATCTCGGGTCCCAGTTCTGTGTCGTCTCGACGGCTCGGTCCGGTCACGACTTGCCGGCGCTCGAAACGGTGATCCAAGAGGAGATCGATCGGCTGCAAGACGAGGCCCCGACCGACCGGGAGGTCGAGCGCGCAGTCAACCAGTACGAGGCCGCGTTCCTCGATCAGCTCGAGCGGGTCGGCGGGTTCGGCGGTAAGGCCGACCAGCTCAACGCTTACTTCTTCGCGACCGGCAACCCCGATTGGTTCCAGGAGGACCTGATGCGATACAAGGCGCTGGAGCCCTCGGACATCCAGGCGGTCGCGGAGACGTACCTCACCGACGATGGGCGGGTGGTGCTCAGCGTGGTGCCGGAAGGCCAACGAGAGATGGCGGCCGAGCGGGAGATCTCGTGAGGCGCGCCGTCGGCTTCTTCACCGCGTGGGTTCTGCTCCTCGCGGGCGCGAGCGTGGTGCTCGCCCAGCAGCCAGATCGCACCGCGCCACCCGACCTCGGTCCGCCCCCCGAGCTCGACCTGCCCGAGATCCAGAGGTTCGCGCTCGCCAACGGGCTTGAGGTTCTGCTGATGGAGAGCCATCGCGTGCCGCTCGTCGAGGTGGTCCTTCTGATGGAGGCGGGCTCGGCCCACGAGCCTCCGGGCAAGGGGGGCCTGGCCGCGATGACCGCGGCGATGCTCGACGAGGGAGCGGGGCAGAGGTCGGCGCTCGAGATCGCCGACGAGATCGACTACCTGGGGGCCGAGCTCGCGACGAACGCGGGCCATCATGCGAGCACCGTCACGCTGCACTCGGCGCTCGCCAAGCTCGAAGCAGCGCTTCCGATCATGGCCGACGTGGCGCTTCGACCCACGTTTCCGCCGGAAGAGCTCGAGCGTCAGCGGATAGAGCGGCTGACGACGCTGCTGCAGTGGCGCGACGAGCCCCGGTCGATCGCCTCGGTGGCCTTCGCCGGCGTACTCTACGGCGAAGCTCATCCCTATGGTCGTCCCACCCTGGGGAACGTTGCGAGCTTGACCGGCATGACCGCGGGCGATCTGGAGGCGTTCCATGCCGCGCACTACCATCCCGCGAGGTCGACCCTGATCGTGGTCGGAGACGTCACGCGCGCGACGGTCGAGCCCCTTCTCGCAAGCGCCTTCGGTAGCTGGGAGGGAGCCTCGGCGGCAGAGGTCGAGCTGCCGGCGGCCGAGCAGGTGGCGGCGCGCGAGATCTACCTGATCGACAAGCCTGAAGCGGCGCAGTCCGTCATCCGGATCGGCCGGATCGGGGCCCCGCGAATCACCGAGGATTATCACGAGCTCCTCGTCATGAACACGATTCTCGGCGGCTCCTTCACCTCGCGACTCAACCAGAAGCTGCGCGAGGAAAAGGGGTACACGTACGGCGCCTTCTCGGGCTTCGACTTTCGACCCCAGCCGGGGCCGTTCGTCGCTCAGGCGGACGTCCAGACGGCGGTCACCGACTCCGCGCTCGTGGAGTTCATGAACGAGCTGCGCGCGATCCTCGAGCCGGTCCCCGGCGACGAGCTCCAGCGCGCCAAGAACTACGTCGCGCTCGGGTTCCCGCAGAACTTCGAGACCGTGAGCTCGACCGCGGGCATGATGACCGAGCTTGCGCTCTTCGACCTCCCGCTCGATTCGTTCGAGAGCTTCATCGACGAGGTCATGGCGGTGAGCGCGGAGGACGTCGGGCGAGTGGCGCGCCAGTATCTCGATCCCGACCGGGTCGCGATCATCGTGGTCGGTGATCGCTCGGTGATCGAGCCGGGGATCCGAGCGCTCGACCTCGGGACCGTCCACGTCGAGACGATCGAAGACGTGCTCGGCCCGGCGCCGGAGCTGGGCGAGGAGCCCGAAGGCTCCTAGACGTTGCAACCCGGCGCGTGGCATACTTGCCGCCGGACGAATGACGATCCGCTCCCTCGATCTGGAAACCTGGCCGCGCCGCGAGCACTTCCGCTTCTTCCTCGAATACGATCAACCCTTCTTCAACGTGTGCGTCGACGTAGACGTCTCCGCTCTCTTGCGCCGATGCCGTGCTCCCGGCGGGCCGTCGTTCTTTCTCGCGAGCCTGTGGCTCTCGCTTCGTGCCGCCAACGAGGTCGAGGAGTTCCACTACCGGATCCGGGGAAAGGAAGTCGTGGTCCACGACGTCGTCCACGGCGGCTCCACGGTGCTGCGCGACGACGGGACGTTCTGCTTCGCTTACTTCGATTTCGCCTCCGACTTCGAAACCTTCGCCACCGCCGCTGGGGAGGCCCTGGGGAGCGCCCGGATGGAGGGCTCGCTCGATCCGCGCGACGACCGGGATGACTTGATCCACTACTCCGTGATCCCGTGGATCTCCTTCACGAGCTTCTCCCACGCGCGTCGCCGCAATCCCGACGACTCGACGCCGAAGATCGTCTTCGGGCGCTACCGCGGAGATTCAGGCGCCGAGCGGATGCCGGTGTCCGTCGAGGTCCACCACGCGCTCATGGATGGGCTTCACGTCGGCCGATTCTTCGAGCGCTTTCAGCACCACGTCGACGCGTTCGACCCGGGCGTCGGCGGGTCAGGTTGACCTTCCTGCCCGGCGTCCCCCCAAAATCTGAGATTACTTGACACTAGCAAGTAACTAGTATACACTGGCAACTATCATGGCTGTCGTGGAGACAGATCTCCCCGAGCGTGTCGAAGCCGTGCGCCGCTTCAACCGGTTCTACACGCGCCGCATCGGCGTCCTCGAAGAGGGCCTGTTGTGGACCCCGTTCTCCCTGACGGAGGCACGGGTCCTCTACGAGGTCGCGCATCACGAGGGTGCCATCGCGAGCGAGCTCGGGCGAGAGCTGGGGCTCGACGCAGGCTACCTGAGCCGAATTCTCGGCGGCTTCGAGAAGCGCGGCTTCATTCGCAGGACGCCGTCCGATACCGACGGACGCCAGTTCCTGCTGAGGCTGACCGCCAAGGGACGCAGAGCGTTTGCCAGACTCGACCTGGGGTCTCGGACCAATGTCGAGGCGATGTTGGTGCCGTTGTCGAACACCGATCAGGACGCTCTCGTGCGGGCCATGCGCAGCATCGAAGGCCTGTTGGGGGTCCCGTCCGAGAGCCATGAGCCGTACATCATCCGGCCGCATCAGCCCGGCGACATGGGCTGGGTCGTCCACCGTCACGGCGTCCTGTATTCGGAGGAGTATGGTTGGGACGAGCGGTTCGAGGCGCTGGTGGCCGAGATCGTCGCGAAGTTCATCCAGAACTTCGATCCCGCGCGCGAGCGTTGCTGGATCGCCGAACGTGAAGGCGAAAACGTAGCGTCGGTGTTCCTCGTCAAGCAGTCCGATACGGTAGGTCAGCTCCGCCTGCTGCTCGTCGAGCCGAAGGCTCGTGGCTTGGGGATCGGCGGCCGGCTCGTCGACGAGTGCCTGCGGTTCGCCCGGCGCGTTGGTTACCGGAAGGTCGCGCTCTGGACGAACGACGTGCTCGTGGACGCGAGACGCATCTACGAGCGCGCCGGGTTCCAACTCGTGAGCGAGAAGCCCCACCACAGCTTCGGCCGTGACCTCGTCGGGCAGACCTGGGAGGTTGACCTGTGAAGCCTCGACAGTTTCGCGCCACGATCCAGAAGCGGGCCGAACCCGTACGTCGAGGTCGTAATCCTCACGGCTCCATGACCTGGACCGGAATGCGGCGCAGGCCGGTCGCACCGTCGCCCAGCTCGCCGAACTCGTCGCTTCCCCAGCAACCACGCTTGCCCGTCGTTCCGGATCCCATACGCAGCGACCAACCCTACGGCGAGCCCAACGAACCGTTCCATCGTCGTCACGGGCGCGGGAACGGAGCGATGCCTGTTCGCGCCGTCACCGAGCTGGCCTTCGTTGTTCCAGCCCCAGCAGTAGGGGCTTCCATTCGTGCCGAGCGCGCAGGTGTGCCCCGCGCCGGCGTCGAGTTGGACGAACCGTCGCCGACCTGACCCAGGACTCCCTCGCCCCAG
>JBHEOA010000051.1:0-8033 GCA_046261835.1 Gemmatimonadota bacterium
TGGTCGGTCACCGTCCCGATCACCTTCCCCGTCACCTGGGCGAACGCCGTCCCGCCGCCGACGGCGAGCATGACGATCGTTCCCAGGACGGCGAACGCGAACCGGACAGCCACCTTCCTCAGACGAGGCTGCTGCATGAGGTGTCCTCCGTTAGGGTTCTTGAAACGCCTAGAAGTGTGAAGAACGCGAACGCACCGGTGCCTTCTCCGATAGGGGAGGGTGCACTCCGATCGGAAAAACCACCGCTGTGTGGCTGGAACGGGAGATGCGCGAAAAAGCGCTCGGAAAAGCCCAACCTCGATTGGCTCGAAAAGCGCCCCCTCCTCCGGTTGAGACTTACGCTTCCATTTGAGACGTACGCTTGAGCCCGCCGTGGCTGGTCAGGCGGCCGACCCCATTATAGAACCCCCTGCGGGCCCCTGTCAAACCCCGCCCGGCCCTGGCGACACCCCCGAGGGCCTCGCCCGCCATCATTTCCCCGCTCCGAGGGTGTCCACCAACGGGGGTGCCAGCTTGGCAGCCGAGTCGGGCGAGATACGACCCACCTTCTCCCAGAGCAGCTCGTCGGGCATGCGGCCGGTGTTCGCGAACTCCTGAAACAGTCGGGTGGACAGCGTGTCCCGGGGATGGGTCCTCACCCACTGGTACAGGAAGGTCTTGGCGAGCGGGTCGTTGCCGGTGGCGTGCGCCAGGTTGATGTGGCGAACGAAAGCACTGTAGTTGTCCGGGTCGGCGCGGATCGCTTTCTCGAGGAGGCGCAACGCTTGTGCGGTGTCGGCCCGGAAGATCGCCATCTCCGACATGTCGATCCAGAGCTCCGGCTCGACCTCGGTCGGATCGGAGCGGAAGTATTTGTCGAGGACCCGGCGGGCCACCTCGAAGTGCCCGGCCACGGCCGCGTTGTAGGCGGCGATCTTGTACAGCTCGCTCTGGAGAGGCGCGCCGCGGCGATCCGTGGCCGCCTGAAGAAGGCTGTCGAGTCGCTCATAGGAGCCGCTCACGGCGAAGACGTTGATCAGGCTCGTCAAATACGCCTCGTCGTCGGGGGTTCGCCCGAGCAGCTCATGGCCACGGGTGAGGGACTCGATCGCCGGTTCGGTCTCCCCGCGCCGGGCCTGGGCGGCAGCCAGCTGGAGGAACGTCGCTCCGTAGTTGCCGATCAGGGCGCGCGCCGTGTCGTCCTTGTACACGTCTTCGTCGTCGACGCCACGGTAGAGGTACACTTGCTCGAGCAAGACCTCAGTGCGGGCCACGTGGATCCACGCCTTCTCGGGTGCCTGCATCGGCATCACCGGTTGGCCAGCCCTCGCCAGCGCCTCGGGAGACTGGGTGAGGAGGTGATCCGCAATACCCTCGCGGATTGCGTATTCGCCGAGTCCGACCTTGCCGTCCTCCGGGACCGTGACCGAGAAGTAGATCGGCCGCTTGCCGAGGTTCCGTCGCACGACCTGGAGGACGCCGATGTCCTGCCGGCGAACGATCGAGTTGCCGGGCAGATGGATCTCGAGGCCCCCGATATTGAGCGCCGTCGGCTCCTCGATCACATATCCTACCTGGATGAGCGGGTCGTCGGGACCGCCGGTGTACTCGAGCAGGGTCTCGGTCGGACGCGGCCCTGCGGCCACTGACGCCAGTCGACTGAGCGGGAACGGCGGCATCTCGGTCGGTGGATCGGAGGCGGTGAAGACCTTCTGGTCGAGCTGCTCCAGGTACCACAGCGTATTGAGGAGCGCGAGGTTGACGATCGCCACGTCACGACGCACCCCCTCCACCTCCTGGAGGTACCACAACGGAAACGTGTCGTTGTCTCCGTTGGTGAAGAGGATCCCCCACGGCTCGATCGACTGGAGAAGGTTGTAGGCGAAATCCTCGGCTACATAGTTGCCGCTGCGGTCCGCCTCGTCATGGTTGATGGCGAAGACCGCCGCTGGAATGAGCAGGAGGATTGTCGCCGCGCCGACGGCCAGCGCCCCGCGCAGGGCGCTCCCCGACCGGCGCGCCGCTTCGCCGAGCATCGCGAACGCTCCGATCCCCGCCCATAGTCCGATGAAGACGAACGACACGACGAAGAAGTAGTCGCGCTCCCGAACCTCGCGCCCCGTAGGCGCAACGTTGAGGTTGACGAGCTGGTCGACCGCCACCTCGGGCGCCTGGGTCTGTCCCAGCGGGAAGTTGAGGTAGAAGACGAGCCCCAGCGATGTCGTGAGGAAGACGAGAAGGAAGAAGAGCCAGCTTGTGCGATCGGCCAGGGAGTGGTAGACCGATCCCACGATCGCGAGTGCGACGACCAGAAGGGTCAGACCCGGAACCCCGAACTGACTCGAGACCTGCGATTCGAACGGCCCGAAGCGCCCGAACAGGTAGTCGAGATAGAGCGGGATCTGGAAGCGGAGGAAGTCGACCGCCCGCGGGAGGATCGGGCGGATGTCGTACTGCTTGCGCGCCATGACCGCGAGAAGCTCGCGCCACGACTCCGGGTTCGCTTCGTTGATCGCCGGACCATGAGCCGCGCGGATCTTGAGGAAGAGAATGATCGAAACGCCCGCCACGAAACAGACGATCGTGGCGCCGAAGAAGGGCAGCGACCCCGTCCGGCTCATCCACCAGATCCCCGCGCCCAGGACCAGCAGGCCCACCAGCATCGCGCCCGCGTTGATCATCGAACCGCCCTGGAGGATCCCGTCGATCGAGAATCCCTTCATGACGACGAGATAGAGACCCAACGCTCCGACAAGCAGGCTGAGGATGTAATCGCGATGGTCGCGCCAGACGACCACGATTGCGAAGATGACGACGGCCGGCATGACGAGGAGAGCCATCAGATGGTTCCCCACCGACAAGCCCATCATGAAGATCACGAGGAGCAGGAGGTTCCAATCCTTGCCTTCGGCGAGGTGGTCGGCCCACCAGAACATGAGGAAGGCGACGAGCGCGATCGTCATGAGCGCGATGGTGTAGACCTCGGCTTCAGTCGAGTTCTGCCACACCGTCAGGCCCCAGGCGGACAGGCACACAGCCGCCAGTGCGCCGACGTGTCGGACCGCGGCCGGCAGATCCCACGCCTGGCGTCGATCGATCCGGTCGATGATCTGGCTGACGACCAGGAAATAGAAGAAACCCGCCACCGAGGACGCGAGCGCGCTCATGAGGCTCATCTTGGCCGCAAAGCTGACGGGCAGCGGGATCGTTCCGAAGACGTGACCCACCACCACGAAGAGGGGCGCCCCCGGGGGATGCGGGATGCCGAGGATGCGGGCCGTGGCGATGAACTCGCCGGCGTCCCAAAAGGTGAGGGCGGGGGCCAGCGTCAGGAGATAGGAGACGAAAACGATCAGGAATGTCAGGCCGGCGTAGAGGAGTCGATCGCGGCTGATCGTCCGCATTCGTCGAATTTCCTATCGCGGGAATGTTCGAGGTTGGCTTGAAACGATGGTGAGCTTAAGCATACGGCTCACCGCGCGAGCGAGCAACGCTCTCACGTGCGCGCTGCTCCTCGCTCTCACGTGCGCGCGGCTCCTCGCGTGCGCGCGCGGGCGCGCAGAAGGGTCTCGAGCCGCTCGCTCAGCTGTTCCGAGGAGAGGTTCTTCTCGAGCCGCCCACCGACGGCGAGCGAGACGTTGCCCGTCTCCTCGCTCACCACCACCACGACCGCGTCCGTCTCCTCGGAAAGCCCGATCGCGGCCCGGTGACGGGTCCCGATCGTGGCATCGTAGACCGGAAACTGGGTCAGCGGCAGGATGCACGACGCCGCGACGATGTCGCTTCCCTCGATGATCACCGCGCCGTCGTGAAGCGGGGTGTAGGGAGCGAAGATCGTCGTCAAGAGCTCGGCTGACGCCTCGGCGTGGAGGGGTTTGCCGCTCTCGACGTACTCCATGAGACCCACCTCGCGCTGGAGCGCGATGATGGCGCCGCGCCGCGCGCCGCTCAGCTGGGTCGCCGCCTTGACGACCTCGGCGATGACGGGGCTCTCTTCCACCTTGACGAAGAGCTTGAGGACCGGCGAGCGGCCGATGCGCGCCAGCGCTGACCGCAGCTCGGGCTGGAACACGATCAGGATGGCGATCACCCACACGAGCTGCCCGGCTTCGAAGATCTCGTTCAGCGCCTCGAGCCTCAGGAGCTGTGCGGCGTACGCGGCGAAGACGAGGACCACGAAGCCCATCATCATTTGGAGTGCCCGCGTCCCGCTGACGAGCGTGAACAGCTTGTACACGATGAAGGTGACGACCGCGATGTCGATGATGTCGGTCACCGTCGGATGGAGGAAGCGCATGCGGGACCAGTGCTCTAACACCTCATCCCCTCACGCGGCTCTCCGGCGTGGCCTCCAGATAGCGCTCATAGACCGCCAGCATTCGCGCGTGCGCCTCGACGTCATGGACGCGAAGGATGCTGGCGCCGTTCAGCGTCGCCAACAACCCGGCCGCCAAGGACTCGGGCAGCCGATCGCGAGGTGCGATGCGTTTGGCGGGATCGAGGAACGACTTGCGCGAGTGGCCGACCAGGACCGGGTAGCCGAGGGCGGCGAAGCGGCCGATCTCCGACAGCAGCCGCCAGCTGTCGCCTGGTGCCTTCCCGAAACCGATTCCCGGGTCGATCACGATCGCCTCGCGCGCCACACCGGCCGCGTGCGCCGCGTCGGCTGCGGCCGCGAGCCGGGTTGCGATCTCGCCCACGAGGTCGTCGTAGCGCGGATCGACCTGCATCGTCCGCGGCTCGCCCTTCATATGCATGAGCACGAGCCCGGCGCCGGCCTCGGCGACCAACTCCGCGATGGCCGGATCGAAGCGAAGCGCGCTCACGTCGTTCACGATCCCCGCGCCGGCCTCGAGCGCCGCGCGCGCCACCTCGAGCTTGGTCGTGTCGATCGAGATCACGGCATCGGTCGCCCGCGCCAGCGACTCGACGACCGGAATCGTTCGGGCGAGCTCGATCTCCCGCGGTACGGGCTGGGCGCCCGGCCGCGTCGACTCGCCGCCTACGTCGAGGATCGCCGCGCCGGCCTCGGCCAGGGCGCGGCCGTGCTCGATCGCGCGGTCGCCGTCGAGAAACGCGCCGCCGTCGGAAAAGGAGTCGGGGGTGACGTTGACCACCCCCATGAGGTGAGGTATCCGGCCGAGCGTGAGCTCGCGTCCCCGAACTCGCCAGGCGGCGGCCAGGGCGGCGGTCGGGACGAACACGGCCGTCTTCAGCCGTCGCTCGCGAGCGGCTCCTCGCTCTCGCCGGCGCGGGCGACCGTCGCGTGTCGGGGCGCGGGGGGTCGGCCGTTACGCGCCTCCTGTGCCGTCGCCTCGGCCGCGAGTTGCCCGGGCGTCGCCGCGGCGGCGGTGTCGGGAGTCGAGGCGTCGTCGCCGACGCCGAGCGCCGCTTCGACCGTCTCCTCCGTGGCGGAGGGCTCTTCCCGTTTCCCCTCCTCGATGGGCTCGATGGGCTCGAGTCCTTGGCCGGCCATGATGCGCTCGATCTCTTCGTGGTCGAGGATCTCGCGCTCGAGTAGCTCCTCGGCGAGGCGATGAAGCGTTTCCTCGTTCTCCTTGAGGATAGTGACGGCGCGGTCGAACCCGGTCTCGACGATCGTCTTGACCTCCTGATCGATCAGCCGCGCGGTCTCCTCCGAGTAGTCGCGATGGGTCGCGATCTCGCGGCCCAGGAAGATCTGCTCCTGCTCGTCGCCGTAGGTGAGGGGCCCGAGCACCTCGCTCATTCCCCACTTCGTGACCATACGCCTCGCGAGGTCCGTCGCGCGCTGGAGGTCGTCGCCGGCTCCGGTCGTCGTGTCGCCGAGCACCAGGACCTCCGCGGCGCGACCGCCGAGGAGGGCGACCAGCTGATCCTCGCACCATTGGCGTGAATAGATGTGCCGCTCGTCGACCGGCAGGAAATGGGTCACCCCGAGGGCGCGCCCCCGCGGGATGATCGTCACTTTGTGGACCGGATCGGCCCCCGGAGTCAGCATTCGCACGAGTGCGTGACCGCCCTCGTGGTAGGCAATCGAGCGCTTCTCGTCCTCGGTGATGACCAGGCTCTTGCGCTCGGCCCCCATCATCACCTTGTCCTTGGCCGCTTCGAAGTCCTCCATCGTGACTTGTTGACGATCCTGGCGGGCGGCCCAGAGGGCGGCCTCGTTGACGATGTTCTCGAGGTCGGCGCCCGCCAGCCCGGGCGTTCCCTTGGCAAGGATGTGGAGGTCGACGTCGGGAGCGAGCGGGATCTCGCGCGTGTGGACCTTGAAGATCCCCTCGCGCCCGCGCACGTCGGGGCGGTCGACTACGACCTGGCGATCGAACCGACCGGGGCGTAAGAGCGCTGGATCCAGCACGTCGGGCCGGTTGGTCGCGGCGATCAGGATCACGCCCTGGTTCGACTCGAAGCCGTCCATCTCGACGAGCAGCTGGTTGAGCGTCTGCTCGCGCTCGTCGTGGCCGCCGCCCAGGCCCGCGCCGCGATGCCGCCCCACGGCATCGATCTCGTCGATGAAGATGATGCACGGCGCGTGCGCCTTGCCCTGCTCGAACAGGTCACGCACGCGGCTGTTGTGGAGCAGAACCGGCTTTTCGCCGCCGAAGAACGCCTCGTTCTCGCAGCCGCAGAGGTCGTACACATAACCGTCGTACGGTTTTCGCACGACCTCGACGATGACGGGTCTCTTGTGATGGCGATCACCTTCCGACATCACAAACGGGTTACTCGTCTTTCCGATGATCAGAGACCAGTACTCGCCTTCCGGTAGCGGCTTCTCCTTAATGATCCGACCGGCCGGGCTGAGCCCATGACGGATCCCCGCCTTGATGCCGTGCATGGCACAGAGCCAGGCCAGCTCGCGAATCAGCCTCCGGCTCGTCGACGTCATCACGAGCGTGCCCTCGCGCGTCGTATAGCCGTCGCCTCGGCTGTAACCCTCGAGGTATGCCATGAAGGATGGCCGTGGGAGCGTCCATAGCATCTCCGGAACGTGCTTGTGGTGGCTCCCATTGCCGCAGTAGTGCGCGAAGGACCGTCCTAAAGGCGCGGAGTAATAGATGAGCCAAGTCGAATTGTCTTCTGTTTTGGAGATCGTGGGCTCAAGCCCGAAGATCGCTAGCATGGACGACGTGCAATCTTCGATCAGCGCCGTCTCGTGGGACCCAAAGCAGAACTCCACATTCCGGTTCGTCCGGCCTTCGGCCGTGTAGTAACCAAGGACCTTGAGCAGCTCAGGTGTGGGCGTAACCTCGGCGGGGATTGGTGAAGTCCTGTAGCGATCGGAGAGCGCTCGCGGCTCGTGCTGACCGGACTGCCAGTGTCCGATCGTAGCCTGAGCCACGCCGAATCGATCGGCGAGGACGCGCTGGCTCATCCACCCTTCGCTGGCCTGGACGTACTCGTAAGCGGCGGCGACAGCCTCTCTCGCTTCGCTTTCTTCCACAATGGGCAGGCTCGCTGGAATCCGCGCTTCAAAGGCATGAGCTCGAACCTCGTGAACCGTCTTGCTGGTCGGCCTTAATTCGCCTCGAACCTTGTACGGAAGGTCAACCAGCACGTCTCCCGGTACGAGCGCTCGAACTTCCTTCGGCTTGATACCGCCATGCCCTCGCACGAAGACGCTGTGATTGCCGGTGGTTCGAAGGACGCCGCCGAGATAGCGGATCTCGTAGATCTCCTGCACGCGGTGACGATAGACCGCGCGAACATCCTTCCATGCGCTACCGCCGAAGCCGTCGATCCGGCCCCGGAAACCGCTGCGTCGTTTCTCGTATCCCAGCGTCTCGACTCCGAAGACCGGGACGACGAACCCCTCGGCGTCCTTTTCGTAGAATCGATCGATCAACTCTCCGATAGGGACGAGCTCGGTTCCCTTCTCCGTCCGGACCAAGACCGGTGTATCACCGGTCACCGATGCTCCCACCCCGACGAACATCTCGACGAAGTCTGAGCCCGACATCGAGAAGAACGGGACCCCAGCTTCGCCGGCGACCGCGCGTGCGAGCAGCGTCTTGCCGGTCCCTGGCGGCCCGAGGAGGAGCACCCCCTTGGGGATCCGGCCGCCGAGC
>JBHEOA010000052.1:0-3935 GCA_046261835.1 Gemmatimonadota bacterium
AGCCGGGACCGTCGTCCAGGTGATCGGGCCCGTCATCGACGTCGAGTTCGTGAGCGAGGAGCTACCCGAGATCTATACCGCCCTCAGGCTCGATCACGAGCCGGAGGAGGGCGACGAACGCGGCGTCGGCGTGCACCTGACCGCCGAGGTGCAGCAGCACCTGGGCCGCAACCAGGTCCGGGCCGTCGCCATGTCTTCGACCGACGGCGTCGTTCGCGGCATGAAGGTCGTCGATACGGGCGCTCCGATCTCGGTGCCGGTCGGTCAGGAAACTCTGGGGCGGATCTTCAACCTCCTCGGCGAGCCGATCGACCAGCTGGGCCCGATCGAGGCGAAGGAGACGCGGCCGATTCATGCCGACCCGCCGGACTTCCCCGATCTCGAGCCCAAGACCGAGATCTTCGAGACCGGGATCAAGGTCGTCGACCTCCTCGCGCCGTACGTCAAGGGCGGCAAGACCGGCCTCTTCGGCGGCGCCGGCGTCGGCAAGACCGTCATCATCATGGAGCTCATTCGCAATATCGCGATGGAGCATGGTGGCTACTCCGTCTTCTCGGGGATCGGCGAGCGAACCCGCGAGGGGAACGAGCTCTGGCTCGAGATGAAAGAGACGGGCGTGCTCGAGAAGGCGGTGCTCTGCTACGGTCAGATGAACGAGCCACCCGGCGCGCGTCTCCGGGTGGGACTCTCGGGCCTGACGATGTGCGAGTGGTTCCGCGATCAGACCGGGACCGACATCCTCTACTTCATCGACAACATCTTCCGTTTTACCCAGGCGGGGAGCGAGGTGTCGGCGCTCCTCGGTCGGATGCCGAGCGCGGTCGGCTACCAGCCGACCCTCGGCACCGAGATGGGCGAGCTCCAGGAGCGGATCACCTCCACAAAGCGCGGGTCGATCACGTCGGTCCAGGCGATCTACGTTCCCGCCGACGACCTGACCGACCCGGCGCCCGCGACGGCGTTCACTCATCTCGATGCGACGACGGTGCTCTCTCGGCAGATCGCCGAGCTCGGGATATACCCCGCCGTCGACCCGCTCGATTCGACCTCGCGCATCATGGACCCGCAGTACATCGGCGACGAGCACTACGCGGTCGCGCGCGAAGTCCAGCGGATCCTCCAGCGCTACAAGGACCTCCAGGACATCATCGCGATCCTGGGCATGGACGAGCTGTCGGAGGAGGACAAGGTAATCGTCTCGCGCGCCCGCCGGATCCAGCGCTTCCTGTCGCAGCCCTTCAACGTGGCGGAGGCGTTCACGGGGCGTTCCGGCAAGTACGTCCGCCTCGAAGACACGATCCGGTCGTTCAGGGACGTGGTCGACGGCAAGTGGGACCACCTGCCCGAGCGCGCCTTCTACATGGTGGGGCCGATCGAGGAGGCGGTTGAACAGGCCCGATCCATGGGCATCGAGGTCTGATGGCAGCGATGCAAGGCGACGGTAAGAAGCTGACGGTCCGGATCATCACACCGGAGCGGATCGCCTTCGAAGGCGAAGCCGACTCGGTTGTCGCGACCGCCTACGACGGCCAGTTTGGGATCCTTCCCGGCCATGCGCCGATGATGGTGATCCTGGGGATCGGCGAGTTCCGACTCCGCCAGGGCGACCGATTCGAGTGGTACGCGATCGGCGAGGGGTTCCTCCACGTCCTCGACGACGTGGTGACGGTGCTCACGCCGTTCGCCCAGGCGGCCCGAGAGATCGACGTCGACGAGGCCCGCCGGCTCGAGCTAACGAGCGCCGAGAACCCGCTACTCCAGGGGACGATTCTGGGCGAGGAGCAGCGCAAGCGTCTGGCGAAGCTGCGCGAGCAGGTGGCGACGCGGCGCGCCGGCTGATCCGGCCCTCGGCATCCACAGGCTCCCACCTCTCGTCCACAGCCTGTCCGCTTCCTTCAACAGCCTGTCCCCTTTCCGTAAGCCATCCACGCGACCTTCACCGACAGACGGGGGCCGGCCCCTGATGAAAATCGGCTCTTGCGGGGCCTGCCTGGCTCAGCCGGGTGGCCTTGAGGGAGGCCCTGCCGAAGTTGTGGATTGCTGTGGACAATTCCTGGGCTGACTTGGGCTTGTCAGTGTAACCGACTGTAGGGCAAGGAGTTACGCAGTTTCAGGTCGTTATTGCCTTGAGGCGTGAATTCACATCGCGCGGGCGCCCTCCGCCCCCGCAGTAAGCGTCCGGACCACCGGTCCCTCCGGCTCTCCCAGCTCCTTGCCGGCCACCCGCAGGCGTGCCTCGTCTGCCTCGGTGAACTCCATTTTGCAGTTGCCCTGGAACCAGACGCCGGGCTCGACCACGAAGGCGCGAGTCAGGACGTGGCCGTCCAGCCGCGCTCCCTTCTGGAGCTCCACGAGCTCGGTGCCCAGGACCTCGCCCTTGAAGTGCCCGGCGATCACGACTTGCCGGCCGCACGCCGTCCCGGCGAAGGAGCCGCTGGAGCCGATGATGAGGGTCTCGCCGACCTCGAGGTTTCCGCGGAACGTCCCGTCCAAACGCAGCGTCCCCTCGACGCGGGCCGTCCCTTCGCAATCGACACCCGTCCCGAGCAAGGAATTCAAGCCGCCGTTTCCCGCGTTCTTGCCCATGATCGTCTTCTCCCCTGGATCGTCAACGAAGGAAAGGGGTCGGGTCGACCTGCAAGCCTTCCCGACGAACCTCGTAATGGAGATGCGGAGCACTCGATCGACCCGAATTGCCGCTGTAGGCGATGATCTCGCCACGACTCACGCGGGCTCCGCGCTCGACCAGCAGATGGCCGTTATGGGCGTACATCGTTTCTATCCCGTCGGCGTGGTCGACGACGATGAAGTGGCCGTACACCGCGTCGCGCCCGACCTGCTTCACCGTTCCGCCGGCGGTGGCCACGACCGGAGTGTTCAGGGGCACCGCGATGTCGACCCCAGGATGGCCGCCCCGACCGGCGTACTCCGCGGTGACGAAACCCTTGACTGTCAGGGGCCACCCGCTCGGCTGGCTGCCCGGCACTCCCCCGAGCTCAGGCGGCCGCCGCGTGGGCGGCTCTGCCTCGACCGCCGTCGACGGCGAGACGCCTACCGTGCCGGAGGCGTCACTCCCCTGCTCGAGGCCTGCCATCGTGCGTATCTGCCGGTACGCCTGCTCGGACCTTTCGATGTTGGCAGCGATCTCGGTCACCTTCGCGTTCTCCTCCGCCAACCGCCGATTCTCCTGCTCGAGGATCCCCGCTCGCGCTGCGCGCGAGGCGATTCTCCCCCACATCAGAAACCCGAGCGCCGCCGCAAAGCCCACGACAACGGCCGTCACGGTCAGGATCCGGATCAACCGGTAGCTCAGCCGAAGGCGCCCTACGTTTCGCTCATTGTGGGGAACGACGAGGATCGTCAGGAACTTCTCGCTCATCCCGCGGCTCGGCGCAGGAGGTCGAGGAGCCGTTCGAGATCGTCGAACGAGTAGAAGGCGATCTCGATCGCGCCCTTTCCCTTCGATGTCGCGTGGAGTGTCACTTTGGTCCCCAGCGTGCGCTGAAGCTCGTCCTGGAGCCGCGACCGCTCGAGCTGGTCGGAAGGCGCCGCTTTCCCTTTCTCGCGAGGACCTGCGTTCTCGCGGCGGACGAGGCCCTCCACCTGCCGGACCGTCATCCCCTGGCGCGCCACCTTGGCCGCCGCCTGGGAGATCCTCGCCCCGTCGGACAGCCCCAGGAGCGCCCGCGCGTGGCCCGCGCTGAGAGCCCCTTCGTGCACCAGCTGCTGGACGTCTGGCGGTAGATCGAGGAGTCGCAGGGCATTGGCGATAGAGGGGCGGCTCTTGCCCAGCCCGGTGGCGAGCTCGTTCTGGGTGAGACCGAAATCGTCGATCAGCTGGCGGTAGCCCGTCGCCTCCTCGATCGGATCGAGGTCCTCCCGCTGAAGGTTCTCGATCAGGGCGATCTCGAGGAGCTCCCGGTCCTCGACCTTGC
>JBHEOA010000053.1:0-23806 GCA_046261835.1 Gemmatimonadota bacterium
GTACTCCACGTGCGCCGTCGCAATCGTGATCCCCCGTGCCTTCTCCTCCGGCGCCTTGTCGATCTGGTCGAACGGCACGTACTCCGCCAAACCCTTCTTCGACTGGATCTCCGTGATCGCCGCCGTCAACGTCGTCTTGCCATGATCCACGTGACCGATCGTTCCCACATTCACGTGCGGCTTCGTCCGCGCAAACTTCTGCTTGCCCATCGCTTCCTCCCGAATGGTGGATCCCTGAGATGAATCCCTATTCGCTGGAGCCCAGGAGCGGGATTGAACCGCCGACCTCGTCCTTACCAAGGACGTGCTCTACCAACTGAGCTACCTGGGCCTGTTCGAAACGCCTACGTATGGAGCGGGAGACGGGTCTCGAACCCGCAACCCCGAGCTTGGAAGGCTCGTGCTCTAGCCAATTGAGCTACTCCCGCTCGCGCTCGCACCGCCCGATCCAACTGGTGGAGGGAGGAGGATTCGAACCTCCGAAGGCATAAGCCAGCAGATTTACAGTCTGCCCCGTTTGACCGCTTCGGTATCCCTCCGAACCTCTCTTCTCCCGGATGCCGAAGCGAGCGCAGTCCAGGGTCTGGAGCCGATGACCAGACTCGAACTGGTAACCTGCTGCTTACAAGGCAGCTGCTCTACCATTGAGCTACATCGGCCTCCGGGGCCCCCGCACCGGAACTATCCGCGGTCGACCACGTTCCGGGTCAACTCGCCAGACGCATTAAGGCCGAGAGAAAAGAATAGGTAAAATACAACCCCTTTGCGAACTGTCAAGCGCCGACCCCCCGCTTCCAGCGCACCCCCCGGGGCGTGTCCTCGAGGACGATCCCCCGCTCGGCGAGGTCCTCCCGGATGGCGTCGGCTCGCACCCAATCGCGGGCCTTCCGCGCCGCCTCCCGCTCGGCGATCAAGGCCTCGACCTCCCCCGTCAGGGCGAGCTCTTCGGGATCGGGGCGCAGGACGTCGTAGACGCGATCGAACTCCGCTAGAAACGCTCGCGCCGGTGGCAGGTCCGCCGACGTCATCCGCCCCTCGTCGATCGCCCGGTTGGCGTCGCGGACCCATTCGAAAGCCGCCGCCAGGGCGCGGCTGGTGTTGAGGTCGTCATCGAGGGCTTCTGCGAAGTCGGTTCGGGCCTGGGCGGTCCTATCCGCCAGCTCGCGGTTCTCGGCCCCTCCAGCCGGCAGCTCCTCGAGCCGTCGCGCGAAATCGGTCAATCGCTCGAGCGACTGGACCGCCTGCTCCAGCGCCTCGAACGTGAAGTTCTGCTGCGTGCGATAGTGGGTCGAAAGGAGAAGATAGCGGATCGCGCGCGGCGTGTAGCCCCGCTCCACGAGATCGCGCAAGGTGAAGAAGTTGCCCAGGGACTTGGCCATCTTTTGGCTTTCCACGATCAGGTGCTCTGCGTGCAGCCACAGACGCGCGAAAGGAGCCTCCGTCGCTGCCTCCGATTGCGCGATTTCGTTCTCATGGTGAGGGAATATCAGGTCTACTCCCCCGGCATGGATGTCGATCGTCTCGCCGAGATACTTCATGGCCATCGCCGAGCACTCGAGATGCCAGCCGGGACGGCCGCGGCCCAAGGGTGTGTCCCACCCCTCCTCGTCCTCCTTGGCCGCCTTCCACAGCGCGAAGTCCTTGGGGTTCTCCTTGTCGTACTCGTCGGCGGCGACGCGCGCACCGTCCTGAACCCCGCTCAGGTCGACGCGCGAAAGCTTGCCGTATCCGGAAAACGTCGATATCCGGAAGTAGATGGAGCCGTCCTCCGCCGTATAGGTGTGTCTGCCCGCCTGAAGACGTTGCACCAGCGCCACCATCTCGTCGATGTGCTCGGTGGCCCGAGGGTAATGCTCGGCACGCTCGATTCTCATCGTCTCGAGGTCGTCGAAGAACGCCTCGGTGTATCGGGCCGTGTACTCGGCGATCGATTCGCCACGAGCGGCTGCCTTCTCGAGGATCTTGTCGTCGACGTCCGTCAGGTTCATCGCCTGTATCACCCGGTAGCCACGCGCCTCGAGCACGCGCCGAAGCAAGTCCTCGAACAGGAACGTGCGGAGGTTCCCGATATGCGCGAAGTCATGAACGGTCGGGCCGCACGTGTAAATGCGGGCCTCCCCCTGGCGCAGCGGAACGAATGGACCGGTCCCGCGCCGCAGGGTGTCATAGAAGGCGAGCGCCACCCCTCAGCTCCCGTGCCGAGTTTTCGTCTTTCTATGCGAACCGAGATTATAGACGCGCGCCGCCCCCGCTTCAAACGCGCGCCGCGAAGCGCACCCGACGAGCCCGCCGCCGCCGCGCCAAGGACGGCTTCAGCGAGGTCGCGTCCGCCGTCGCAGATCGAGGCGCGCGAGGAGTGCGAATGAGGCGTAGTGAAAGCTACGCCGCAATGAAGCCCGACGAAGCGCAACGAAGAGATGCGGCGGCCGACGCGGCCGCTATTCGAGGGTGAGGCGGATTTCGGTCAGGACCCACCGACCGCGATCATTGCGCGCCCCCACGAACACCCGCTCCACGCTGGGTTCGGAGGCCTGTTCGCCTTGCCACACGCGCTCGCCGACGGCGTATGCCGATCCGGCCCGCGGGTCGTAGGCGGTGTACTCGGGGAAGCGGAAGGTGACCTCCTGCCCCTCGTCGAACATCTCTTGGAGCAGATACTGGAGCTGGCTCGCGGCGAGCCGCTCACCGACTCCCCGCCGCTGGTGCACGAGGTAGACCCGGCCGCCGCCCGCAAGCTGGGCGATGGCGCGCGCGTTCTGGTCCTCCCAGTAGACGGCCATGCGGCGGTAGATCTCCTGGAGCGAGGCAGGGATTGCCGGCTCCTGGGGGAAAGCGGAGCGGACCGCCTGCTGCTCCACGCCCGGGGAGGCCTGGCCCCACGCGGGATGGGCGACTCCGAAAAGCCCTGTCAGGCCGAGCCCAAAGATCACGGCTGTCGAAGTCCGCCAAGCTTTCATCCAGTCTGGATACGTTCGAACCGTCGCTTTGTTCCGCCCTCGTTTCCCTTTGTTCCGCCGCCACATCGCTTTGTTCCGCCGTCACCTAGGTAGGACGACTGCCGGGCTTGTCGAGCGGGATTCCGCGCCTGCATTGGGGGCAAGTCTCCGGGGGGTTACGGGCAGCGTCGATCGTCACCAGCGCCGCCCAGGGGACCTCCCAGCTCGCTTCCCCTCCCGAGCGGTCGACGATCGCGGCCACCCCGACCGTCTGGGCCCCGGCCTCCGCGACGAGCGCGACGAGCTCGCGCAGCGATCCGGCTGTCGTCACCACGTCTTCGACCGCCACTATCCGCTCCCCGGGCTCGACCGCGAAACCGCGCCGGAAGGTGAGCCTGCCGGTCGTCGGGTCGCGTTCGGCCCAATTGGCCCGGCAGCCCCACGCTCGGGCCACCTCGTGACCAAAGACGATCCCGCCGATCGCCGGCGAGACCACGAGATCGGGGGATCCGCTCAGTCGAAGTGCAAGCCGTTCGACCAGGGACGTCGCAGCGGCCGCGGCATCGGTGGGATGCTGGAGCAGGCGCGCGCACTGGATGTAGACCGGACTGTGGAATCCGCTCGTCAGGCGGAAGTGCCCCTCGAGCACCGCGCCGCGGGCGCGTAAACGGTCGAGCCAGTCGATCACCGTGAGGAGGTGGCCGCGATCTCGGATCGGACCCGATCGGCCGCCGCCTCGGGGTCGGACGCGGCGGTGATGGCGCGTCCGAGAACGAGGATCGAAGCGCCGGCAGTGACCGCTTCCGCCGGGGTCGCGGTCCGCACCTGACCCGCGTGATCGCTCGTGCTCCATCTCGGGCGGATTCCCGGAACGACGAGGAGCGGTTGGGGGCCGAGCTCGCTCCTCAGCTCCGCCGCTTCACTCGCCGCACAGACCACACCGTCGAGCCCGGCTTCGATCGCGAGGTGGGCCAGCGATCGAGCCGCTTCGTCGAGGGGCCGGGCGCCGGGACCTGCCACGCGGGCGTAGGCCGCGCGGTCGAGGCTCGTCAGCACAGTGACGGCCACGAGCAGCGGGTGGCGCCCCCGCGCTCGCTCGGCGGCTTCCCGCGCGGCTTTGAGCATCGCCGGGCCGCCGGCTGCGTGAACGGTCAGGAGCCAGACGCCCAGATCCGCCGCGGCGGTCACGGCGCCGGCTACGGTCGCCGGCGTGTCATGGAACTTGAGGTCGAGGAAGACTTCGTTCCCCGCGTCCGCCAGCTCCGTGACGAGCGCCGGACCGCTGCGGGTGAAGAGCGTGCTCCCCACCTTGAACCCATCGACCGAGCCGCGCAGTCGGACCACGCAGGCACGTGCCGCGTCTGGTTCGGCCTGGTCGAGGGCGACGACGAGCGGGACCGTCACCCGGTCCAGACCGCTGCGGCCGCCGGCTCGCCGACCCTGTGAGCGGACCCGATCACCTCGCGGATCGGAGTGTTCCGGGTGGCGCAGTAGCGCTCCAGACCGGCAATGATCTCGGTGCAAACCATCGGATTCACGAACGCGGCGGTGCCGACCTGGATCGCCTGGGCTCCGGCCATCAGATACTGGAGAGCGTCGCGCCACGTCGCGATACCGCCGATCCCCATGATCGGAAGCCCGGGAAGCGCCGCGCGCACCTGGTACGTCCAGTGGACCCCCACCGGCAGGATAGCCGGTCCCGACAAGCCCCCCGATCCCGTCCCCAGAACCGGCTTCATGGACTCGAGATCGATCTGCATGCCGTAGAGCGTGTTGATGAGCGAGACCCCGTCGGCGCCCTCCTCGGCCGCGCAGGCGGCGAAGGGAACGACGTCGGCGACGTTGGGCGAGAGCTTGACGAACACCGGGAGCGCTGTCTCGGCGCGCACGCCCCGGACCGTGCGACGGAACTGCGATAGGTCGCAACCGATGTTGGTCCCCCCCTCCTTGACGTTGGGGCACGATACGTTGACCTCGAGGGCATCGCACTGCACGCGCTCGCGGTCGGACTCGACGCGCTCTGCCAGCGCGCGGTACTCGTCGGGATGATTTCCCGCGATGTTGACGATGAGGCGCGCGGCGCCGCGCGCCGCAGCGATCCGCGGCGCTTTCTCGGCCACGAAAGCGTCCCATCCGATGTTGGCGAGCCCGATCGAGTTGAGCATCCCGCACGACGTTTCGGCGATGCGCGGGGGGACGTTGCCGTCGCGTGGAGCGAGGAAGAGGGTCTTGGTCACGAAGCCGCCGAGGATCGCCAGCGGGAAGAAGCGTTGGAACGACTCGCCGTAGCCGAACGTGCCGCTCGCTGCCACGACCGGGTTCTGGAGCTCGATCGGGCCGCAGGTCGTCTGCAGACGATCGGACGCAGGGGTCGCTACCATGCGACCTCGACCGGGTCGACCACGGGCCCCTCGTCGCACAGCAGGCGATAGCGCGGCTGCCGATCACGGTTGGTCACGACGCACGCCTGACAGACTCCGAACCCGCACCCCATCCGCTCCTCCATCGAGAACTGTGTCCCTGCGATTCCGTGCGCCGCGAATCGGGTGGCAAGGGCGCGAAGCATGGGGTAAGGCCCGCAGCCGTACCACGCGACGTCGGCATCCCCGAGCGCGCTCTCGGCGCCTTCGACAACGGTCCCGGCGACCCCGAGGCTCCCGTCGTCGGTAAAGCGGTCGACACGATCGAAGAGCGCTTCATCCGCCGGATCGAAGCGGACATGGCCCGACGCCGCGCGCTCACCATAGAGGAGCTCGATCCGGGAATCCGGCCGCTCGGCCCGGAGGCAACGAGCCAGATAGAAGAAGGGCGCCAGCCCAACGCCCCCAGCGACCATCCGGTGCGTAGCGCTATACGGTCGCGCGAACGGGCGACCCAGCGGGCCTACGACCCTCAACGGTGTTCCCGGCGGCTGGGATCGAAGCCACGCGGTCCCACGTCCCAACACTCGAAGGAGGAAGTGCCACTCCCCAGCGCGCACGTCGCCAATCGAGAACGGCCGGCCGAGGAAAACGATGCCCGAGGGACGCGCAGGCGAGAGCATGAAGAAGTGGCCGGGCTCGATGTCCACGCCCGCGGGGGCCTGAAAACGGAGCCAACAGGTCGCCCCGGCCACGTCGTCGACCGCCTGGAGCGCTAGCGTCCATGCGCCCGACGCCGTGGTAAAACTCACGGCACCACTTCGCGGGGGCGGCCGGGATCGGGCGGGATCTCCGGGGTCTGCGGCGGGGGTTGTTCCTGACCTGGCGTGGCGGGCTGGCCCGACGTCGCTGGCGGCGCGGTCCCCGTCGTGGCGCGTTCCTCCGAGGTCGTCCGGGCGTAGCGACCCAGCTGATCGACGATCCGGATCATCGGGTCCTCCGCACTCGGAAGCGCACGCGCCAGGGCGATCAGGGTTTCGCGGTCGGCATAGAAGGCCGGCGGTCGATCGGGCACCGCAAGGCCGAGCGCGCGGCGGGCCGAATCGGCCGCCGGGTGATCGGGGTAACGCTCGACCAGCCGCTGGAGCGCTGTCTCGCCTTCAGCCAGAGCGCCGGCCTGGCGGGCCAGAAGCCCGCTCGCCAGGAGCGCCGACGGCGCCCACGGGGAGTCGGGATGCTCGCGGGCGATGCGCGCGAAGACGGAGGCCGCTTCGACCGGATCGTCCTCGACCTCGAGGATCTCCTCGGCGAACCGGTAGAGTGCGGTCGAGCGGACGAGGTCCGGATCGTCCAGGCCGGCCACGACGGCCTCACCTTCGGCGATCCGCGCGTAGTGCAGGATGCGCTCGAGCCCGCGTGCGGCCGTCCTCGCGCTATCGCCCCACGACGAGGCTGGGGCGTGGAGAAATGCATCGAGCAGAACCTCGAGCGCCGGTTCCCGCCGGTCGCGAACGAGCCATTCGATGCGCGCCCGGCCCAGCGTGGCCCGCGCGGCGGCCGCAGAGCCAGGTGCTAGCTCGGCCACGCGGCGGAACTCCTCCTCGGCCGCGTCCCACCGCGACGCCGCCGCGTGGAGCTCGCCTCGCTCGACCAAGACCTCGGCGGCAAGCGAGTCGGCGATCCCCTGGCCGAGAAGATCGCCGTAGGCCTCGATCGCCTCGTCGTGGCGGCCCGCGAGCGCCATCGCGCGGGCGATCTTGAGAGTCACGCTCCGGCGTTCGTTGGGATCGGTCACCTCGTCGCCGTGAGCGCTGTAGGCCTCGATGGCGGCCTCCGGCCGACCGGAAGCGAGCTCGACGTCGGCGAAGCGCAGGGCCACTTCACGGTCGCGAGCGAACTCGGGATATTCGCTAAGGAGCCTCCCCAGCGCGGCGACCGCCGCTTGGTGATCACCGGTGGCGAGATCGATCAAACCCTTCTCGTACAAGAGCTCGGCCGGATCCACTCCGTGGTGGTCGGTCTCGGTCAGGAGCCCGAGAGTGGCCCGAGCCCCCTCGTGGTCGCCCAGTAGCCGCTGGCTGCGGGCAAGCTCGAGACGCGCCGGCGCGACCAGATCGCCGTCCGGAAACCGCTTCAGGAGCCGTCGAAACGCGGCGCTCGCGTCGGGATATTGCCCGAGCTGGAGCAGGCCGCGACCCATGAGGAGCAGCGCGTCGTCGGCGTAGGCGGAGTCCGAGTGCCGGTCGAGCACGACGGCGCTCTTCTCGATCGCACGCTCGAACGCGCTCCGCGCCGACAAGGTCAGCGTGTCGCCGGCGGCGACCCGCAGACGAACGCCTTCGTCGTAGGCCTTCTCCGCGTTATAGAAGGTGTTGAGATAGGCGCAGCCCGTGACCGCGCCTAGAAGGACGAACGCTCGAAGCGCCCGCCGCTCAGCGCGCGGCGGTAGCCGGGCCGACCTTCCTGCCGTAGCGATCGAGGTAGGCGACCAGGCTCGCAGCGAGCCCCTCGGCCAGCCGGCTCTGGAACGCGGTGTCATTGAGCAGCTCTTCTTCCCGAGGATTGGAGATGAATGCGGTCTCGAAGAGAACCGCCGGCATGAACGCTCCTTTGAGAACGTAGAGCGGGGCCTGCTTCACCCCTCGGCTCTTCAAGGAGATACGCCGGCCGAGCTCCTCCTGGATCGTCTCGGCGAGAACGCTCGACTCGCGCAGGTATTCGTTCTGAGCGAGATCCCAAAGGATCAAGTTTACGTCGTCGAGCGAAGAGGGGTCAATCGCGTCCGTCTCGTATCGCAGGGACGCGTTCTCGCGTTGGGCCAGCCGCCGAGCCTCTTCGGTCACAGCAGCCGAGAGGAAGTACGTTTCGAACCCCTCGGCGGAGGAATGGGTGGCCGCGTTGGCGTGGATCGAGACGAAGACGTCGGCGCGCGCCTCGTTGGCGATTCGCGCCCGCCGACCGAGCGCGACGAACGTGTCGTCCTCGCGCGTCAGGATGACCTCGAGGCCCTCGCGAGCGCCGAGAGCGTCGCGTAGCGCGAGCGCGACGGCGAGCGTAACGTCTTTCTCGTCGGAGCCGTCGCGACCGCGGGCTCCTGGATCGTGGCCGCCGTGCCCGGCGTCGACCACGACGACCCACTGCCCCGAGCGGCCATCGGATTCGCGCGGCGTCGGCTCGGGCGCGCGCGGGGTGGGTGACAAGCCACCCGGAGCCGGGTCGGGCGCGCGCGGGGTCGGGGGCGGATCGCGCCGCACCGGACGCGCCGCGGCCTGGCCTCCGCGCGCGAGGTCGTCCCGACGGCCGCGCCGCGCGTCGACGTCGAGCAGGGCCACCGCCTCGTCGACGGCGGCATCGAGGAGCACCACCTCGAGCCCCGTCGGTCGTCTCAGGGGCGCCACCGCATAGACTCGGGCGGCGGGGTCCAGCCAGAGCGTCAGCTCGGTCGATCCCTCCTCGGCGACCAGACCTACCGAATCGACCAGGCCCAGGTCGACCAGACCGCCAGCCATCTCGGTCGGGAGCTCGACTCCCGTGAGGAGGATCCGGAGGGTGCCTGCGCGCGAGTCGTCGACTTCGACGCCCGGGGTGCGCGGGGTGTGGAAGGCGAGCCGCGTGCGGCCGGGCTCGATCCTGAAGTCGACGGCCGACCGCTCCGCGCTCTCCAATCGTTCCGGGCCCTGTGACTGTTCCGTAGGCTCGCGAACTTCCGGGCGAACCGTCCCGGCCGGTGGGGGTGCCGCTTGAAAGCGACCGGGCCAGAGGTGGGGCAGCAGGAGCTCGAGACTCGAGGCCGGCAGGTAAAAGCCGCCCGCGTCCTTCTGCACCGGCTCGGTCAACTGATACCAGCGGCCACTGCTCTCGACGAAGGGAATCCGGCGGTGGACCACGAGCCGGACGTCGTCGACGACCAGCGTCGCCTCTTCCGCTCGGCTCTCCTCGACCCGGCCGCCCAGGAGCGCCGCCACCGAGGCGAGCGCGACGAATCGGCGACCCTGCCGTTCGACCACCGGGATCTGCCGCGGGATCCCGTCCAGCTCGACGGTCGTGGTTTGGGCCCGCGCCGGTCCGGCGAGTGCCACGAGCGCCACGAGCCCGAGGAGGATGCGGTGAGTCATCGGCGTCGCCCCCGCTGCCGCGCGGCTTCGCGATCGAGCTCGCGCCGGCGGATCGTCTCGCGCTTGTCTATGCTGCGCTTCCCACGGGCGAGTGCCAGCGTGATCTTCGCGAAACCGTGCTTGAAGTGGACGTCGAGCGGGACGAGGGTGAGCCCCTTTTCGGTTACGCTGCGACGCAGCTCCCGGATCTCGGGCTTCCCGAGCAGCAGCTTCCGTGTTCGTGTCGGATCCACGTTCCAGCGGTTAGCGGGATCGTAGGGGCTGATATGGACGTCGTGAAGAAAGGCCTCCCCCCGATCGATCGTGGCGTAGCCCTCATGAAGGTTGACCTTCCCCTCGCGCACCGACTTGACCTCGGATCCCTTCAAAACGAGCCCGGCCTCGATCGTATCGAGGATCTCGTACTCGTATCGCGCCTTGCGGTTTCGTGCGACGGTCGCATCGGTCATGGGCATAGGGATAAACGCGCGGATTCGCGCGACGGATGGGTGCCGTACGATAGCCGCGCCCTTATCTCGAAGCAAGACGCGGGCCACTGCGAACGCGGCTGACCTGCGTTGGCGGACCCTCTCGCGGGCGCTACTTTCGTTCGTTCCGCGGCAGGCGTCGGCATGTTGCCCAAGTGGCGGAACTGGTAGACGCGCACGATTCAGGGTCGTGTGGGCTCGCGCCCGTGGGAGTTCGACTCTCCCCTTGGGCACCATGCCGGACAGCGCCGCGCGGGCGTTGCCCCCCATCTTTCCAGTCGATAAACTCCCACCGTGTTGACGCTCGCCCTCATCGTGTTCGGCTTGTTTTTTCTCGCCCGTCTGTTGGGTCGCCTCATCCCGCGCATCGAGATCACCTTCGTGGGTGGATCGGACGACTCCAAAGTGTTCGAGGTCATGCGAGAGCACTTTCCGAGCCGTTACGAGCAGTTCAAGCACGGTCTGCTCAGCGAAGGCGAGGAGCGAAGGCTCTACTTGGACTGCCTCGAGATCCTGGGCGCACGAAACGAAATCGAAAAGCTGTGATGCCATGACCGGCGCGACGCAGTCGATCCGTCTCTTCGATCTCGAGGAAGCGGACCGGATGCTTCCCCTGCTGCGCTCCATCGTCAAAGGGATGCTCGATGACCATGCCGAGCGGCAGGCGCTGGCGGAGCGGCTCGAGGGAGCCCGCGCGCATCGCGGTCGCGCATTGGAGCCGCTCGAGCGCGAGATCGAGACTCTGAACGAGAAGATCCTCGAGGCGGTCGTCGAGATCGAACGCCTTGGCGCCGAGTTCAAAGGGATCGAGCTCGGGCTCGTTGATTTTCCCTCGATGCGTGAGGGCGAGATCGTATATCTGTGCTGGCAGTACGGCGAGGATCGGATCCGCTGGTGGCATCCGGTTCACGCCGGGTACGCTGGCCGCCGTCCGATCGAGAGCGACTGACCCCCCCGATCGAAAGAACAGGCATTCCTCGCTGGGCTCGTGGGATGATCGACGTGCGGCCACGCGAGTGGCCGGTGGCGTCAGCGCTATTCGGCTACTTCTTCCTGCTCGCCGCCCTCCAGCACCTGCTCAAGCCGCCGCGCAACGCCTATTTCCTCTCGACCGCTGGGGCGGTCAACCTGCCCTGGGTCTACATCGCCAGCGCGGGCTTCTCGGTGCTCGCTACGCTCGCTTACACGCGCTGGGTCGCTCCGCTTTCGCGGCGGCGTCAGATCCTGGGGTCGCAGGGGCTGATCGCGCTGACGCTCGTTGTCTTCTGGATCCTTCTCCAGCAACCGAGCGCTTGGGTGGCGGGGGCGTTCTACGTCTGGATCCAGGTCTTCGGACTGCTGCTGGTCTCGCAGTTCTTCCTCCTCGGTAACGACCTCTTCGATCCGCGGCAGGCCAAGCGGATCTACGGATTCATCGGCGCCGGCGGCTTGGCCGGGGGCGTGGCGGGATCGGCTGCGGCCGGGTTCCTCGCCAACGAGATCGGTTCCGACAACCTGTTGTGGCTGGGCGTCGCGCTGCTCGTCGGTTGCGCGGGGTTGGCGCTCAAGGTCTTCCGAGCGGGGCGGTTCCGATCGGCGGGGAGAAGTGCTCCGGAGGGCCGGGACATCGACGGCGAGAACGTGGTCGGGGGTTTCGGCGTGCTGCGCCGCGTGCACCACCTGCAAATGATCGCCCTCATGTTGTTCCTCGCGGTCCTCGCCTCGACGTTCATCGACTGGATCTACAACGCCGCGGTCGAGGCCGCTCACCCCGATCGCGATGAACAGACCGAGTTCATCGGCCAGTCGTTCGCGATCTTCAACGGGATCGCCTTCGGCGCTCAGCTCTTGCTGGTGAGCCCGGCGATGCGGTACCTGGGGCTGGCGGGTGCGCTGATGGCGCTTCCCCTGGGGTTGGGATTCGGAGTGGTGAGCCTCCTCGTGCTTCCAGGGCTGTGGACCGCCACCGTGGCCAAGGGCGCGGACACGGGACTTCAGTACTCCATCGATCAGTCGGCGCGTGAGATCCTCTACCTCCCCGTCCCGACCCCCCTGGTTCAACGCGCCAAGCCGTTCATCGACGTGGTCGTCCGGCGTCTCGCCGACGGCGTGGCCGGGGTGCTCCTCCTGGCCGGAGCCTCCGTCGCGGTCGGCGCCCGGGGCCTCAGCCTGGTGACGCTCGCGCTCATCGGGATGTGGGCGCTTGCGGTGGTGGGGGTGCGGCGGAGTTACCGCGGAGCGATCGAGAAGCTCTTGAGCGTCCGCGACATCGATCTCGAGGAGGCGGTCGAGGAGAGCTTCGACAGCCAATCCATGCGTCAGCTGATGGCCGAGCTCGAACCCGACGTCGAAGCCGACCGCATCGAGCTCGCCCTGGGTCTGTTGCGTGGATTCCGTCCCGAGCTCTTGCGCGACCGTGCGTTGGCGCTGCTCGAACATCCCGAGGGCTCCGTGCGCGCGCGGGCACTCGATCTGCTGTCCGAGATCGCCGGTCCGGCGGAGGCCGAGCGCGCGCGAACCCTCGCGGAGGACCCGGACAGCCGTGTCCGCGCCAGCGCCACGCTCCTCCTGACAAGGGTCGAGCGAAACGGCAGGATGGCCAGCCTCGAGTCGTGGCTCGAATCGGGCGACGAGCACTTGATCGAAGCCGCCCTAACCGCCATGCTCCTTCACGGCGACGACGGTGCCCGCGACCGGGCGTCCCAGGCGATCTCGCGGCTCGTGCGCCAGGTCGGAGAGGACGGTGTGCCGGCCCGCGTGGCGGTGGCGCGGGCGCTCGGGCGCATTCCCGGCAAGGACCCTCTTCATCGCCATCTCGAGACGCTCCTCCGCGACGCTCAACCGCAGGTCGTCGAGGCGGCGATCGCCTCGGCAGGCGCGGCTCCGCGCCGCGACCTCATCGAGCCGCTCCTTCCTCATCTCGCACCGCGGCAGTCTCGCGCCGCTGCTCGCCGCGCGCTCGCGGCTGGGGGAGAAGCAGGTCTCCCGGACCTCGCCGCCGCGCTGCGCGACCCCGACCTCTCGCCGGAGATCCGCCGTTGGCTCCCCGGCGTCTTCGTCGAGATCGGGACGCGCGCCGCCTATCGCACGATTCTCGACGGACTGCCGGCGATCATGATCGGGCAGCATCGCCTCTACGCCCTCAAGGCTCTCAACAAGATGCGACGCCGGCATCGAAGGTGGACGATGGGGCCGGAGGTCGTCCGCTCCGAGCTCGAGCGCGAACTGGCGGGGGCCTACGACGTCGAACGGCGTCTGGCGACGCTGACCGCCGTCCGCGAGGCCGAGGAGGCTCCCCCCGGTCCCACCGAGGCGCTCACGGCCGCGCTCGCTTACCTCGCCGCGTTGACGATCGAGCGCGCGTTCCGCCTCCAGGGTCTCCTGTACCCTCCCCGAACGATCTACTTCGCCTACACCGGGCTCACAGGGGGCGACACGCTCCATGCCGCCCACGCGCTCGAGCTCCTCGAGACCGCGCTGACGCGCGAGGACGCTTCTCGAATCCTACCCCTGATCGATCCCGACATCCCGGTGGCGCGGAGGGTCGAGATCGGTCGCCAATGGTATCCTCTCAAGGAGCAGGGGATCGCCGAGGACCTCAAGGACATCCTCGCCGACGGTGAGCCCTGGCAGCAGGCCTATGCAGCCGAGCTGGCGGGCGCGATGTTTCCCGAACGGCTGGGACCCGAGCTGGAGCGGCTGGCCGCCTCGGGCCCGCCGTTGGTCCGGCCGCTGGCACGGCGCGCTCTCGGCCAAGGAGGTAGCGACGACATGACGTTGTCGTCGGTCGACAAGGCGGCCGCGCTCCGGCAGGCCGATTTATTCAGTAACCTGGGAGCCGATGACCTGCTCCAGCTCGCGGCGGTCGCCGAGGAGCGGCGCTTCGACTCGGGCGATTACCTGTTCTACGAAGGCGAGGAGGGGGACTACCTGTACATCATCCTCGAGGGACGGATCCGCGCCGAGCGCGGCGGTCGGGAAGTGCACGTGGCGGGTTCTGGCGAGGCGATCGGGACGTTCTCCATCATCGACCGGGAACCTCGCTCGGCGAGCGCCGTGGCAGTCGGCGGAGCGTCGACGTTGGCGCTTCATCGGGCCGACCTCGCTCAGATCCTGGCCGATAACTTCTCGCTGGTCGAAGGGCTCTTCTCCTATCTCACCCGCATCATCCGCCGAATGAACGAGCAGCAGTTTCCCAGCGGCGGAGGTCCCCCGCGCGTCCCGGAATAGCCCGTCTCTGGAGGCGTTCGTCTCGCGGGCCCCGGAGTCGCCATCTGCGAATCGGAACGGTCAGCGCACGAAGCTGATCGAAACACCTTCGCGAATGGGAACGATCGTCGAGATCAGCCGCGCGTCGGTCGCGAGGCGCTCGTTGAACGCCTTGACCGCCGCAAGCGCGGGGGTGGCCGACGCCGCGTCGACGACCGAGCCGGCCGAACCGAGAAGCGTATTGTCGGCTGCGATCACGCTCCCCGGGCGCACGAGCTCGAGCGCCCAATCGAGGTAGGCGGGGTACTCCTGCTTGGCAGCGTCGATGAAGACGAAGTCGTAGGGCGCTCTACCATCGCGCGCCTCACTGGCGAGCGCGGGCAGGACGTCGAGAGCCGGCCCGGACTTGACCTCCACCCGGTCGGCCACGCCCGCGCGCGCGATCCACTCCCGCGCCTCGGCCGCGCGGTGATGGTCGATCTCGATCGTCGTGAGCCGTCCATCGATGGGTAGCGCCCGCGCCATCCAGATCGCGCTGTAGCCCAAGAGCGTGCCCACCTCGAGAATGCGCCGGGCGCCGACCGCGAGCGCCAGGACATGGAGCATCTTCCCGACCTCGGAGGTGAGCTGCATCGGAGCGACCCCGGTCTCGATCGCGCGGCGCGCGATCGCCGCGAGCACTTCGTCTTCGGGCGCAAACCGATCGCGGATATAGATCGCGAGCCGCGGGTCGGAGATGTCGGTCATGCCCCGAGATTCGTCGGACCGGCGCCTCCGCGCAACGTCAACTGTCCGACAGTCGTCTCGGATCTCGCGGGCTAGCCTCGGCTACATGGATCGACGGCATTTCCTGCTCCACGCAGGAGCGGCGGCCGCCATTGCCGCCTGCGCGCTTCCGGTCGAGACAAGGCCGCCGCGGTCGACGCGCCGCGACGAGCCCTCGCTCCTCCCGTTCGATCCGCGGGACTGGGACTCGGTGCGTGCTCAGTTCGCGATCGCCGATCACCCGATCGATCTGTCCGCGCTCTACATCTCGAGTCATCCCGCGCCGGTTCGCAAGGCGATCGCACAGCACCGCGAGGCTCTCGACCGCCAGCCAACACTCTATCTGCTGCGGAACGAACGCCGATTGACGCGCACCTCGATCGACGCGGCGGCGCTCTTCCTCGGGGCCGATCCAGACGACATCGCCCTGACCGACTCGACGACGATGTCGCTCGGCATCCTCTACAACGGCATGCGTCTCACGGCCGGTCAGGAGCTCGTTACAACCGAGCACGACTACTACGTCACACATGAGGCCTTACGCCAAGCGAGCGAGAGGACGGGTGCGATCGTGAGGAAGATCGCCCTCTACGATCGGATCGAGGACGTGAGCGAGCAGCAGATCGTGAACCGCATCATGGCGGCCGTGGGACAGCGCACTCGAGTACTCGCGCTCACGTGGGTCCACTCCGGCACCGGGCTCAAGCTCCCGCTGGCAGAGATCGGCGCGGCCGTCCGCGAGGTCAACGTCAATCGTGAGGAAGGAGACCGCGTTCTCGTCTGCGTTGACGGCGTACACGGCCTCGGAGTCGAGGACGCGACCTTCGATGACCTGGGGTGCGATTTCTTCGCGGCTGGGGCGCACAAGTGGCTCTTCGGGCCGCGCGGCACGGGTGTGCTATGGGGTAGCGGTGTGCGATGGGAGGCCGTACGCCCGCTCGTGCCGAGCTTCCTGGATGATGCGTCGTGGGCCGCCTGGATGCGCGGCGGAGATCTGACGGGACCGCCGGACGGGAAGCGAATGACGCCGGGAGGCTTCAAGCCGTACGAGCACCGGTGGGCGATGGCCGCGGCGTTCGAGTTCCTCGATCGAATCGGCAAGCGGCGCGTGCGCGATCGGACCCACGAGCTCGCGGCGCAGCTGAAGGAGGGCCTGGCGTCGATGCCGCGCGTACGGCTGATCACGCCCCGCGACGAGCGGCTCTCTTCGGGCATCGTCTGCTGCGACATCGAGGGGCGCTCGCCCTTCGCGGCCGTCTCCGCTCTCCTCGACCGCGGCTTCGTCGCGACCGTTACGCCTTACGCCGTCGAATACCTGCGCTTCGCGCCTTCGATCCGGAATACGCCCGAGGAGATCGACGCCGCTCTGGGCGTCGTCCGCGAGCTGGTCTGACCAGCCGTCAGATGTGGATCGCCTCGCCGTGGACGTCGAGGGCTGCTTCTTTGATGGACTCGCTGAGCGAGGGGTGGGCGTGTACGAGGAGCGCGACGTCCTCAGCCGAGCCGCGATAGGCGACGACGCCGACCAGCTCCTGCATGAGGTCGCCGGCCCGTGCGCCCAGGATGTGACAACCGAGAAGCCGGTCGGTCTTGGCGTCGGCGACGATCTTCACGAAGCCCGCCGTTTCGTTCATGCAGCGCGCCCGGCCGTTGGCGCTGAAGGGGTAACGTCCGACCACGATCTCGTGGCCCTGCTCCTTCGCCTCCTTCTCCGATAGCCCCACGGTAGCGATCTCGGGGTGGGTGTAGACGACGCCGGGGATCGGGGCGTAGTCCATCGCGCTGTCGCGCCCCGCGATCCGCTCGGCCACCACCACGCCTTCCTCCATGCCCTTGTGGGCGAGCATCTTCCCGCCGATCACGTCGCCCACCGCGTAGACGTTCTTCGCCTTGGTCCGAAAACCCTCGTCGACGACGATGAACCCCTTCTTGTCGGTTTCCACGCCGACGCGGTCCAGGTTGAGGCCGTTGGTCACGGGTTTGCGCCCGATCGCGACCAGCATGCGGCTCGCTGAGAGCGTCTTCACTACGCCGTCGGGACCGGCCAGCCCGACCTGGACGCCTCCCGCCCCCACCTTGGCTCCGATCACTTTGGTGCCGGTCCTGATCTCAATCCCCTGTTTCTGGAAGATCTTGCTCGCCTCTTTGGCGAGGTCGGCCTCCATGCCGGGAAGGATCGAGTCGAGCGCCTCGACCATTGTGACATTCGAGCCCACTCGCCGGTAGACCGACCCCATCTCGAGGCCGATGTAGCCCCCGCCCACGACGAGGAGCGATTCAGGGATATCGCCGAGCGCGAGCCCCTCGGTCGAGGAGATCACACGGTCGCCGTCGAACGGCGTTTCCGGCAGGGCGATCGGCGCCGAGCCGGTGGCGATCACGACCGCTTGAGCGCGCACGCGCCGGGCATGGTCCCGGGCCGTGACCTCGATCAATCCAGGCTCGACGAAGCCGCCCTCACCCTCGACGTGCTCGATCTTGTTCTTCTTGAACAGGTAGGCGACCCCCTTGGTGCTCGCGTCGACGACCTTTTGACGATGCTTCTGCATCGTCGGCCATTCGACATCGACGGACCCGACCTTGATCCCGACCTTCGACGCTCCCTCTTGGATCCAGGCGAGGTGCTCGGTCGCGTCGAGGAGCGCTTTCGAAGGGATGCAGCCGACGTTGAGACAGGTGCCGCCGAGAAATTCACGCTCGATGCAGGCGACCTTGAATCCCAGCTGGGCGGCCCGGATCGCGGCGACGTAGCCGGCCGGCCCCGCGCCGATCACCGCCACGTCGACCTTGAGCTCGTCAGCCGCCATGGGAGCCGCAGCCATCCACTCTGTTAACTCAACCCGACTTGCTTCATGAACGTCACCAGGTCGTAGAACAAATTCTCCTCGACGATCTGTCCGTCATCCCAACGGGCGACAGTGCAGAAGTCCACTTCGAAGGACTTGCCAGTTGGAGCTATCTCCTTGCCATCCGGTACGGCTGTTGTCGAGGTGCTGGTCCGGGAATGTCTTGAAGAAATCCATCGCCTCGACCGTGTGGTCGTCGACGCCATGCGTCGGCGGCTTGCCGGGCCAGCGTACCACCACGTCTTCCTTGTGGCGCTTCGCGAACGTATCCAGGTCCTGTGCATTCCACGCGTCGTCCAGTGTCTGCATGAGCTCCATGTTCCGTTGCTCAGCGCCCAAGGTCTTCTCCTTCGCCGAGTGTGGTCGAGGGTCGTCCTTCTACGCTTCTAACAGCAGGCGCTCGGGATCCTCGAGGAGCTCGCACACGCGCCGGAGGAACTGGACTGCGGGCGTGCCGTCGACGAGGCGATGGTCGTAGGAGAGACCGAACCACATCATCGGTCGGATCACGACCTGACCATGCCGCGCGATCGGGCGTTCCACGATCTTGTGGATCCCCAATGTCGCCGAGTCGGGCAGGTTGATGATCGGGGTCGAGAGGATCGCTCCGAACCCGCCGGCGTTGGTCAGCGTGAAAGTCGAGCCCTGAATTTCCTGCATCTCGAGCTTCCGATCGCGCGCTCGCTTGGCCAGGTCGTCGATCTCCCGCGCGATCTCGACGATCGACCTCCGGTCGGCGTGCTTGACGACCGGTACGATCAGCCCGGCCTCGGTGTGCACCGCGACTCCGAGGTGGTAGAACTTGTGGTAGACGATCTCGTCGCCCTCGATCGACGAATTGACCTGAGGAAACTCACGCAGGGCGGCGATCGACGCCTTCGCGATGAACGGCATGTAGGTGATCTTGAATCCATGCTTCGCGAAGAAGTCGTTCTTCATCCGCTCGCGTAGCTCGACCAGCGCCCCCATGTCGCATTCGTCGACCGTCGTGACGTGGGCTGCCGTGTGCTTCGACTCCGCCATCCGCCAGGCGATCGTCTTGCGGATCGATGTCATCTTGACGCGCTCGACGGGCTCGTCGGGCGCGTATTCACGTGCCGCGGGAGCGGCCGCTGCAGGTGCAGCCGCGGCGGGTCGCTCTTCGTGCGCCGCGGGCGCCGCGTCGGCTTCCTCGCCCTCCAGGTAGGCGAGGATGTCGTCCTTGGTGATGCGGCCGTCCTCGCCGGTTCCTTCAACCTGAGTGAGGTCGAGCTTGTGCTCGCGGGCGAGCTTTCGGACCGCGGGCGAGGTCTTCATGTCGTCCGGGATGACCGCCTCGCGGCGCGCCTCGCGCGGTTTCCTGGCCGTGGGCTTCTCCGCCTCGGGCTTCTCCGCCTCAGGCTTCTTCGCCTCAGGCTCCTTCGCCTCGGCGCGAGCAGGAACTTCTTCCTCCTCTTCCGGAGCTTCTTCCTCTTCCTCCTCTTCTGGAGCTTCTTCCTCTTCCCCCTCTTCCTGTTTCTCCTCCTCTTCGGGCGCCGCTTCCTGTTCCTCGGCCGGTTCTCCCTCTTCGGCTCTCTCGACCTCCTCGCCCTCCTCGGCGATTACGCCGAGCACGTCGCCGACCGAGACGGTCGAGCCTTCCTTGGCCCGGATCTCGGCCAACGTGCCACCCCGGAAGGCGGTTACCTCCATCGTGATCTTGTCGGTCTCGAGCTCGACGACCGCATCGTCGGCTTGGACTGAATCGCCTTCCTTCTTGAGCCACTTGTTGACAGTGGCCTCGGGAACCGACTGACCGAGCGACGGAACCTTGATCTCGATCGGCATCTAGATCTCCCTCACGTCGCGGCGAGATCGCGAATTCGGGTCGCGATCTCGTCGACCGACGGCATGTACCTCGCCTCCATCATCAGGGCCGCGGGGAACGACGTGTTGAAACCCGCGACACGTGCGATCGGCGCGTCGAGCTCCCAGAAACACTCTTCGGCTAGGATCGCGGCGATCTCCCCTCCGATACCGCCCACCTTGGGCGCCTCGTGGACGATGACCGCTCTCCCAGTCTTCTTGACCGAGTCGACAATCGTCGGTGTGTCGAGGGGCAGGAGCGTCCTGAGGTCGATCACCTCGACCTCGATGCCGTCTTCCCCGGCGAGTTTCTCGGCTGCCTTGATCGTCTCGTGGAGCATGAAGCCGAACGAGATCGCGGTGACGTCGGATCCCTCGCGCGTGACATTGGCCACACCGATCTCCGTCACGACCTCCTCGTCTTCGCCGATCTCCTCGCGAATCGAGCGGTAGAGCTTCTTGTGCTCCCAATAGATGACGGGGTCCTGGCTGCGTATCGCCGCGCGGAGAAGTCCTGCCGCGTCGCGCACCGTCGCCGGTGCGACCATCACGAGACCGGGGACGTTCATGAACCATGCCTCGTTCGACTGCGAGTGATACACGCCCCCGCCGACCCCACCGCCGTACGGGCACCGGATCGTGACCGGCATCTCCCACGTCCCAACGGTGCGCCAGTAGTAACGCCCGAGCTGCTGGACGATCTGGTCGAAAGCGGGCGGGATGAAGTCGGCGAACTGGATCTCGGGCAGCGGGCGGCAACCGACCATCGCCGCCCCCACCGCCATGCCGGCGATCAACGACTCCGATATCGGGCTGTCGACCACGCGCTCGGGACCGAACGCCTCGAGGAGTCCCCGTGTCGCCTTGAAGACGCCACCATAGATCCCCGTGTCCTCGCCGATCAGGAACGTCGTCTCGTCCCGCGCCATCTCCTCGTGGAGCGTCCGGTTGATGGCATCGATGTAAGTGATCTTCGCCATCGCTACTCGACCCGTGACTCCCCTGCTGGCGCTGCAGGTCGATCAGAATCGGCGAGATCAAGGCGCACGACGAGATCTGCGATTCTCATCGACCTGCCCTCATGTCGAAGCCGGGGTAGTCGTGGACGTAAACGTGCGATAAAAAGTCCTCCGCCTCCGGCCGCTCGCTCTCCTCCGCGAACTCGATCGCCTGTTCGACCTCCTTGCGCGCGCGCTCCAGGACCGCGCCGACCTTGTCGTCGTCGAGAATGCCGCGGTCGCGCAGGTAGGCGGTGTAGCGCGGGAGTGGGTCGCGATCGATCCACTCCTGGACCTCCTCGTCGGTCCGGTAGTCGGCGGGGTCGATGTCGGAATGGCCGAACCAGCGGTACGTCTTCATCTCGATGAGCGTCGGCCCCCCGCCCCAGCGCGCCCGCGCCAGCGCCTCGCGAGTCGCATTCCACACCGTCACCACATCGTTGCCGTCGATCGAGATGCCGGGGAAGCCGTACGCCCTCGCACGCTCGCTCAAGTTCTCAAGCGCTGCCGTGAGGTGGAGCGGCAGCGACTCGGCCCACAGGTTGTTCTGGATGACGTAGACGATCGGAAGACTATGGACGCCGGCGAAGTTGCAACCTTCGTGGAAGTCGCCGTGAGCGGTCGCGCCGTCGCCGCCGAAGGCAACCGCGACGTTGTCCCTCTTCAGCATCTTGAATCCGAACGCGGCTCCCGTCGCTGTAACCCAGTTCATCATGATCGACGTCGCCGGTTGCATGACCCAATAGTCGGGGTGCCAGTAGTGGCACGCCGTATAGCGACCGCCGTCGGGCGAGCTTACGCGGTTGTAGACCTGAGCCGCGAGATATTTGAGCGGGATCCCCTTGCCGACCGAGGCGCCGAGGTCGCGGTGGCTCGGTCCCACTAAATCCTCGCGCTGGAGCTGGTATGCGATCACGACGTCGCACGCTTCCTGGCCGATCTGGGAGTAGAACGTGCCTTCGAATCGCCCCTGCCGGAATAACCGCCGCATCCGCGCGTCGAAGACGCGCGTCGTGACGAGACGCTCGTAGAGCTCGAGCTTCTTCTCGTCTGGGCACCCCTCCATCTGGCCCGAGAGGCGATACTTATCGGGGAAGTCGCGGCCGACATTGAGCGCCAGATCCTCGCGTCGGCGCTGAAGCTCGAGGAACGCCTTCTTGTCGTCATCGTCCCTTTTTCCCTTGATCTTCTTGGGAGCGGCGCCTTCGCCTTTGGTCTCGAAGTCGCCTTCCTGGGAAGCCGAGGCGGCGTCGGGAGCCACGTCCGCGGTTTCGCCTACTTCGCCTTTGTCGGTCCTGCGGCGTGGCTTCTTGGTCTTCTCGTCGGCCATCGGCGACTCGATCTCAGCCCGCGACACGCCGGAACGCCGCCGCGACGGCACCGGTGGCCAGGCGACTCTCCAGAAGCTGACGGTCCGCGCGGTACGAGCTTCTCACCAGCGGACCCGCCTCGACGTGGGCGAACCCCATCGCTTCGCCGACACGAGCGAGGGCGGCGAACTCGTCCGGCGGAACGAAGCGCGAGACCGGGAGGTGCCACTGAGAAGGGCGCAGGTATTGCCCGAGGGTCAGGATGTCGACCCCGCGCTCGACGAGGTCGCGCATCACCGCGATCACCTCGTCCGGCTCTTCCCCGAGGCCCAGCATCAACCCCGTCTTGGTCACCATCCCGGGAGCCCATGCGCGTGCACGGTCGAGCAGCTCGAGACTCGTCGCGTACACGCCGCCGCCTCGCGCCCGGCGGTAAAGACGCGGCACCGTCTCGACGTTGTGGTTGAGGACATCGGGGCGCGCGTCGAGGACGATCCGCAGCGCGTCTGGATTTCCCTGGAAGTCGGGGATCAAGACTTCCACGGTGGTGCCCGGCGACCGCTCGCGGATCGCGGCGATCGAGTCGGCGAAGATCGACGCGCCGCCGTCGGAGAGGTCGTCACGATCGACAGAGGTGACGACGACATACGACAGTCCCATCTGAACGATCGCGTCGGCCAGTCGAGAAGGCTCCTCGAGGTCGAGCTCGGTCGGCATCCCTTTGTTGACGGCGCAGTAGCGGCAGCCGCGAGTGCACACGTCACCCAGGATCATGAATGTCGCCGTGCCGTGACCCCAGCATTCTCCAATGTTGGGGCAGCGGGCCTCCTCACAGACGGTGTGGAGGCCGTGGGCGTGTACCGCTTCCTTGACCGCGACGTACTCGGGACCGCCGCCAGCCCTGATCTTGAGCCAGGCCGGCCGGCGCGTGCGCTCGGCGGTCGCCGCTGTGCTCATCGAGCTTCTTCGACCGGCGAAAAGACCGCGAGAAAGGCGCGCTCGAGCGCTTCCTCGACCGCCGCGTGCTCGAGCGGCCGGTCAAGGAGCTGGCGCATCGACGTCACCCGTTTGCCTCGGATCCCGCACGGCACGATCAAGTCGAAGTACGAGAGGTCGGTGTCGACGTTGAGCGCGAAGCCGTGGTGGGCGACCCAGCGTGAGACCCGGATGCCGATCGCCGCCACTTTGGCGTCGCCGACCCAGACTCCGGTCAGACCCGGTGCGCGACCTGCTTCGACCCCGAACTCCGCAAGGGCCCGGATCAAGATCTCCTCGACGTCTCGCAGGTAGCGATGGAGGTCACGCCCGCGCCGCGAGAGGTCGACGATCGGGTACCCCACGATCTGGCCCGGCCCATGGAACGTCACGTCGCCGCCCCGATCGGTCTCGACGAACTCGATCCCGCGGGCGGCCAGCACGCCCGGCGAGGCGACGAGGTGCTCGGCGTGACCGCCTCGCCCCATGGTGACGACGGGCGGGTGAACGATGAGCAAGAGCGTGTCCGGGATGGCTCCCCCGGCGCGTTCAGCGACGAGGCGGTGCTGAAGCTCCCAAGCCTCCCGGTACGATACCGTGCCTAGTCGGCGGACATCGAGGGGGCTCGTGGCCAGGTCGAGCGGGGCGGAGACGGCCATGGGCGGGCGAAGGTAGAGAAGCAACCCTGACCGACGCAACCCGATATCGTACGAGTTCGTACTTTCACCGATCCGGCGCGAAGGGCGTGAGGTCGATGGGGGGTGCTTCCCCCTCGGCCAGCGAGGTCACGACCTCGGCGGTCAGCGGCGCCAGCAGAATGCCGTTCCGGTAATGACCGGTCGCCCAGATCAGTCCCTCGACCTCGGGGTCGGCACCGAGGAGCGGAAGGTCGTCGGCGGTTCCGGGTCGCAGGCCTGCCCAGCGCGAATGAAGCGGAGCCGCCGCGAGCGCCGGCACGACCGCCGCGGCTGCGGCGAGGAGCCCCTCGATGGCGGCCGCATCCACGGTGACGTCGAACCCCG
>JBHEOA010000054.1:0-4542 GCA_046261835.1 Gemmatimonadota bacterium
CCTGGCGCAGGAGGCGACCGGCTCCGCGCTGTCGAAGAACATCCTGCTGCTGGGCGTCCTGGCCGAGCTGTTCGCCCTGCCGCAGGAGGGGATCGCCGCCGCCGTGGCGCGGAAGTTCCGCCGCAAGGGAGAGAAGGCGCAGGAGGCGAACCGCCGCGCACTGGAGGCCGGCCACAACTATGTGCGTGAGCATCTCGCCGCCACGCCGCCGCCCATCCGGTTCGCCTACGAGCAGGGCGAGCCCAAGCTCCTGATGACCGGCAACGAGGCGCTCGCCTTTGGCGCTTTGAAGGCCGGTTGCCGCTTCTACGCCGGCTACCCCATCACGCCGTCGTCCGACGTGATGGAGTGGCTGGCCAACGAGCTGCCCCGGTTCGGCGGCACGATGATGCAGACGGAGGACGAAATCGCCGCGCTGGGGATGTGCGTCGGCGCCTCGTTTGGTGGCACCAAGGTGATGACCTCCACCGCCGGGCCGGGGCTCTCCCTGATGACGGAGTTCCTGGGCCTCGCCGCGATGGCCGAGATCCCGCTTGTCATCGCTGACATCCAGCGCGTCGGACCCTCCACCGGCATCCCCACCAAGACCGAGCAGTGCGATTTCAACCACTGCATCCACGCCGGGCCGGGCGACACCCCGCGCGTCGTGCTGGCGCCGTATGACGTGGCCGACTGCTTCCGGATCGCGGTCGCGGCGTTCAACATCGCGGAGCAGTATCAGACGCCGGTCATCATCCTGTCGGACCAGTACCTCGGCCAGCGAAAGGAGTCGGTCGAGCCGTTCGACATCCATCAGTGGCCGATCGTGGATCGGGAGACGCTGGCGTATCGGGCGGAGCCGGTCGGCGGTAATGGTACCGGTGGTGCGCACGGGGGCGGCAACGGCGACGGCGAGCCCTATCTCCGCTACGAGCTGCTGGACGGCGACGTGAGCCCGATGGCGCTGCCCGGCCAGCCCGGCGGGATGCACACCATCAGCGGGCTCGAGCACCTCCAGACGGGCGATCCCACGTCGAATGCCGACATGCACGAACGCATGAACGCCCGCCGGCACCGCAAGCTCGAGCGGATCCAGCGCGAGCACGATCTGGTGCGGACGTTCGGGGCGGAGAAGGCCACGCTCGGCGTCGTCTGCTGGGGATCGACCAGCTCGCAGGTGCGAGAAGCCGCCCGGCGGCTGGCCCGCGAGGGCGTTCCGGTCCGGATCTGCGTGCCGCAGCTCCTCTGTCCGCTCCCCGCCGCGGCGCTCCAGGCGTTTATCGACAGCGTGGACCACTGCCTCTGGATCGAGCTCAACTTCCAGGCCCAGTTCTACCGCTATGCCCGCGGCTTCCTCGACGTGCCTGCCGACCGCACCACCGTCTATGCACGGAGCGGCGGCATGCCGTTCACGGTGGCCGAGATCGAAACCCAGATCCGCACCGTCCTGGACGCCGGCTGATGGCGCTCGCCCTGGCGGGAGTGCCGCGGGCCGAGCGGCCGTACACGGTCAAGGAGTTCAAGACCGAACTGAAACCCATCTGGTGTCCCGGCTGCGGCGACTTCGGCGTGCTGGCCGCGCTCACCAAGGCGTTGGCCGACATCCAGGTGGCGCCCGAGAACGTCGCGGTGATGACCGGGATCGGCTGCGCCGGCCGCCTGCCGGGGTACGTCAACAGCTATGGCTTCAATGCGCTCCACGGCCGGGTGCTGCCGCTCGCCTCCGGCCTCAAGATCACCCGACCGGACCTGCTGGTTTTCGCCGCCGGCGGCGACGGCGACGGACTGGCGATCGGCGCGGGACATTTTCCCCACGCCGTGCGGCGCAATCCCGACATCACCTACCTCATGTTCGACAATCAGGTGTACGGGCTGACCAAGGGGCAGTTCTCGCCGACTACGCCGCTCGGCGACGTGACCACGACGTCTCGCTTCGGCTCGATCGAGGCGCCGATGAACCCGGCCGCCCTGGCGATGGCCTACGGCGCGTCGTTCGTCGCCCGCGCCTTCAGCGGCAACGTGCCCCACCACACCCAGATCATTCTCGAGGCGATGCGGCATCCCGGCTTCGCCTTCATCCAGTCGATCCCGCCCTGCGTCACCTTCCGCGGCAACGAGCAGTTCAAGACGATTCGCGAGAACGCGCGCTGGCTCGGGGACGATCCCACCTATGATCCAACCGACCGCGAGGCAGCCTGGGAGATCGCCCGGCAGACCGACATCTACGACATGTCGTTCGGGATCCTCTGGCGCGAGGAGCGTCCGACCTACGAGGAGCGCCTCGCCTGGCTGCGCGAGAAAGCGTCCAAGCGGGGCCCCGCTACTCTGGACCTCGTCCTCGACCAGTTCCATCCCTGACAGATCGTCGAGCGGACAGCCCGGTCCGCTCGCTATATTGGCTCCGCCGATCACGACCTCGCGTCGTGGATCATCCACATCCTTCAGCCGGAGGTTCGCGTGACCTACTCCACGCCACCGCCCGCTCAGCCCCAGTCGAGCGGGATGGATCCCAAGCTGGCCGGTCTGCTGTCCTACGTCGTCCCGCCGATCACCGGTATCGTGTTCCTACTGATCGAGAAGGCGAACGCCGTCGTCCGCTGGCATGCCGCTCAGTCGATCGCCTTCGGCGTCGTCTGGATCGTGCTGTGGGTCGTCTTCACGGTCCTCTCGATGGCCCTTTCGGTGGTGATCCCCCTGATCGGCACGGTCATCAGCCTGCTGATATGGGTCGTGATCTTCATCGGCGGGTTCGTCCTCTGGGTCATCTGCCTGATCAAGGGCTATTCGGGAACAATGTGGCGGATGCCGGGGATCGCGCCGCTCGCCGACAAGATTTACTCGCCGGCCAAGGCGTGAGGCGAAGACGTCTGCGGAGGGGGAGCGAGTTCCAGCGAGTGGGTCGATCGCCCATCCATGGCACGGCGTCGATCCGTCCTTCGACGGCGAGACCGTCACCGCTCTGATCGAAATCCCGCGCGGCGGGAATCAGAAGTACGAGGTCGACAAGGAGACGGGACTCCTGCGCCTCTCGCGGGTCCTGTTCTCGGCCTTCGCCTATCCCTTCAACTACGGCTTCATCCCGCGCACCCTCGCTCTGGACGCCGACCCGCTCGACATCCTGGTCGTCGGCGAAGCGGCGGCGCCGCTTACACTCCTGACCGCGCGGCCGGTGGCCATGTTGCACATGACCGATGCCGGCGAGATCGATGACAAGATTCTCGCCGCGCCGGCTCACGATCCGCGCTGGGACGAGATGCGCGGTCTCGACAGCGTCGCCGCGCATCGGCTCGCCGAGCTCCACCACTTCTTCACTCACTACAAGGATCTCGAAGAGAAGGAGACCCGTGTCGCGGAATGGGTAGATCGCGAGGGGGCCTGCCAGGAGATCGAGGCCAGCCTCGGGCGATACCAGGAGCGCCATGGTTGACGTCACCCCCCGCAGGTTCCAGGAGCTGGTCTCCCGCGCGCTCGACCTGCTCCCACCCGAGTTCCAGAATCACCTCGAGAACGTGAGCGTCGTCATCGAGGAGCAACCCGACCTCGACCTCCTCGACGCGGTGGGAATGGATCCCGACGATCCCGAGGACACCCTGTTCGGCTTCTACGAGGGAGTTCCGCTCACCGAGCGTCGCCACGACGACATGCTCCTGCCCGATCGAATCCTGATCTTCCGCCGCCCGATCCTCGAGTGGGCCGACAGCGAGGACGAGGTCGTGGACGAGGTGCGAGTCACGGTTCTTCACGAGATCGGTCACTTCTTCGGGCTCGACGAAGACCGGCTTGAGGAGCTGGGCTACGCGTGACCTGGGCCGGATGGATCAGATCGGGACCGGACGTATATTGACGTAGGGCGACGGTCCTGCCTATTCTTGGTCACCCCTGGGTATGCTCGTTCGTCCCCTATGTTCTTCGAACCGAAAGGAAGTGGCATGACTCCGCGTGAGGACGAGCGGCCTGAAGAGCCGGTGTTTCTTCGCATCGGCGCTGCGGCGAGACTCCTCGGGGTGTCGATCAGCACGCTGCGACGCTTGGAAAAAAGCGGCCGCCTGGCGGAATATGGCGTGAAGGTCTACTACACCCCGACCCGCCGGCGGCGCTACAAAAAGAGCGAGATCCTCGAGGCCCTGGAGCGCTCGGCCCAGGGTTGAATCCCCGGCATCGGCGGTCCGAACGGGCGGTTCCATGCTGACGGGCCGCTGCGTGGCGTGCGCCATGCGACTGTCCGTGGGTTGGGTGTTGGTGGCCGCGGCGTGCGGTGGGGGCGAGCCGGCTGTCCCCACCCCCCGGCTCGCCCCGGAAGTTGATTCCCTCGCCCGCCCGACCGCCGAGGAGATCCAGCTCGAGCTGGAGACGCTGGGACACGAGATCGCCGACCTTGAGGCGTACGCTGGCGAACCTCCCCCTCCGGCCACCGGCTTCGTTCCCGGCACCGATCCGGGATCCCTCCTCGAACGCGCCCGTCAAGCTCGCGAGGCCGCGGAACGGCTGGCGGCGAGGGGCGAGCTCGAGGCCGCCGCGGATTCCCTGACCGCCTCCGCCGCTCACGTCGAGCAGATCAAACGC
>JBHEOA010000055.1:0-5242 GCA_046261835.1 Gemmatimonadota bacterium
GGTCGCGGAGCAGATCGTGTCGAGGGCACGGAAGTGGTCCTCGATCGCCGCCGCACCGTACCGCTCGCTCAAGGCCCGCCGGAACTCCTCCGCCACCGCTTCGGTCTCCCGCATCAGCATCGTGGTCTGGTTGGCGACGCCCACGTGGACCAGGTCCCGCTGCCAGTCGAAGCCGGGGCTCATGGCGTTGCGAAACCTCTCCGCGAGCCCTTCGATCGCCTCCTGGGGCGCACCGGCTCCGTCTTTGTTCCTCCGAATGAAGTCGGTGACGAGTGCTGTCTCCGCCAGATCGCGAACGACCAGGTACGGTCCACCGGCCTCGAGCGCACGGGACGCGGTCGCCCGGGTCTCCTCGTGATACCACTTGCCGTGGATGATCGAGGTGAACCCCTCGCGGGCGAATCGCTCTACCGTCTTCCAGACGAGCAGCACCGATCCGCACGTGGTGTCGACCAGCACGCAACCCCTTTCGCCCAGACCTCGCATCACGTCGGTCGGCGCCCCGAAGGCAGGAAGCAGAACGACGTCCTCGGGTACGAGGGCGTCGATCGTCGTCCCGTCGGCGTATCGACCTTCGAGAAAGCCGATCCCCATCTCGACGAGCTCACGATTGACGTGGGGGTTGTGGATCAGCTCCCCGGTCAGGAAGATGCGCCGGTCGGGGAACCGCTTGCGCGTTTCGTAGGCATACTGGACCGCGCGGTCGACTCCGTAGCAGTTGCCAAACTCGCGCGCCATTCGAACCGTCATGCCCCCGACGGTGACCGAGTATCCAGCCTGAACCACCCGGTCGACAAGGTCGGAATGGTAGGCTCTGCGTAGGTCGGACTCTACTTCGGCCTTGAGCCCGAAACCCTTTCTGTAGTAGAGCTGGCCGACGCCGATGAGCTGGTTCATCGGCTTCAAGCTAGGAGCTGCACCCACCCCAGACCACCGCGCCGTAGGCGTGACGGCTCCCCCGATGCGGTGCGGGACGGTTCTCGCGCGCTCAGTCGCTCCCGCTCAACTCGGAAGCGGGATAGACGAAGCGCGCTTCACGGCTCGACGTGAACGGCCCAACGCGTCGCTCCGAACGGAATTCGACGAGCACCGTGTCGCTCGGGCTACCAAGCTCGTACCGTCGGTGAACCACCTTGGCGACCTCCCGCGCCTCTCGGGCCACGTCCAGGTCTTCCGCGAACTGGGGGGCCAGGATCGTCACCGCGACTCTCCGGGCTCCATTCTCATGCATGTCGTCGATTTCGATCCGACTACCCGGGTAACGGCCTTCCAGCTCGGCTGTCAACCCTGCGGCATCTCGGGCCCAATCGCACGCCGAGAGACACGTGATCAAAAAGGTCCCCAAGACGAGAGCTCGGCCGATCATCGACACACCTCCTTGTGGAAGAGGGGGACCCATCGGAACGGTAACGTATTCCATCCCATCACACAGGAGCGCACATCTGAACCCGTCAGGGCAGCGCGTTGCGACACTCAACTCCTCCCTCGAGTGGCAGGTCGAACGTGTAAAGGGTGTGTTCGTCGGCCACCACGATGCGCTCACGCCAGATCGTCATTGCGCGAATGGGAGATCCACGACCTTCGACCGACCAGGATCGAATGCTCGTCGCACCCTCGGGTTCCAGCGAATAGCGAACCAGACTGCCCCTGCCGCCTCCGGGAGGATCGAGGCGCAGGATCCACAGAGCGCCTCCCTCGATCGTCGCATCGGCATAGAGCCGATGGACCTCCTGGCGGGTCGTCACCTCTCTCCGAGCCGTGCACGAAGGGCACGGTCGTTCATCCCCGGCCTGCGAAACAGTGGTCTTCGAAACCGTGCGGATCGTTCCGCGGCTGCGTCCGGCGAGGAAAAGGACCGTTCGCCTCCCTCGCCGGACGATCTCGATCGGATCACGAATGTGCGGAACGAAGGCGAAGCCGGCGCCGGTCGCGCGCACACTTCCGGCATCCGCCAGGATGGCGTCGAGGTCGCTCAGGACGAGCTGAAGAAGATTTCGCTCGACATGCAAGAAGCTCGCGAGGGTCTCGCCGGATCGGGAATCGCGTTCGACGACGAGTGTGTTACTCGGGTTTGCGGGCGAATGGAGGAACAGCGATCGGTCGCCCAGCGCGACCGCGTAATCGTGACTGGCGGCCGGTAGGGAGCGCAGGAAGATCGGGCGAGGGCCCGAATCGTACCGAAAGAAGTCGACGGTCTCGCGACGCAGGCGCACCAAGGTCTCGCCTCGAGCGTCGTAGTCCTTGCCTCCACGCAGCACCGGGACCCAGGCGGCGCTGTCATCGTCGTAGGCGTGGAGGGTTCCGCCCTTCGCCAACACCAGGAGATTGTCGTCGGAGGTCAGCAAGCGCTCGGCAACGAACGGCAAGCGGATCCTCCGCCGGTGCGCGAGGGCGGGTCCCGGCGAGCAATCGAGCCGCAGGGTGTCTCCCGCGATCTCGTCGATCGCGTCCTCAGCGCCCTCGACCTGAAACCGGCAGCTCACCAGGATACCGAGCCCAAGGGTCACGAGAAGCGCAGCGCGACTACTCGAGGACGAATACCGAGGGATCCTCGTACTCTCCTTTGGTGCCGACAGCATAGGTTCTTCCATGGCTCCGGATGGAAGTGACGAAAAGCATTCGGGGAGGCATGAGCGTGGCACGATCGGCCACTTTCACCTCGAGTCCCGCGTCTCTCGCGATTCGATAGAGCATCTGCCGGCCTTCCGCGCGCTGGTGCGTGAGCACGTAGTCGCCCGACCCCACGCGCAGAAAGCCCAGACCACCAGCGGGAGAGCGAGGAGCCCGGATCAGCCGTCTCACGCGACCCTCTCCGCCATCCTGCTCGACCGGCGCTCGAGCCTCTATCTCCTCTCCCGGGTAGGTGACGACCCGGTCCAGCTTCCCGTTGCGGTCGTAGACTCCCAGGACCGGGAGGTAGAGGTGGAGCACCCACACGCGACCCTCCTCGACCTCGATGCGGTAAGCATCTGGAATCGATGCTGCGCGTGGCTTCAGCTCGGCGGCTGCCTCTATGACCTCGCGGCCGAACGTCGTCCACGTGCTAGCTCCTGAATGGAAGCGGACCACGGGTTCCGGCAGAAAGGGGGTCGTCGCATACCAGTCGCCTCCCAAACGGACCATGTCGATGGGCGGCGGCAACGAGTCCGGCAGCGGTTCGGATCCCAGCGTGGATCCCAATGAGTCGGCCGAGACCGCGTAGTACTCGATCCGGCGGTTCCCGGCATTGAGGACCCACAGGCTGTCGCCTGCCACTCCCATTGCGAGAGGCTCCTTGAGCTCACCGGGTCCCGCTCCGGGCTTTCCCAGGGTGACGCGGTAGGTGCCATCCGGCGCGTAGCCGTAGACCTGCGCGGCACCGACATCGAGAACCCACACGTGCTGAGCGGTGGCCGCGAGATCGATCGGCGCCCAGAAGGAGCCTGCCGGGGGTGGTTGGAACTCGCGGACCATCGTGAATCGAGCCGTTTCCGCGTCCGGGCCGCCACTACACGCCGCCATCAGGCCGACGATTGCGGCCACCGCGACCCCGCGTATCACGCCGCCCGATCCCGAACGCGGGTCGTCGCCCCGTTCGAGGCGACGACCCGGTTGCAGAGGGACTGCTGATCAGTCACAGAACAGCTTGACCTTCCAGCAGGCCTTTGTCTTGTAGAAGACGAAATCGAACTCCTGACACAGCTCGATTTCGAGCTTGCACTCCACGGCGGCGAGGGACTGAGCCCCAACGTCGAGCGCGTCGAGAACGCCGAGCCCGTCGTGCCCCATTCCAACCGGCGAGACCAGAAGCCCCGCCGCGAGACTGACCGCCGTCAACACCCTCTTCATGCCCACGGCTTTCCTCTGTTTCCTTTCCGAGGGATCCTTTCACGAGGGCCGTAGTCGGCTGGCATCACGAGGGGGGCCGCGCGCCTTCCGCCAGCCGGGCCGGACCCCTCCCTAGCCGACCCTTTCGTTTCCGACACGCGGCTGACCCCCCGCCGAGCCGACGTCCGACCGCTCCGCTCCCGGATGTCGCCGAACGCCGCTCGGGGCGCGGGAAGAGCAGGTCCCGGGCCACCGTCCGGAAGTCCCGAGACACAAGACGCCAGGTGATTGTCGATCAGTGGGTTATGGGAGCGAAACGAACGCTAGGGAAAGAACCGTCGTCGACGGCTACGTCGGTGCTCGTCAATTCCCCGACGCAGGCCTAGCCGGTGATTACGCCTCCGACGCGGTGATCTCTTCGCGCGTGGTCGGCGCGGGCAGGAACTGCTTGGGGAAGCCCCACCCCGCGAGCCGGGCGTCGTGGGTGAAGAGGAGGATCTGGTGGGTGTGGCCGAGCCGGCCCAGCGTCTCCTCGACCCGGGCCAGCCGGTCACGATCGAAGTGGAGGAAGGGGTCGTCGAGGATGATGGGGAGCGCGCGGTCGACGGCGAGCTCCTCGAGGATCGCGACTCGGAGCGCGAAGTAAAGCTGGTCGCGCGTGCCGCGTGAAAGGCTCTCCGAGGGGACGCCCCGCTTTTCGATCCCCGAGACCACGAGCTCGAGTGTCGCGGGATCGATTTCGACCTCGTCGTAGCGCCCGCCCGTCATTGCCTCGAACACGCGCCCGATCCGCGACTGGAGCCGCTGGGTCATCACGCGCACGAACTCGTCCTTGCACGCGGTCAGGGTGTCATGGGCGAGGCGGTAGGCGTCGCGCTCGATCGAGAGGCGCTCGACTTCGCCCCCGAGCTCGCTGATCCGGGCGTCGAGACGGAGCGGGTCCTCGGCGGCCTCCCCGAGCTCGGCGAGCGCGCGGCGGTGGGCGAGATCCTCCTGCTCGAGCCGCTTGATCTCCTGGACCAACCGCTCGCGGTCGACGGCGAACTGGCGCTCGTAGTCGGGCCCCCAGTCGAGGTAGGGGTGGCTCTCGGTGAGCTTGCGCACCTCGAGCCTCAGGATGTCGAGGCGTTCCTCTTTGACCCTCCGGCGCTCGGCCTCGAGCGGCTCGCGCTCCCCCATCGCGGCCCTCGCCGCCTGCATCCCGTCGAGCTCGGCGCGGAGCCGCTGGGCACGCTCGTACCGCTCGATCTCGACATCTGGGCGGGCCGGGTCGAACCCCGGCGGGAGCGGCAACCCGACGGCCTCCCGCTCGCCGTCGAGCTTGAGCACTTCGCTGCCGAGGCGCGACCACTCGACGAGGTGCCGCTGGCGACGGCCGCGCCGTCGCAACCGGCGCCCCAACGCCAGGGCGAGAAGCGCGAGCGCCGCCGCACCC
>JBHEOA010000056.1:0-14959 GCA_046261835.1 Gemmatimonadota bacterium
GGCACCGTCGAGATCGTCAAGCCCGCCGGCGCGACCGTCCGGTCGGCGCATTTCTTCGTGGCCAGCACGGGCTTTTCGGGCTTCACTATTCCCGACGGCGCGATGACGCTGAACGGGAGCGCCGTCAACTGGGCGCAGGTCGTCGCGGGTCCGATCTCCACCGTCAACCACCGCGCGGTCGTCACCAGCCATGTCGCCACGCTCCTCAACGCCGCGCCGGCGGGTATCGTGCCGATTACGATCGATGAGGGGGCCAACACGTTCTCGATCGAGGAGTCCGTCCTGGCCGTGATCTGGAACGACCCCACGAGCACCTCGACGACCAGTACCGTCAACCTCTTGTTCGGCTCTCAGTCGACGACCGGCGACCAGTTCACGCTCAACCTCGGCGAGCCGTTCGCTGCGGGCGACGTTCTCGACATGTCACTTGCGAGCTCCTTCAGCTTTCAGCCAAGCGGGCAGGTCAGCATCATCGACGTCAACGGTCAGCGTCTGACGAGCTGTGCGGGGGGGCAGGACGACGGCGTTGCGGCCAACGGGGCGCTCGCCACAGTGGGCGGCACCGGAGACTCCAACGCCAATCCGGACCCCAACTGCTCCGGGGGCTCCGGACCGCTGGTCGACGACGAGCTCTACAACCTGGTCTCGTTCGTTCCCGTGGGCTCGACGACCATTCAGGTGAACACGTCGAACCCGTCCAACGACGACAACCTCTTTTACGCGTCCTTCTTCACGAACATCCCTGCCGGCGTCAACGAGCCGCCGCCGGGTGGCGGTGGTGATGAAGACTGTCCGACGACCGGTCCCTCGTCGGCCGGTGTGTCGACGCTGTCCTTCGGCCTGGTCACCTTCCACATCGGCACCTTCGGGGACGACGTCATCATCGGCACGAGCGGGAGAGACGTCATCCTCGCCAGGGCCGGTGACGACATAGGCTGCGGCCTCCAGCTCAACGACGTCTTCTTCGGTGGCGACGGGGATGATCAGTGGTTCGGTGGTAGCGGCACCGACGTGGGCTTCGGCCACGCGGGCAGCGATCAGTTGACCGGGGGCGACGGTACCGACCGCAACGACGGAGGCCATGGCGGCCCGCCCAACGCTGTCGATACCGACACCGACACCTGCAACGGGGAGTTCAATTTCCTGTGCGAGGTCTCGGGACCCGACGGGGCGGTGGTTTCGTCGGCTCGCTTCAAGACGGACATCCGTCCGATTCTGCCGGAGGGCGCGACCATCCTCGGGCTCCGGCCGGTGACATACCGCTATCGCGTGCCGTTCGGTGATCCGGGTGTCCTGCGAGTCGGCCTCATCGCGGAGGAGGTGGCGCGGGTCTATCCCGAGGTCGTGACGTACTCGGCCGACGGGAGCCCCACCGCCGTGCTCTACGACGCTCTCGGAGGGCGGCTTGCGGTAGAGCTCGGGCGACGATTCCGCGAAGTCCTGAGACCAACGGTTGGCATCGGGTTCGCACCGTAACGTTCGCGGCGAAGTCCCCTCGATCAGCGGGCCGGGTGCGCGTCATCCGGCCCGCTTTTTCTGGTTACATGGGATCCGCCATGCCTCGGCGTGGTTGTCGCGGCAAGGGCCCATTTATAGTTTGCGCGCCCTTCGGACCGTGACTCACGTGCGACGCTCCCTCTGCATCACGCTCCTCCTGGCGGCCCTCGGCGCCTGCGACGATGGCGGCCCGACCGACGGTGACGGCACCGACGGCGACGTGTTCCGCCCGACGGGAGATACGTCGCTCTCGGGCGCCCAATCCTTCTCACGCGTCGAGATTCCCGCCGGAGTGACCGTCAACGTAACGGATGATCTCGTCCTTCAGGCCGCTCGTGACGTGATCATCACCGGCCGTTTGATCGGGGACTGCGTGGGGATCGAGATCCGCGCCTCCGGAGCTGTCACCGTCGGGGGACAGATCCGTAACGCATGCAGTGACCGGGGCGGCGAGGGCGCGCCGGCGATCAGGCTCAGGGCGCAGGGTGCGTTACGCATGGCGGGCGCGAACCTCACGAGTTCGGGCCCCGTGGAGGTTGCGCAGGGAGCGGGCCTCACGGTGAGCCATGCCCCCTCTGGCGGCCTGGCGGCGGCTCAAGGAATGGAGTGCACGGTACGCGACATCATTATCCGGCCCGAGCCGGAGACCGCGTCCGCCGGCGAGTCGGGAGCGCCGGGTGCTGCCGGGGCGGACGTCGTCATTTCGTGCGGCGGCCAGATCGAGCTCGCGGGCGTCTCGATCGTGGCCCAGGGAGGCGGCGCGGGGGGAAGCGTCGAAAGCTCCGTCACCCAGGAGGCGCAGGCCGAGGCGGGCGCGGGCGGCGAGGGCGGGTCGGTGTCAGTTATGTCGACGGGGGAGGTCGATGCCACCGGGCTCGTCACCCTCCAGAGCGGGCCCGGCGGGGATGGCGGGGATGCGATCGCCGCCGGCCTGGCGGGGCCCGATCGCGCCGCGGCGGCGATCGCTACCGGGGGTGCGGGCGGGGCCCCGGGTCGGGTGCTCATCCGCTCGGCCACGCGCCTGCGGGTGGCGCAGCAAGCGGTCCACCTCGTCACCGCCGCCGCAGGGGACGGCGGCGACGCCACTGCACTCGCCTCCGACGGCTTCCCGGGGGATGGGCAGCCACCACAGGCCGGGGGCGACGCGAGCGCGATCGCTGGCGATGGTGGAGATGTTCCCGACCGGCCCGTACTGGAGGTCCCGGCAATCGAGGGCCCGCCGAGAGTCTTCGTGCGTACGGGCGACGCGGGGGACGGCGGCGATGCGCTCGCCAAGGCGGGAGCCGGCGGCCCAGGCGGTCCGATGTTTCCCGACGGCGGGGCCGGAGGTCGGATCCAGGCGCGCGGTGGGGATGGCGGCGCCGCGCTTGCGCGTGACGCCGAGGGTAGGCCGATCGGCCGAGGCGGCAACGGCGGCCTGACGGTGTTTCAAGGGGGCGAGGGCGGTCGGGGCGCTTCCGCTTGTCCGATCCCCGGGCTCGAGGAGCAGGCCGCGGAAACGGCCGGGGTAGGTGGCAGCGGCGGCGACGCCGTAGGCGGCGATGGAGGGGGAGGAGAAGGACCGACGCCGGGTGAAGTGGGAGCTGTTCTCATCCAAACCGCCGCCAACGGGGGGCCGGGCGGCGACGGTGACCCTCCGGGCGCCGGCGGCGCACCTGGAAAGGACGAGGTTCAGGGCGCAGGACAGCGCGTGGTCGTCGAACCCTCATTCGAGGTAGGGGAGCCGGGCGGAACCTGCCCACCCGTCGTCGGCTTCTTCATCACCGTTCGGATCGTCGTCGCCGAGAGCGGTGATCCAGCCGGGCACGACCCTCAGATCTTCAACGCCGGGAGGATAGAGCCGCCTTCCCCGGGCGCGCCGCCGGGCGGCGGGAAGACGATCCAGCTCGTGGCGGTCCTGATCGGAGGCGATCGGATTCTGGTGCACGGCCCTGCGCCGTGGGTGCCGGTCGAGGGATTGATCGACCCCAACGGCACGTTCACTGCCACGGGAAGCGGCACGATCAAGGGAGTTCCCGGCAGCAACGCCGAGTTTCGCGGGTTCTTCATTCCCGGGAGTCTCAACGGCTTCTATACCATGACCCCCCAGGGGCAGCCGCCGATCACGTATCAGGTCATTTCGTAGATCTCGAAGCTCGCGTTTGGTCGCGCGAGCTATATTGATTCCCGCGATGTACCCCATCCTCTTCCGCATCGGCGACTTCACGGTCACATCGTACGGAGTCATGCTGGTCCTCGCCTTCGTAGCGGCGGGACTGGTCGTGGCCAACGACTTCAAGCGTCGGGGCTGGGACCCCGGCCTCGCGCAGGACGTCGTGCTCGCGTCCATGATCGGCGGGATCGTGGGCTCCAAGCTCTTCTGGGCGTTCTCGAACTGGGGCCAGCTCACCGCGGATCCGATGGGGACCCTCTTCAGCCGGGGCGGCTTCACCTACTACGGTGGGCTCATCGGTGGCATCTTCGCCGTGATCGCTCTTCTCAAGGTGCGGCGGGTCCCTGTTGGAGAGGCGGCCAACAGCTGCGCGCTGGCGATTCCCGTCGGTTACATGCTGGGTCGCGTGGGTTGCTTCCTGGTTGGGGACGACTACGGCCGTCCCACCGACATGCCGTGGGGGATCGCATTTCCGGAGGGTAGCCCGCCGACCAGCGTCCCCGTCCACCCGACTCAGCTTTACGAGATCCTGCTCACGCTTCCGATCTTCCTGGTCTTGTGGTTTCAGCGAAAGCGCCAGCTACCGGATTGGTTTCTGATGTGGGAGTTCTTCCTGCTGGCTGGCCTCGAGCGATTCCTGATCGAGTTCTACCGCATCAACCCGCCCGTCGCCCTCGGCCTCACCGCCGCCCAGTGGGTCTCGCTCGGGCTCATCCTCGGGGGCCTGGTCGGCATGGTCTGGGTCTACGCCACCCCCCGGGCCCGCCGCGCCACCGCCGGGTCGGCGAAAGCCCCCCGCCCCAAGCCCGCCAAGCCCCCCAAACCCGCCTAAGCTCCGCGCCCAGCGATCTTCTGATCTCACAGCGTTGAGGCTTGCCGTCTCGATGCGTGGAAGGCATCCGCCCGGGCGTGAAGCCCGAAGAACTAGAAGATCTGAAGATTGATGTACTTCCGCGGGTTTTGCTGCATATCGTTGATCAACCCCTGCGCGTCCACGACGAACTGGTTCATCCGCTCGTACAGCGCCGGATCGTTGACCAACCGCGCCACGGTTCCCTGACCCTCCTGCATCTGGGCGATCAAGGCCTGACCTTCGCGCACCGTTTGAACCAGCTCGGTGTAGAGCTGGGGGTCGCGGATCAGGCGCCCCATCGTTCCCTCGCCCTGTCGGATCTGGGTCGTCAGACCTTCGAGATCTGCGGTCGTGCGCACGAGCTGGTCGTAGAGCCGGCGGTCGTTGAGCAGGGAGGGGAGGGCTCCCTCGCCGCTCTGCATCCGGGTGAGCACCCCCGTTCCCTCGCGCGAGAGGCGCAGCCACTCCTCGTAGAGCCCGGGGTCGTTGATCAACCGGCCCAAGGTGCCTTCGCCCTCGTTGACGCTCGCGATGATCTCGCGCGAACCCTCGAGGGAGGCGACCAGCTCCTCGACCCCCTCGGCCGCGCGCGCGATCAAACCCTCGTAGTCGATCGGGCGCTCGTTGAGCACGAGGTCGCCTTCCTCAAGGACGGCCTCGCGCGGGTCCCCCACCTCGAGGTCGAGGTACTTGTCACCAAGGAGACCTACTGTGCCAATCTTCGCGCGGGAGGAGCGAGTGACCTTGTCCTGGATGTCCTCTTCGACCGCCATGACGACCATGACCGAGCGGTCCGCGAGGCTGTCGCCGTATGCCTGCAGCATGCGGCGGTTCAGGCTATCGCGCTCTCCCGGCTCGATGAACCGGACCTCCTCGATCGAGCCCACGGTGACGCCGGCAAGCCGCACCGAAGCCCCCTTCTGGAGGCCCGACACTGACGGCATCAGCGTGTAAAGGGTGTACTTGGGCGAGAAGATCCCGGCTCGGCCACCGAGAGTGAAGACCCCGAACAGGGCGATGGCGACACAGATCACCACCACTAGGCCGACTCGCAACTCGGCCCAGGTAACAGGCGTCGAGCGCCTCACGCGGCCTCCGCTCGGCGCGCGTCGATGAACTCGCGCACGTACGCGTTGTCGGTGTTCATAACATCCCGAGCGCTGCCTTCGAAGATGATGTCGCCGTCTTTGAGCATCGCGAAGCGGTTCCCGACCGCCAGCGCCGATGCGATGTCGTGGGTGACGACGATGCAGGCGACGTTCTGGGTGTCGCGGAGCTTGTTGATCAGCCCGTTGATCGTCCCCGAGGTGATGGGGTCGAGGCCCGTCGTGGGCTCGTCGTAGAGTACGATCTTGGGGTCGCCGATCACGGCGCGGGCGATCGCGACCCGCTTCCGCATCCCACCCGAGAGCTCCGATGGCATCAGGTTGGCGACCGTCGCCTCCAGGTCGACGAACGACAGTTTCTCTTCGACGACCCTGCGGATCTTCTCTTCATCCTCGTTGCCTTCCTCGCGAAGGCGGAACCCCAAATTGTCGCCTACCGTCAGCGAATCGAACAAGGCTCCGCCCTGGAACACCATCCCGATGTCCCGCCGCACCTCGTCGAGGACCTCTTGATCGGCTTCGATGACGTTGACGCCGTGGACGAACACGCGGCCGGAGTCTGGCTCGAGCAGCCCGAGGATGACCTTGAGGATCGTGCTCTTGCCCTGACCAGAGCCGCCCATGACGACCAGCGTCTCCCCCCGGTCGACCTCGACCCACACCCCCTCGAGCACCCGCTTCTCCCCGAAGCTCAGGTGGACGTCTTCGAGGTCGATCATCCGCTTCTCGGGATCGGGCGCGCGATCGCGTCCGGCCACTGGGCGTGGATGCCAATTGGGGTCGGGGTGGAGCTCGGGGTGACCCTTGGCCTTGCGGTTCTTTCGGCTGCGGAACATGCGCCCTCGAATCTAGCGACCGGCGACCCGGCGGAGAAAGGTCCTCAATGGCCAAAGAGCTCGATGAACAATTTGGTCATGAAGAAGTCGGTGGCCAGGATCAGCACCGACGACAGCACCACTGCCTGGGTGGTCGATCGGCCCACACCCTCGGTTCCGCCTCTCGTGCGCAGCCCCATGTAGCATGCCATCGTCGTGATGACGAAGCCGAAAACGAGGGGCTTGAGGAAGCCGGTGAACAGGTCGCTCATGTAGAGACCGCTCCAGACCGCGTTCCAATAGGTCGAGGCACTCTGGTGGAGCGTGGCCCAGGCCATGATAAAGCCGCCCAGGATGGCGATGGCGTCGGTCGCGATCGTCAGGATCGGTAGCATCGCCAGGCCGGCGATCACCCGCGGCTTGACGAGCTTCTTGATCGGGTCGGTCCCCATCGCCTCGAGAGCGTCGATCTGCTCGCCGACCCGCATCGATCCGATCTCGGCGGCGATGCCCGAACCGACTCGGCCAGCCACCATGAGAGCTGTGAGGACGGGCCCCAGCTCGCGAATGACCGAGGCGGAGACGAGCTGACCGACGAAGGCCGAGGCACCGAAGCGCGAAAGCTGGACCGACGACTGGAGGGCCAGCACCATGCCGGTGAATACGCCGGTCAGGGTAACGATGACAAGCGACTGGACGCCGAGAAGATCCATCTGAACGAACGTGTCGCGCCAGTAGAGGGGCGGCCGAACGAAGGCAGCGAAGGTGCGGCCGACCAGGATCGAGTAGTTCTGCACCTCCTCGAGGGCGATCTTGACGGGGCGGGTCAGGGCGGCAGAGGTCGGCATGCGCGGCGTAGGATAGGAGACGTGCGGGTCCGTCAGCAAGCGCGGGGCCCGGAAAGGGGCGTATCTTGGCGACGTGACGACGCGACTCGCGGACCTGACGGCGCGAACCGATGGGCGCGACCCCGACCAGCTGAGGCCGAGCGTGATCCAGCGCGGCTTCCTCGACTACGCTGAGGGGTCGTGTCTGATCACGGTGGGCGAAACGCGCATCGTTTGCGCCGCCTCCGTCGAGGAGACGGTGCCCCACTGGATGCGGGGCCGGGGACAGGGCTGGATCACGGCCGAGTATCGGATGCTGCCGCGCTCGACGCGTACCCGCACGCCGCGCGAGACGATGCGACTGGGAGGGCGCACCCAGGAGATCCAGCGGCTGATCGGCCGCAGCCTGCGCACGGTGGTCGATCTGAAATCGCTCGGCGAACGCACGGTGTGGATCGATTGCGATGTGCTTCAAGCCGACGGGGGCACGCGGACCGCCGCCATCACGGGAGCGATGGTGGCTCTCTACGACGCGCTGCGGCCGGCATCGGAAGGCCCCGGGCCGCCGCCGGTCCATCCGGTGATCGAGTTCGTGGCGGCGGTGTCGGTCGGAATCGTCGGCCGCTTCCCGGTCCTCGATCTGTGCTACGCCGAGGATGTCGGCGCCGACGTGGACATGAACATCGTCATGACCGAGAGCGGCCGCTTCGTCGAGGTTCAGGGGACCGCCGAGAAGGAGCCCTTTCATCGCGGCGCGCTCGAGCAGCTCCTGGATCTGGGAGGCAAGGGGATCAAAGAGTTGATCGCGATCCAGAAGGCAGCGCTCGAGCTGTGAGATTGGTCCTTGCCTCGGCGAACCCCCACAAGGGAACCGAGGTGCGCTCTCTTCTCGAGGCTGCAGGGCTCGAGCTCGTCCTCGCAGCAGAGATCGTTCCCGGATGGGACGTCGATGAATCCGGCGACTCTTTGACCGAGAACGCGCGGCTCAAGGCGCGTGCCGCAGTCGCGGCGACAGGCGAGACCGCGATCGCCGACGACACCGGCCTCTTCGTTGATGCGCTGGGTGGAGAGCCGGGTGTCCAATCCTCCCGCTACGCGGGCGCCTCGGCCACGTACGCCGACAACGTGCGGAAGCTCCTGGCGGCGCTCGAAGGTGTCCCGCCCGAGCGGCGGAATGCGGGGTTTCGGACGATCGCCCTGATCGCCCGGCCTGACGGGGAAGAGGTATCGTTCGAAGGCGTCCTCGAGGGATCGATCCTCGATGCGCCCCGGGGCGAGCACGGATTCGGCTATGACCCGGTTTTCCTGGTGCCGGCTCTCGGTCGGTCGCTGGCCGAGTTGGATCTCGAGGAGAAGAACCGGATCAGCCACCGGGCGCAGGCGTTCGGGCTGGCGGCGACGTTTCTAATGGGACGCCCGGGGTGGCTCGCCGGCTCGGAAGCGGCCCTGCCGGGAAGCCTCAAAGCGTTGAGATTATTGGAGATTCATCTCCACGTCTAAAGTCATTTCGTCGGGGCGTAGCGCAGAGGTAGCGCACCTGCTTTGGGAGCAGGGGGTCGCCGGTTCAATCCCGGCCGCCCCGACCATCTAATCTAAAGCGCAGCTGCGAGTTATGAGGTGGGCTCTTGACCTCTATGAAAAGACTCGGTGCCGAGAGTGCGCGGAGAGTGCGCAGGAAGTGAAGCCCGGGATCGGGGCGTTCTACCATTCGGTCAGCACGAAGTATCTGGCAGTCCTATCTCCAGCGAGTATGCCCATGCTTACAACCTTGCGGCGCTCGAACCGGGCGGCCTGGACTTCTGGGGGGTTCTGCGACCTTCTCCAATGCGGTCGTAGAACTGCCCACGCTTGGGAACAGGAATCCCATGTTCCCGTTGCAGTTTCCTGCTTCCGCTTGCTCTCCGTGGGATCTCTAGGCATGAAACTCTCCTCCGACTGAGAGTCTATCTCATGTCTGGGCACCCGAGCTTTGAAGGTGTCAAAGCCAAACGGAATCATGCAGAGGCCCACCTTATAGCTGTCGAGACTCTGATTCGAGAGTTCATTCAGAGTGACCCATACCCCATTGTCGTTGACCCGAAGCCTGAAGAGGGAAGGTATTTGATAAGGGTCCACGATCCGAAGCGTCGGGCGGTCCTCAAATACGGCAATCACTTGGTCAGGATTGGCCTCACATCCCCTGAGGGTCGTCAAGTCGAGACCCGCTACACGACCGCACGGGTTGTTCTGCGCGAGGGGTGGTTATACCACGGAGAGTCGCTCTCGAAGTTTCGTGTCGGATGCACCGCTCCACCCACCGGGGCCGATTCGCTCGAGGGGGATAGCTCGCGCGCGAAGAAGGGGAGAGTGGGGGAGGGGGACGTACGTGCGCAAGAAGGGTATCTTCCATCGATTCGATCGATCCAGCCTTCCCCATGAAAGGCCACTCCGTGCTCAGTCAATCGATTCGCGTCGCCGACGGCGACCACGACGACATCGTCTATCCGGCCGCCATCCCGTTCGCGCTCGTCCATCTCGCCTGTCTTGGAATCCTGTGGAGCGGCGTGACGTGGCCGGCCCTCTTTCTCGGCGCCGGGCTCTGGGCGGCGCGGATGATCCTCATCACGGCCGGATATCATCGCTACTTCTCGCACCGCACCTATCGCACCAGCCGCGCGTTCCAGTTCGTCCTCGCCTTCCTGTGCCAGACGTCGCTCCAGAAGGGGATCCTGTGGTGGGCGGCCAAGCACCGTCACCATCACAAGCACTCCGACACTGGGGCGGACACGCACTCGCCGCGCGAGCATGGATTCTGGTTCGCTCACGTGGGGTGGATCTTCGCGCGCCGGCGAGGCGTCGCGGACTACGGGCTCGTGCACGACCTCGCCGCCTATCCCGAGCTCGTCTGGCTGGATCGCTACCGACACCTCCCGGGCGCCGCGCTCGCGGTGGTCTGCCTGCTGATCGCCGGATGGCCCGGTCTCTTCGTCGGATTCTTCCTCAGCACCAGCGTTCTCTTCCACTCGGCCTTTTCGATCAACTCGCTGGCGCACCAGTTCGGAAACCGTCGCTACGCGACCGGCGACGACTCTCGCAACAACTGGTGGCTGGCGCTGCTGACCATGGGCGAGGGCTGGCACAACAATCATCATTACTACCAGAACTCGACGCGCCAGGGGTTCCGATGGTACGAGATCGACGTGACGTTTTACGTCCTCAAGGCGCTCTCGTGGACGGGAATCGTCTGGGACTTGAAGGCGCCGCCCGAGGAGGTCATCCGCGGCGAGCGGCGCCTCTCGCGTGTGGCGATCGAGAAGGTCGCGCGCGAGCTGGTGGCGACGTTCTCGATCGAATCGATCATCGAGTCCGTGCAGCAGGCGCGGGGGGAGCGGCCGACGCTTCCCAGCCTCGACGAGTTGCCGGCCGAGCTGCCGGATCTCGAGGAGCTTCGCCGGCGCGCGCAGCAGATGTTCGTTCACACCCCCTCGTTCGAGCAGATCGCCGAGCGCGCCCGTGAGCTGCTCGCCGATTCGGTTTCCGCTCGCCTCTTCCGCGAGCCGCCGGCGTTGGGGACTTCGCCCGAGGCGACTCGGTTGGCGAGCGTGCCGTAGGCGAGCCCCGAGTAGGCCGCTGCCTCGTCCAGCGTCAGGAGATCGAGTTCGCGCTCCAAGACGAGGAGCTCGGGAAGGCAGTTCTGCGCGCGGTGGCGCTTCCGGCGATAGACCACGTCCTGGGGGAGAACGACGGGTGGAAGCGTTTTCGGGCGCTGGTTAAGGAGTTATCGACTGCCTTTGCGCTCGCCGTGCCGCGCCCGGAGACGGAGGAGATCACACCGCATCTGGCTTTCTTCCAGCGCGCCGCGGCGATGATCCGAAAGCGCTTGGCGGATGATACCGATCGGGGAGCTGGCCATGCACGACAACGCGACATCGAGGCCGCGGTCCGTCAGGTCATCGGCGGTGCGGTCCATGCGGACGACGTGATCGACCTGTTCGCAGCCGCGGGGCTCGCGGAGGCCCGACTCGACATCTTGAGCGATGAGTTCCTCGAGCGCGTGGCAGCACTGGAGCAGAAGAACCTGGCCTTGGAGACACTCCGGAAACTACTGAATGACCAGGTCCGCGTTACCGAGCGCACAAACCTCGTCCAAAGCCGCAAGTTTCGTGAAGCGCTCGAAGACGCGATGTTGCGCTATACGAACAATGCCATCACCACCGCCGAGATGATCACGCGGCTGATCGACTTGGCTAAGACTCTGCGGGAGGCCCAACGACACGGTGAAGAGCTTGGGCTGAGTGACGAGGAGACCGCGTTCTATGACGCCCTGGCCGACAACGAATCAGCACGCGATGTCATGGAAAGCGATACGCTGCGGCTAAGTGGCTCGAGAGCTTACGGAGATGGTCCGGCACATGCCGAAACTCGACTGGACTCAGCGCGAGTCGGTACGGGCAAGTCTGAGGCGCAACGTGCGACGGTTGTTGGCCAAGTTCGGTTACCCTCCGGACTTAGCGGAGGGTGCGACGCAAGTGGTGCTGCGGCAGGCAGAGCTTTCGACAGAGAACTTGGAGTAGGTCGACAGCTCGTTGCGGAGGCAAAGGAAGCTTTGACTGGCGGATCAGATGTCAGGGGCTGGTTAAATTGTTGATATCGGTGGATCTATCCGCTCGGTCTAGACGACATACTGCTCGCGAGCCGCGAATTCCACTCATGCCCGAGCGGCGCTTGTCGACGAGGAACCCAGATGACCCTGATTATCTCGAAAGATGGAAGAACGGTTCGCCTGTCACCGCAGCCTTTCGAGAATGAGGCGGCATTGCAGCCGGCTCTAATTCAAACTGGCCTACTACCCCAAAAGCCGTGGCTGTGGCAGGAGGCGCGGCTCCGGCGCTAGGATGATCGACCGGCCGCTTGTCCTGTCGACAGCTGTCAGCCAAGCGACAGTTGGGGCGCTATTCAAGGTCTATCGTGTAAAGAAGGCGGTGACCGGCGCGACCCCACCTCACACCATCCAGTTGAGCGGGAGGCGAGTCATGGCGCGTGATAAAAGGAGTGGGCGGACCGGCGGTGCCGGCCGCAAGTCCTCCAAGAAGTCTTCCAAGAAGTCCTCCACGAAGTCCTCGGAGAAGAGCTCGACGAGAGGCTCGGCTGACCAGAAGAAGGGTCAAAAGAAGAAGGAGGGGCGGAGCGCCTCGGCGAAGGGGCGGACGTCCACCGGGGGCGCGGCCGCGCGCCGGCAAGGGGGGGCAGCGATGGGACGGGCGACTCCCGGGAAGGGCGGCACGGCGAGCCGCGGATCCGAGCGGCGAACCCGAACGGCGCCGCGGCAGGCCGAGGAGGCTGCTCGCGGGGCGGCGGCCGAGGCCGCCGACGTATCCGAGCGCGCGAGCCGGTGGGAGGCCGAGGCCACGGAGGAGACGGCGCGCCGGACGGCGAACGCCACACGCCGCGCCACCCGGCGCCCGGTCGACCTCACCAAGAGCGCGACTCGTCGTATAGCGGACGCGGCCACGCGCGCCGGCACCCCCGCGAAGGGCGCCATCGGCACCGTCGCGGAGGTCGGCTCCGCCGCGGCTGGGACGATCGCAAGCGCGGGCTCCGCCGTGGCGCACACGATCGTCCAGACCGGCTCGGCGGTGGCGGAGACGATCGCGGATGCAGGCTCGAGCTTCGCGAGGAAGGCCCGACGCGCGGCGCGCAAGACCAGCGACTGAACCGGAGCCGCTCGAGAGCGCCTTCCCCGCGGCATGGTTATATGCCGACGTGGCGGCTGGCGTCTGCTAGGTTTCGACCTAGTGCGAGGCGATGCGGCTCATAGCGAAAACGGAGGAGATCGAGCGAATTCGGCTCGCATGTTTGAAGCGTAACGGCGAGATCAGCGTGATTCCCGTGGGGTGATGAAAAAAGAATAGCTCATCGGAATTGATCGGTGATCGGGGGGCGTAATCTAGACAAGCCTTTATTCTGTCACGCAGCATAAGGAAAACGCGTCATCGAGGAGCTGGGTAGGATCTCTTACGTCCGAACTTCAGAGGTAAATACGTCCAGGAGGTAGGATGGCGGATCAGAATCCGAGGGAAGGTGGACAGGGCGGTCAACAGGGGAGCGCGGCGGCCAGGGTGGCGAGCAGAGGGGCGGCCGGGACACCCAGCAAACCGGCCAGGGGCTAATGTAGGACAACGGCTACCTAAGCAGATTAGAGAAGGCGGGCGTGGAGAAATCCATTCCCGCCCTTTCTTATCGCTGCAAATTCTGGAAAGATCTCTTCATCAATCTTTTGAGGGACCTTTACAGGGCCGAGAGACAACTAGTGCATGCCTTCCTCCACGGATGGCTGAGGCGACCGCTTCTACCGACCTTGAAGCGAGCGTTCGAGGAGCACTCGGTCAGAATACGAGCGCAGGTCAGACGGATCGAGGAAAGCTGAATGAAGTGTGTGGGCACGGAAGGTTTGATCGACATCAGCCCTCGACACCTTTCATCGGCATCGCCACCTCTTTGTGGACCAGATAGTGCGCCACGTTGGTCGAGGTGAAGCGGGGAACAGACACGCGGATTCGACGCGAAATCGTTGGCAAGATGCTCGATCACGGTGGAAACGCCATACTGCATTGTCATGTGGAAATCATCCGGGCGGAACTGTGCGATAAAGTGTGCAACATCGAGCATCATTTCGCGTGAAAACCGGGGGCGGCGGATTTGCAGAGTGTGGACGAATCCGTTGTATGGCTTCACTTTCCGTGAAACTTGGCTTTTCCCTGGCTCGCTTTGGGAGCAGGGGGTCGCCGGTTCAATCCCGGCCGCCCCGACCATCCTTACGAGTCGTTGAGCCTTCCCTTCGATCGACCGTCCAAGATTGTGTGCGTGGGTCGGAACTACGCGCGACACGCGGCCGAGCTCGGTAATCCCGTACCGTCCGAGCCGATCATCTTCCTCAAGCCCCCATCCAGCCTGATCGGTGACGGCGAGCCGATCGTGCTGCCAGCCGCCTCGCAGAGGGTCGAGCACGAGGCGGAGATCGCGGTCGTCGTGGGGGCGCGACTCCGGAGCGTGGGGGAGGAAGAGGCGCGCGCGGCGATCCGGGGCATCACCGGCGCCAACGACGTGACAGCGCGCGACCTCCAGCGGGGGGACGGCTCGTGGACGCGCGCCAAGGGGTTCGACACGTTCTGCCCAGTCGGCCCACGTGTGATTCCGGTCGACCCTGCCGACCTCGACGACCTCGTGGTTCGCTGCCGGGTCAATGGCGAACCGCGGCAGGAGGGATGGACCGGGGACTTGGCGTTCCCCATACCGTTCTTGCTGGCCTGGATCTCGCGTACGATGACGATCGAACCCGGTGACCTGGTCCTCACGGGCACGCCGGAAGGTGTCGGTCCGTTGGTCGCCGGTGACGTGGTGGAGGTCGAAGTCGCAGGGGTCGGGGTCCTAAGAAACCGCGTCGTTTAGGGTTACGCTTAACGGCGAGGCTCCTCATCCGTCCCATTCTCGTGAAGCTGCGGGTCGCCTTCACCGTCCTTGCCTTCGCTGTCGGCTGCCGGTCGGAGGCGCCGCTTTCACCTCGGCCCGAAGAGCCGCCTCCTGCACCGCCCGCCGACGTGGTCGCCGGACGCGCGGCGTTCACCACCGTCTGCGCCGCCTGCCACTCCTCGCGTGACGGCTTCGACCTCGCGTTCTTCGGTTTTTCGGATTCTACGATCGTCCGCCGCGCCGTATTCCACGTCGACAGC
>JBHEOA010000057.1:0-20224 GCA_046261835.1 Gemmatimonadota bacterium
GAGGTGCGTTGAGGGTGCCGATGTGGCACATGGGGTCTCCGGGTGCGATACGAGTGAAGACCTCGAAGACCTGTTCGCGCGGCACCGGCGTCAGACGCTCAGGCCGTATGCCGAGAGGAGTCCGCGGCCGCGAGGTGTGAGCCGCGCTTTGGTCCAGGGAGGTGACCAGACGACATCGACCGAGACATCCGTGACCCCCGGGAGCGCCCGGACCTCCCGATCGACGTCGTCGAGGAGCATGTCCATGGCGGGACAGCCGATCGAGGTGAAGGTGAGATCGATCGCCACCCGACCCGCCTCGTCGATCGTGACGTCGTACACCATCCCCAGGTCGACGATCGAGACGGGAAGCTCGGGGTCGGTGACCCGTTCGAGGGCCTTCCAGACCGCTTCTGAGTTGGCTCGCGTCACGAAGCTCGCGTGCGACCCCGGTCGCCGTTGCCGCCGAGCAGGCTCCGGAACGTCCGGTCCCCCCGGCCCTGGATCATCTCGACGTACGTCTGGTTCATGGGACCGCGGGCGCGCCACCGCTCCCACACCTCGTCCCACGTGATCGTCTCGTCGAAGAGCCACTGCTTCGTTTCGGGATCGAACTGGCAGGGTAGCTCGTACTCCAGCTCGTATTGGCCGGTCTCCGGATCGTGGTGGGCCGGGATCTTGACGCCGACCTCCTGGCACAGCGGGACGACCGCCGCCATCCAGGTCTGGCGGAGCTGGTCGTTGGTCTTCCCCTTGAGCCGATACTCGAGCTGGCCCGTGTGGCGCTTGAGGTCGTCGGGCAAGCCGAACCACTCGATGGCGGTGGGGAACATCCAATCGACGGCGCGTTGGAGCATCGATCGCACCTCACCCCCCGCCTTGGAGAGGCGCCGCATCCACGACTCGCCGTGTCGCAGGTGGAAGTATTCCTCCTTGTCGACTTTGACGAGCGCGCGCTTGAGGGGACCGTACGACGTGTTCTCATGAACGTCGGAAAGCAGGACGATCCCCGCCCGATCGAAGAAACCATTGGCGACGGCCATCTCGGCCCAGTTCTCGAGCGGTTGATCGAACCCGTAAGGGTTCTTGAATTCATGAGGCTCGCGACCAAAGACGAGCCACTCCTTGTCGTCGCCCAGGTCCTCTAGAAGCCGATAGGCGATGTTGGCGTGGCCGAGCTCGTCCTGGATGACGGCGCTGACGGCGATCCGGCTCGAGATTGTCGGCGCGTCCTTGGCTGCCATGTAGTACGCCGGCGCGCTCATCAGCTCGGTGTCGCCCTGGACCGTCATCTGAATCTTGAGGGCCTTGAGATACCCCGGCGTCATCTCGTCCATGGACTCGACGACGAAGCCGTTGGCGATCCGTTCCTTGAGCTCGGTGTCGCGACTGGGGTCCAGCATCGTGGCTAGGATTGCGCCTTCCAGATGACGGCGTCCGTTTGGCTCCAATTCCCGTTCCCGTAAGGGGACACGGTCAGGTCCACGTACGACTCCCCCTGCTGGGCGTGGAGCGAGCGAGACTGGCCCGACTGCCCCTCGGAGGCCATCGTCCATCCGGCCTGGGAAAGGGCGTTCTTGTACCACTGGAACTGGTCTTCCGACGGGGTCTCGCTCATGACTGTGATGCTCGAGATGATACCGGTGGCATCACTCTGCGAGATCGCGCTCGTCACGATACTCTGCGGCGGGATCGGAAAATCCGATGGGAAAGCGCCCGGCAGCTCCACCGGCGTGAACTCCGCGTCGGCGGAGGGCGCCTCCTCGGGCGCCGCAGGCGCGTCCTCGACTACCGCCGTAGTGTCGGTCGTCGTGCCTTCCTCCGTCTCGTCGGCTGCGCCGCCGCAGGCGAGGAGGAAACCCGTGCTCAACACGAGCCAACAGATTCCGGACATGACGCGATCTCCGGTCGGAGTGAATAAGTGAGTGCCCGTCAGAAAGATAAGCTGATCCCTGGCAGTGGACGCGGCAAGCGCGGAGGCAGGCGTAGCGTGCCCCCCGACGCCTGGACGATCGGCCACTCGACGATGGTCCTCGATGACCTGGCCGCCGCCCTGCGCGGACACGGAATCGAGCGGGTGGCGGACGTCCGCCGCTACCCGGCCAGTCGTCGGCACCCTCAGTTCAACCGCGAGACCCTGGCCGAGTATCTGGAGGCGCGCCGCATCGGCTATCGCTGGTTCGAGGAGCTGGGAGGACGCCGGGGGCGAACGAAAGCGACCTCGCCCAATCTCGGGATTCAGGTCCCGGCCTTCCGCCACTATGCCGACTACATGCAAACGCCCGAGTTTCAGCGCGCCTTCGACGAGCTGGTGGCGTGGATGGGGAAGGGCTGCACGGCACTTCTTTGCGCCGAGAAGCTGTGGTGGCGCTGCCACCGCCGGCTGATCAGTGATCTCCTGGTCGTGCGCGGGGGGACCGTGCGCCACGTCCGCGACGCCGAAACGGCCGAGGAGCACGCCCTTTGGGAGCTGGCGGTGGCGACGTCCGAGGGCGTCGTCTATCCGCCGGAGCAGGGCGAGCTCGATCTCGGCCGTTCGCGGCGATGACTCGCTACTGGATCGTCCAGCTGAGCGTCGTTTGCCCCGCGGGAAGCGTGACCGTGCCCGTCGGCTCGTGAGTGTTCTCCTCGTCGACGGCGACGACGGTCACCGACTCTCCTACGGAACCGGTGATGTTGAACGAGCTCTCTCCACTGGCCGGCACGGTCCCGAGTTGAACCTGGCTTCCGTCCGGCATGGTGGCGCTCACGTTCATCGCGTGAGGCATGGGATTGGTGACGACGAACTGGTACGTGACTTCCTCCGCTGGAGCGGGCGCTTCCATGGCCGTCGTGTCGGCCGGGGCGGTCTCCTCGCCCTCCTCACCTTCCTGCTGGCACGCTGCGACACCGAACGATAGCAGGGCCGCGATCAGGAGCGTCGGAAACGTGCGCATGCGACACCTCCAGGCGTAAGATTCTGTTCGAGTGCGCGACCGTAGCATGGTCAAGATGGCGGTCGTGGCCCACGAGGACCACCATCGAAGGATGAGCGAGACGATGCGGCGGCTCGAACTCCTCTTCGTGATCGATCCCCTCGAGGTCCTGATCCTCGAGACTGAGACGTCTCTCCTCATGATGGGAGAGGCGGCCAGGCGAGGACACGCAAACTTCGTGGCTCACGACCGCGATCTATACCTGCGTGATCGGGAGCCGCGGGCACGCGCCCGCTCGATCGAGGTCGACGAATCGGCGCGCCCCTTCTGGCGATTGGGGGCTGTGGTAGATCGCCCGGTAACGAGCTTCGACGTCGTTCTGTTGCGCAAGGACCCTCCGGTCGATACCGCCTACATGACGCTTCTGGCCCTACTCTCCCCTGCGCGCCATGACGTGCCGGTCGTCAACGATCCCGATGGGATCCGTCGATCGAACGAAAAGCTCCTGCCGCTCGAGATCCCCGATGCCTGGGTTCCGACCGTGGTGACGGCAGATCCGGAAGTCGTGGCCGCGTTCGTCCGGGAGCACGAGGAGGTCGTCGTCAAGCCGCTCAACGAGTTCAGCGGGCGCGGAATCTTCCGGCTCTCGATCCGGGACACCACGCTCGATGCCGACGCTGTCGGCGCGCTCGCGGCCAATCGCGGTCGTCACGTCATGGTGCAACGATTCCTTCCCGAGGTGACGCGTGGGGACAAGCGCGTGTTCGTCCTCGACGGCGAACCGGTTGGATGGGTCAACCGCATACCGCGTGTGGGATCGTTTCGCGCCAACATCCATCAAGGCGCTTCGGTCGAGCGCACCGAGCTGACCGATCGAGAGAGGGAGATCGTTGCAGCCGCGAGAGGGCTCTTGTGCGAGCGTGGGCTGGCGATGACGGGGTTCGACTTCATCGGCGAGCATCTGACCGAGATCAACGTGACGAGTCCTTCCGCAGTCCGGCAGATCAACCAGGTGATGGGGATCCGTCTCGAAACCACGCTGGTCGACTGGCTGGAGGGGCGGGCCGAAGAAAGAGGGCGCCCGGCAGCGGCCGGACGCCCTCGGGTCATCGGGAAGGCCGAATCCTAGAAGAAGAACGAGACGCCGCCCGAGAACTCCCAGTTGTTCTGGATGTTGTCCTCGCCCTCGCTTTCGTCGCCGTGCACGATGTGGTCGCGAATGTCCCCTCGGATCCCCCATGAGGGGACCGCGGGGTCGCTGAGCCACTTGAGGCCGCCGCCCAGAGGCGTCGTCAGGCGCGTCTCGGACTCGTCTTCGACCTTCAGCGTACGTCCTCCCAGCCCACCGGCGAGGAAGAACTTGGTCTGCCCTCGTATGGGCAGCGTATAGTTCAGCTCGCCGCTGTAGAGGTACATGTCGACGCCGATGTCGTCGCCCCCTATGGTCGGGATGCGGTCAACGTTGACCCAGTCGAAGTTCCCGCCGAATCCCCAGGTGCCGTTCGGTGTCAGCAGGAATCGTCCGCCGAGCAGGACGTCGTCGTCGCTGTTGTCGTTGTCGCCAAATCCCAGATCGTATGTGAACGAGCCGGCGTGGACGTTGAGCTCGTAGAGGTTGGCCTGCGCCCGCGCGAGTCCGGCCGAGCTCAGGAGGAGCAGCGCGGCGAACCCCCATCGTAGGAAGGAGGATCTCATGCCGATGGTCCTTTCGCTCGGGGTTCGTGACTCCGCACCGATATGGCGCGGACACGGCCCCGGAGCTCGGTACCCCGGCAGAACGACGCGAGTTCCGATCAGAATGTAGTCGGAATTAACCCAACGTTGTCAATCGTATGCGCCGAACAGGAGCGAAAGACCAATCGCCAGCTCCCAGTCGTTCGCAATAGCATCGTCGGTCCCCAGTTCGGGGTTGCCGTTGAGGAAGACGATGTTGTCACGGATCTCGGTGCGGAGCGCCCACCACGGGGTGCCGCCGTGAGCGTACCAGAGAATCCCGAGGCCTAGCGGGATCACGAGCTCGGTCGATTTGCCGATTCCCACAGCCTCATAGGCCGGCGGCGGGTCGAAGCGCGCCGCGCCGGCTCCCAAGACCCCATAGAAGTTGGCCGGCTCGACCGACTTGAACATGAAGCTGAGATCGGCTGTGTAGTATGCGGCGTCGGCCTTCTCCGTGTCGCCGCCGGTCAGATCGTCTTCGTAGGTGCGCTCGGCGAGCGTGGCGCTGGCGCCAAGCCCGAGGCCGGAGGGGAGCCGCAGCCCCGCCCGACCGCCGTAGGCCAATCGGGATCCTCCCTCGTTGAAACGCATTCCGCCCCCGTGCACTTCGAGCTCGATGACCCGGCCCGGACCTACCGGTGGTTCGTCGTCCTGGGCCAGTGCGGGAGCTCCCGATGCCGCGACCAGGAGTGCAGCGAGCAGCGAGATGCGCAGGCTAGGGATCATTCTTCTCCTCCGACCTCGATTAGAGTCGCCCCAATGTAGAGAGGAGGCGGACGGAAAAAAAGCGAAAAAAAGGCGCCCGGACATGGTCCGGGCGCCCGAGAAAACCAGCGTGGCGATGCGTTCGGCTACATCCCCCCGCCGAAGAGGAGCGACAGCCCGCCCGAGACCTCCCAGTTGTGCGTCGTCTCGGAATCGATGTCCGCGTCGTCGTCCCCGCCGAAGCGGATGATGTTGTCCCGGATATCGCCGCGGAACGCCCAGTTGGGGTCGTTGGTCCGGTTGAACCACTTGATCCCTGCCACGAGGGGGATCAGGAGCTCGGTTGTCGAATCGTCGAACTCCTCGGGAACGTCCGATACCTTGATGGTCGCGGCCCCGATCCCCGCTCCGACGAAGGGGTGGAGCTGGCCCGGCGCACCGAAGGTGTACTCGACCTCGCCGCTGTAGAGGTACGTGTTGACGTCGAAGTCGTCACCGTCGAAGTCGGCGTTCGACAGTATCCACGTAAAGTTGCCGCCGAAGCCGAAGCCGCTCGGCCGGTTCATGAAAAGACGGGCCCCGAAGCCGACGTCGGTGTCCTCGGCATCGTCGAGGAAGTGGGCGCCGGCGTTCACGTTGAGCTCGTACGGTCGATTGGCATAATGCTCCTCTTGCGCCAGCGCCTGGCCGGTCCAGCCGAGCGCAAGGGTCAATCCCAACACGAAAGCGATCCTACGCATTTTGATCTCCCGTTGAAGGTCTCTTCTCCGGTGCTACATTCGTCAGAGCGTTACACCCTATGGGGTGGGTTGGATCCCGTCCCACACCCGGGGTACAAAGATACCGGCCGGTGCTAAGGACGTCGCGCCTGCCAGATCATGAGGCGCACACTGGGCAGATGGAGGTTCTAATGAAAGGTTTACTCTTCATCACATTGCTCGCCGGACTCGTCTTCGATGCGAGTCTCGCACAGGCCCAGGATCGGATCGCGCCGGCGGACGAAGTACGGGTCGTCGAGCTCGCTGACAACGGATATGGTCGGACCGAGCGCCTCGTGGTCGAAGACCTCACCCCGGCCGAGATCCTGCGGATCCAGGTCGAGCTGAAGCGCGCGGGGCATGATCCGCGCTCTCGTTCCGGCCAACTCGACGAGGCGACACGGCGCGCCCTCACCTCCTTCCAGAGCGAGCGCGGTCTGGAGATCTGCGGGTGCGTGACGTACGAGACGATCATCGCGTTGGGGATCGCGCCGGCGGTCGTGACGCGGGTGGAGACGGCCCGGGTCGAGAACCGGGGCGGGTGGTCGAGCTCGACCGTCTTTGTCGATAACGGGCCGCCGGTCGTCATCTTCGTGCCCAGCCACGTCCTCCGCCATGGGCATCGTGGCTTCGTGGGATCGGGCGTCGTCGTGGGGCACGAGCCCGCGGTAGGCGCGGGGGAGCTCTTCCGCCGCCGCTTCCCGATCCGATCCGATCGGTTCGACCACCGTTTCGGGGGCCGACCCGACCGGGGTCGAGACGTCCGGCCGCTCCCGACCTCGCCGCATCCCGGGAGCCGGATCCAGCCCGGCAACCGCGCTCGCCCCGCGCCCACGGGGGGCGCCATTCGGCCCGCACGACCGCGGCCCTGAAGCGAACACTCTGAAGCACAAAGAAACCGGGCCCCGGTGCGACCCGGGGCCCGGCGTTACGCGGTTCGACCGTTCCCTTCCTCTATCCCGTCACCTCACCCGGTCGTTCCGCGAACCTCCTGCTGCGGGCGGTAGCGCTGGTAGTTGTCGGCCGGAGCGCACAGCGGCAGGTAGATCTCCCGGTAGGGCGCCCGCGCGTTCGCCCGGACATATACCGGCACGTCGTCGAACTCGCCGATCTGCACCAGATCCTCGGGCGGGATCGTGGTTGGCGTACCGAACTTGACCCAGGCCCGTCCCTCCGCCGTGATTGGCGCGTCTGTCCTGTACCAGTCGCGTCCGTCGACACACGCCGCCGGCTCCTCGACTTCGATCGGACAGCCGCTGGAATCCACCTGGACGCCTGCCGGGGTGTTGGGGCAGCGATCCTGGTCGTCGGGCACCCCGTCGCCGTCGGAGTCCACCACGACCGGACAGCCGAAGGCGTCGACCCGGGTTCCGAACGGCGTGTTGGGGCAACGGTCCTGGTCGTCCGGCACCCCATCGCCGTCGGTGTCGGCGACCTCAACGACCTCTTCCTCCTCTTCTTCGTAACCACCGCCGCCGAAGAAGAACGAGAGGCCCGCCTGGACCGCCCACGTGTTGGTGGCATTCTTGTCTTCGTCCAACTCATCGAAGTCGAACTCTTCGATCCAGATGATGTTGTCGCGGCCTTCGACGGTTATGCCCCATGAAGGATCGAACCCATCGTTGACGAACTTGAGCCCGAGGAATACCGGCACGAGAAGATCCGTGGACTCGAGACTCTCACCGGTAGGCTCGTCGACCGTTGGAACATCGGTCAGCTGCCGCGTGGCTCCGCCGATGCCGGCACCCAGAAAGAACTTCACCCTGCTTTCGCTCGGGATCGTGTAGTGGAGCTCTCCGCTGTAGAGGTAGAGGTTGACGTTCACGTCCTCGTCAGCAGCCTCCTCCGGGAGCGGAATCTGATCGACGAAGACCCACTCGCCATTGGCCCCGATTCCGAAACCGTTGGCGAAGTTGTACAGGATTCGGGCCCCAATTAGCGGATCGGTGTCGGTGTCGTCGTTCTCGTCTTCGAGGTCGAACTCCTCGACGTCGAGCCCCAGGTCGCGTTGATAAACGCCGCCGTGGAGGTTGATCTCCCAGTTGCTCGTCTGTGCTCGAAGCGCGGCCGGTAGGATGAACAGGGCCGCTGCGCTCAGCACGAGTCCGAAAGCGATCCTCCGCATGCTTCCCCCTCTGTTCTCGAGTGATGTGCGTGCGACGCCGCAGCGGATGGGGCGAACTTCGACCCGTTTTCGGGTCGTCCCGCTTGCCTGCAAAATCCGCTTCGATACGTCGAGGGTCTGTTAGATGCATGACCCACGAGCCAAGATAACGGGCTCAGCCCGTAGTGCCGCGGATCTCCTGCTCGGGAACGTACTGCTGGAAATTGTTCGGCGGCAGGCACAGCGGCACCCACAATCGATCGTAGGGGAAGTCGTCGGTGATCTCGACGAAGATCGGGACGCCGTCGATGTCGGAGACCTGGACCAGCTGGTCTCGATCCATGACAGTCGCGGTTCCGAACTTCACCCAATTCCGTCCGAGCACGGTGACCGTCGAATCGGTGCGATACCACCACAGCTCCTCGACGCAGACCGGTTCGGGCGGAACCGGCGCCTGAACCGGGACGGGACAAACGGCGACCGGCGGACAGGTGGGAACGACCGCGACCGCCGCGGGTCGCGGCGCTCCGCCGAAGAGGAACGAGACGCCACCCGTTAACACGAGATTATTGGTGAACTCGTCGCGGTTGACCTTGTCGTTGAACCCCGGTTCTTCGGTCTCGTGTGCCCGGAACCGCTTGGGGAAGTTGAATATGATCCGGTCCTCGAAATCGACGCGGAACGCGAGGAAGGGATTGGTGGCGTTGTTCAGGATTTTGAAGCCGAACCCGGGGGAGAGCATGAATCGGGTCTGGCTCTCCTCGAGGAAGATGCGCTCGTCCTCACGGATCCCGATCGTATCCAGTTGGACCGTGGCGGCTCCGACCCCCGACTTTACGAAGAAGTAGAACGGGCCCGACGAGGGGAAGGTGTAGTCGACCTCGCCCCCGTACATGTAGATCTGGACGTCGGTCAACGGCATGGAGTGGTAGACGAGCGCGTCGTTCTCCCACGCGTAATCGAAGAACGGACCCAGGCCCCAGCCATTGTCGAAGTGGCGCGTCACGCGCGCCCCCACGGTCGGCATCTTGGTGTTCTGCTCGAAGAGGTCGACCCAGAGGACTCCTGCGTGGACGCCGAGCTCCCAGTGGTCGTATTGGGCTCGAGCCGCTGCCGGGCGACCCAGGAGAATAGTCGCCAGGACCGCTCCGAGGGCGAACCGCTCGATCGACCTGCTCATCGTATGGCCCTGTCCAAGTCCGCGCGCCTCAAGGTCCAATGCCCTGCAAGATGATAGAGGATGCGACCCGGGTGGTTTATAGCGGGGCCTCGCACCCCCTGTCAATTGCCCAATAGTGCAAGTTCGGGGCCAAATGGGGTCGTCCCGGCTCACTTAAGGCGCCTCGAGGGGAGAGGGTTCCTGGGTCCGGGGGAGCGGTCGTGAGAGACGAAGCCACACCACCCCGCTCAAGGTCAAAAGGCCCCCCATGTACTGGAGCGTCGAGATCCGTTCGTCCAATAACAAGCCGGCCGCGACCACGGTGACGACGGGCTCGATCGTGCTGTAGATCGCCGCCTTGCCCGCGTCGACCCGCTTGAGGCCGATCACGAAGAGAGTGATCGGCAGAGCGGTGCAGAAGATGGCGAGCAATACGACCAGCCACGCCGCGCGAGGGCCGCCGCCGAGATCGAGCCCCTGAGTCACCGTCGCCACCGTCAGGGTCACGGCAGTAGTCCCCGTCAAGATGATCGCGGCACTGCCATGGCCGGGAAGACGGGCCAGGAATCGGCGTCCGCTCACGATGTAGAGCGAGAGCCCGCTCATCGAGAGCAGGACGAGTGCGATCCCCCGCGGGTCGCCTCCAGCGGCGCCGACTCCGGCCGTCAGGCCGCAACCGGCTACCGCCAGCGCCATCGCTGCGCCCCCTCGAGCGGTAATCCGCTCGCCCAGAAAAAGCACCGCAAGGAGCACGACGACGACCGGATAGGTGTAGAACACCAGCAACGCCGTCGCCGCGGGCACCCACTGGAGGGCGAGCGTGAACAGAAGCGAGTTGAAAGCGTAGAGCACGCCCAATCCAGCGAGACCGAGATGCGCTCGGCGCGGTGGCACCGGCCGGCGGCGGAGCCACAGGAGCAGCCACACCACCGCCGTGCCGATCGCGAACCGCCACGCGACGAGCGGAAGCGGACGCGCGCCGGCCTCGAGCGCGAGCTTGATCAGGACGGAGAGAAAGCCGTAGGCGAGCGCCGAGACGAGGATCGCGACGGTTCCTGCTCGCTCCTCGGCGCGCATGGCCCCGGAATGTACCCTTCCCTAACATTGCGCCACATGGAGTCCAGGACGCGGGGCGAATGGTCGCTCGCCGACACCGTCAAGCCCTACCACCGTCATGCTTTCGCTTGCACCGGCCGTCGCGAGTGGCCTCCGAAACTGGAGGAGGCGGAGGGGTTCCTCGGGAGGATGGCACGCGACGTTCGGGCGCTGCGCGAGGGCACCGGGCCGATTCCCAAGCTGACCGCCACTGATGAACCCTCGACCGGGACCGACCTCGACCTGCTCGTCTTCCCCGAGGGCGTGCGTTACCGCGATGTCGACGAGACTGCCTGGGAATCGATCCTCGTGGAGCATCTCCTCGGGGGGGAGCTCAGCGCAGCAGCGCCGCGCGAGCCGCTCGCGGGACGATGGATCTTCGTTTGCGTCCACGCTGCGAGCGACGAGCGCTGTGGCCGGTGCGGTCCGCCGGTCCTCGATGCCTTGCGCGCAGCGTGCGACGAGGCGGGGCTCACGGACGTCACGGTCCGCGCCACGAGTCACGTCGGCGGCCACAAGTACGCCGCCAACGTGCTGGTCTATCCCGAGGGGGTATGGTACGGCTTCGTCACGCCGGAGGACGTCCCCAGAATCGTCCACGACCACCTCGTGGGCGATCGCGTCGTCGAAGAGATTCATCGGGGGGGCATGATCGCCGTATGAGCCTCGATCCCCGCCCGCCGCTCACGCGCCTCGGCGATGAGGAGTCGCTCTTCGCCGAGACGGTCCGCAAGTTCGCCGAGGAGGTCATCCGCCCCCGGGTCCGGGCGATGGACGAAGCCGGAAAGCTCGACCCCGACCTCATTCCGCAGTGCTTCGAGCTCGGCCTCATGGGGATCGAGATCCCCGAAGAGCACGGCGGAGCGGGGAGCACGTTCTTCATGACGTGCCTCGCGGTCGAGGAGCTTTCGCGGGTCGATCCTTCGGTCGGGGTCTTCGTCGACGTCCAGAACACGCTGTTCAACAACTGCCTGCTGCGCTGGGGCAGCGACGAGCAGAAGTCTCGCTACGCCCCGCGCATGGCCACGGATACGGTCGGTGCGTACGCCTTGAGCGAAGCTTCGTCGGGAAGCGACGCGTTCGGGCTCAAGACACGCGCCGAGAAGCGTGACGACGGGTATGTCCTGAACGGGTCCAAGCTCTGGATCACCAACGGCGCCGAGGCCGGCGTCTATGTGCTTTTCGCGACGGTGGACCCCTCGGCCGGCCATCGCGGAATCACGGCCTTCCTCGTCGAGCGCGACTTCCCTGGATTCGCCGTCGGCAAGAAGGAGGACAAGCTCGGCATTCGCGCCTCTTCGACCACCGAGCTGTTACTCGAGGAGTGCGAGGTGCCGGAGGAGAACCTCCTCGGCGAGGTGGGGAAGGGGTACAAAGTCGCGATCGAGACGCTGAACGAGGGCCGGATCGGGATCGGCGCCCAGATGGTGGGTTGCGCGCAAGGGGCGCTCGACGCGGCGCTCGGCTACGCCCAGGAGCGGGAGGCGTTCGGCCGCCCGATCGCGCAGTTCCAGGGGGTCCAGTTTCCGCTCGCCCAGATGGCGACCGATCTCGAGGCGGCGCGGCTAATGGTGTACAACGCGGCCCGTCTCAAAGACGCGGGGATCCCGTTCTTGCGCGAGGCGGCGATGGCCAAGCTCTTCAGCTCGCAGGTGGCCGAGGAGATCACGAGCGCGGCGATCGAGGTCTTCGGCGGATACGGGTACACGAAGGACTACGCGGTCGAGAAGTACTGGCGCGACGCCAAGATCGGAAAGATCTACGAGGGCACGAGCAACATGCAGCTTGGCACGATCGCCAAGTCGATGCTGGGGTGACCCCACTGTCGCGCGCGCGGATAGTCGTGGGACGCAAGCGTGAACCGCGCTTCGTCTTGCCGCAGTGCGTCGTCCGACCCTGGACCATGGAAGATGTGCGCCCGCTGGCTCACTGGGCCGACAACCCGCGGATCGCGCGAAATCTGCGCGACCGCTTCCCTCAACCCTACGGGCTGAGCGACGCCAAGCGATGGATCCGCGCTGCGCGCGCGACCGATCCGCCGACCCACTTCGCCATCGAGGTCGACGGGCAAGCGGTGGGCGGCGTCGGCTTCGACGCGTTCGACGACATCGACCGGCGAACGGCCGAGATCGGTTACTGGCTGGCGGAGCCTTTTTGGGGGCGGGGGATCGCGACCGCGGCGCTCGCGGCAGTGACCGAGTACGCCTTCCTGATGTTCGATCTCGTGCGCCTGCAGGCGCGCGTATTCGAGGGCAATCCCGGCTCGATGCGCGTCCTGGAAAAGGCCGGATATGTTTGTGAAGGTCGCCTGCGGCGCAGCGTGACGAAGAATGACCGAACGATCGACTCATTTCTCTATGCCTATGTGAAGGAGGCGTGAAGTGAAGGCCCTGGCTCTGCTCTGGGTTCTTTGGCTACCGGCGCTCGCCGCCGCGACGCCCGCGGACACGGTGCGGCTCTACGACAATCTCGGGAGCCACCATCACACGATCTCAACGCGGGTCCCGCTCGCCCAGCAATACTTCGATCAGGGCCTCCGCCTGACGTACGCCTTCAACCACGCCGAAGCGATCCGCGCCTTCGAGGAGGCGGCGCGGCTCGATCCCGACTGCGGGATCTGCTGGTGGGGTGTGGCCTATGCGTACGGGCCCAACATCAACGCCCCGATGGACTCGGCGGCGGGCGTGGCGGCGTTCGCCGCGCTCCAGGAGGCGGTTGCCCTCCGCGAGCGCGCGAGCGAGTCCGAGCGCGCCTACATCGACGCGCTGGCGACGCGCTATACGGCCACGCCGCCGGCCGCGCGGGCGGCGCTCGATTCAGCTTTCGCCAGCGCGATGGCGGACGTCGCGGCGCGCTACCCCGACGACCTCGATGCCGCAACACTCGCCGCCGAGGCGGCGATGGACCTGCGGCCGTGGAATTACTGGACTGCCGAGGGTGAGCCCTATCCCGGAACGCTCGAGATCGTCGCGCGCCTCGAAGGCGTGGTCGAGCGCGATCCGAACCATCCGGGCGCGTGTCACTATTACATCCACGCGGTCGAGGCGGTCGCGCCGGAGAAAGCGGTGCCCTGCGCCGAGCGATTGGCGGGACTGATGCCGGGCGCCGGGCACATCGTCCACATGCCGGCCCACATCTACATCCGGGTCGGGCGCTACGCCGACGCGGTGGACGCTAACGTCCACGCCGTTCATACCGACGAGACGTACATCGCCGACCAGACGCCCGCCGGGATCTATCCCGGGTTCTACTATCCTCACAACTATCACTTCCTCGCGCTCGCCTCGACGCTGGCAGGGCGCAGCGCCACGGCGATCGAATCTGCGCGGGCCGCTGCGAGCAACATGCCAGTGGCGATCGCTCGGGCGGTTCCCGAGGCCGCCAACTTGCTTCCGTACCCGCACCTCACCCTGATGACGTTCGGTCGCTGGGAGGACGTGCTGGCGGAGCCTCTCCCGCCGGAAGACGTCCCACTCGCCTCTGGCCAGGCGCACTACGCGCGTGGCGTGGCGCTTGCCGCGACGGGGCGCTTCGACGAGGCCGAGACCGAGCTGGCGAGTGTCCGTGAGGCCGGCTCGCGCGTGCCCGAAGGATGGCCCCGGACCGTGATGGAGATCGCCGATCATGCGCTCAAAGGGGAGATCGCATCTCGGCGAGGCGAGCTCGAAACCGCAATCGATCACCTTCGCGCGGCCGCCCGACTCGAGGACGGCCTGGCGTACACCGAGCCCCCCTATTGGCACCGACCGGTGCGTCATCGACTGGGGGCAGTGCTCATGGAAGCCGGCCGCTTCCGTGAGGCGATGGACGTGTACCGGGAGGACCTCGAGCGGTTCCCGGAGAACGGCTGGTCGTTGTCCGGCCTGGCTGCCGCGCTGGAGGCTGAGGGAAAGCCCGAGGTTGCGCTAGACGTGCGCGAGCGGCTGCGGGCCGCCTGGCGGGAAGCCGACGTCGAGATCCGGTGGTCGAGCTTCTAGGCGCCCCACGGGATTAAGCCCGCGAGCCTCCCCGGTCGTTTACCCTGCGACCCGGGGGGTGCGCTCGTCGGTGGCTGGCGACGTGCCGTTACCCTTCCGGCGTGACCGGGCGGGTGAGTCCCGCCCGGTTCTTTTTTCCACTACCGTTCAACTAACCGCGTCCCGCCCAAAAGTAAAGGATTAGGTTGCGCGCGTGGTCCGCGCTGCCGTCATGCCCGCGCCCGGGCAACCCGTCGAGGTGCGGGAGTTCGATACGCCGCGCCTCGAGCCAGGCGCCATCCTCCTGGAGACGATCGCCTCCGAGGTGTGCGGCACCGACGTCCACCTGCACCATGGGCGGCTGGCGGGCGTTCCGTATCCGATCATCCCGGGGCACGTCTCGGTCGGGCGCGTGCTCGAGACCGGAGGTCCGGTCGGGGACGTCGAGGGACGTCCGATCGAGTCCGGCCAGATCGTCACCTTCCTGGACGTCCACGAGAGCTGCGGGGCGTGCTGGTGGTGCCTCGTCGCCAAGACGTCGACCCGCTGCCCGAGCCGTCGGGTCTACGGGATCACGTACTCCGCGGGCGAAGGGCTGCTCGGTGGCTGGAGCGAGCGGATCCTGCTCAAGCCCGGCGTCCGGATGATCCCGCTGCCGCCCGAGGTCCCGCCCGAGCGGCTGATCGCCGGCGGCTGTGGGCTCGCGACCGCGCTCCACGCCGTCGACCGCGCCGAGATCCGCCTCGGCGACGCGGTCGCGGTCCAGGGAAGCGGCCCGGTGGGACTGAACGCCGCAGTCTTGGCGCTTCTCTCGGGCGCGGGGCTGGTCATCGTGGTGGGCGCCCCGCCCAACCGCCTCGCAGTGGCGCGCGAGCTCGGGGTCGATGTCACGATCCCGGTCGGGGAGACCTCACCCCAAGAGCGGGTCGAACGGGTGCGGGGGCTTTCTGGGGGCCGCGGCGCCGACATCGTCGTCGAGGCGACCGGCAACCCGGCGGCGATCGCGGAGGGTCTCGGGATGACCCGCGACGGAGGCCGATACGTGGTCGCCGGTCACTACACCGACGCCGGCGACGCGACGCTCAACCCTCACCGCGACATCGTGCGCAAGCACGTCGAGATCCGCGGCACCTGGGGCGCCGACTACTCCCACTTCCACCGCATGGTGGGGATTCTCGCCCGCCACGGCGATCGCGTTGGATGGGAGCGAATGATCGGGCGGAGCTACGGTCTGGACGAGATGAACGAGGCGCTCGCGGACGTCGCCGCCGGGCGGGTCGTCAAGGCCGTCGTGGATCCGCGGCGGTGAAGAAACCGCGCGGCGTCAGTTCCCCGAAGGCCAGAGGCGGATCGCCATCGCGACCAGGAAGATCGCCAGCGCGCGCTTGGCCCATAGATCCGGCACGCGCTGAATCGTCGCCGCACCTAGGACCGCCCCGATCACTCCGATCCCGCCCAGCACCGCTACCGTAGGCCAGTCGACGTTCTGGTAGGCTCCGTGGCGCCACGTCGCGGCGATCGCGTTCAGGATGACCGCCCCCAGGGAGGTTCCGATCGCGACGTGGGCATCAAAGCCGAAGAGAACGATTAGCACGGGAACCAGCAGGACGCCGCCGCCGACGCCGAGCGCGCCGCCCAGGAAGCCCGCCACCAGTCCGACGATCCCGATCGCGACCCAGTGCATCTAGTCGACCGTCACCGTCACGGTCACCGAGGTGACGTTGTTCGCCGTATTCGTGTCCGTCTGTTGGGACTGCACCTGAATGACGTTCAGGATCCTGGCCGCCACCGTCACCGTCGTCGAGGCCGACATCCCCCCGCTCTGGGCCGTGATCGTGGCGATGCCATCGCCAACCGCTACCACCGTCCCGTCCGAGTCGACCGTGGCGACCGATGTGGCGTTGGATCGCCAGACGACATCGGCCGGGGTCAAACCGTCGCCGAACGTGACCTCGAGCTGCCTTTCGGCGCCGATCGCCGTCAATACGACGTCGATAGGCGAGATCTGCACCTCGACAGCGGTCGGGTCGAGGGGGCCGACACCGAAACAGGCCGTGCTGACGAGCCCTCCCAGACCCAGAACGGACAGGCTCCTAAGCACCAAGGTCGTACGTGCTCCAGTCACGGATTTCCTCCTCTTCACTGCCGCTTCACTGCGAGCGCCTTCACTGCACCCGCGCCGTGATCTCCAGGGTCGCGCTCGCGCCCGGCTCCAACACGCCGACCGACCACACCCCGCCTTGGGCATTATAGGACCCCTGGCTGGCGAGCGCCGAAACAAAAGTGAGACGCGCGGGGAGCGGGTCGGTCACCTCCACCCCAGTGGCGCGCGCAGGTCCTTGGTTGCTCACCGTGATCGTGTACACGATCGAGTCGCCGATCGCCGGCGTCGGGTCGCTCACGGTGGCAGCGACGGCGAGATCGGTAGCCCCAGTCCCCGTCCCGGTGAAAGTGACCGTCGCGGTATCGACGATCGTAGCCCCGTTGATCGTGCCGCTGATCGTCGCGGTGGCCGCCGTCGTCGGAGCTGTCAGAATGACGGTATAGGTTCCGTTCTGGTTGTCTTGAACGGCGCCGAGAGTTCCGGCTGTGGTCGTCAGCAGTACGACGTCGCCGCCCACCGTTCGAGATGTCCCGTCCGAGGCGCTGGCTTGGACGGTGATCGTCGACGTGCTCGTTCCGTCAGCCGGTAGCGATGTCGGGTTGGCCGTGATCGTCGTCGTCGCGCCCGAACCCCCTCCCGCCCCGATCGTGAACGGCGCGCTCGTGGCGCTGGCCAACCCCACGGCAGTGGCCACCAGCGTGTAGCCGCTTCCCGCCCGGTCGATGCGGAGGTTGCTGAAGGTGGCGATGCCGCCGATGGCCGTAACGGTGGTGGTGCCCGAGAGGGTGCCGCCCGCCGGGTTGGTGCCGATGGCGATCGTCACCGTTCCGCTGAAGGACGAGTTGAGATTGCCCGAGCTGTCCAGGGCGCGAACGGTGACCGGGGGCGTGATGGCCGCACCCGCCAGCGTGTTGGTCGGCTGCTGATCGAACGCGAGCCGAGCGGCGCCCGCGGCAGTGATGGTGAAGGGGTCGCTGGTAGCGCTCACGAGGCCGCTCGCCGACGCGACCAGGGTGTAGCCGGTTCCCGCTATATCGATACTGAGGTTGCTGAACGTGGCGACGCCGCTGACGGCGGCCACGGTAGTCGTGCCCGAGAGGGTGCTGCCCGTGGGGCCGTTCCCGATGACGATCGTCACGTTGCCGGTGAAGGACGTGTTGACATTGCCCGCGCTGTCGAGCGCGCGCACGGTGACCGGAGGAGTAATCGTCGCTCCCGCCTGTGTGTTGGTTGGTTGCTGGCTGAACACGAGCCGTGCGGCCGAAGCGGGGACGATCTCGAAGGCGTTGCTGGTGGCACTCGCGAGGCCGCTCGACGAAGCGACCAGCGTGTAGCCACTGCCTGCCCGATCGATTCGCAGGTTGCTGAAGGTGGCGATGCCGCCCACGGCGGCGACGGTGGTGGTGCCCGACAGCGTGCCACCGGCGGGGTTCGTGCCGATGGCGATCGATACGTTGCCGTTGAACGCCGTCGCGAGATTGCCAGACGCATCCTCGGCCCGCACGGTGACCGCAGGCGTGATGGGAGATCCGGCAGGGGTAGTGGTCGGTTGCTGGCTGAACACGAGCCGGGTAGCAGTCCCGGCGGTGATGGCGAAAGCGTTGCTGGTGGCGCTGGTGAGGCCGCTGGAGTTCGCCACCAGCGTGTAGCCCGTTCCTGCCTTGTCGATTCGGAGGTTGCTGAAGGTGGCGACACCACCCACGGCGGCGACGGTGGTAGTGCCCGAGAGCGTGCCGCCGGCCGGGTTGGCGCCGATGGCGATCGTCACGCTGCCGGTGAAGCTCGTGACGAGGTTACCGGCGCCGTCGAGGGCGCGCACGGTGACCGCTGGAGCGATCGGTGCCCCCGCCGGCGTGTTGCTAGGCTGCTGGCCGAACACGAGCTGAGTTGCGGAGCCCAACGTGATGTTGAAGGCGACGCTGGTGGCGCTCGTGAGGCCGCTGGCGCTGGCCACCAGCGTGTAACCGTTCCCTGCCCTGTCGATCCGGAGATTGCTGAAGGTGGCAACGCCACCGACAGCGGCGACGGTGGTGGTGCCCGAGAGGGCTCCGCCGGCGGGGTTGGCGCCGATGGCGATCGTCACGTTGCCGGTGAACGCGGTGACAAGGTTCCCGGAGCTGTCGAGCGCGCGCACCGTCACGGCGGGCGAGATCGATCCCCCCGCCGGGGTGTTGGTCGGCTGCTGGCCGAACACCAGCTGGGTGGCAGCACCGGGCGTGATATCGAACGGGTTGCTGGTCGCGCTGGTGAGGCCGCTGGAGCTCGCCACCAGTGTGTAGCCTCTTCCCGCCTTGTCGATCCGGAGGTTGCTGAAGGTGGCCACGCCGCCGACGGCGGCGACGGTGGTGGTGCCCGACAAGACTCCTCCCGCCGGATTGGTGCCGATGGCGATCGTCACGTTACCGGTGAACGACGTATTGAGGTTTCCCGATCCATCGAGCGCATGGACGGTGACGGCTGGAGTGATCGCCGCCCCTGCCTGGGTGTTGCTCGGCTGCTGGCCGAAAACGAGTCGGGCGGCATTGGCGGGCGTGATGGTGAAGGCGCTGCTGGTGGCGCTGGTGAGGCCGCTGGAGCTCGCCACCAGCGTGTAGCCTGTTCCCGCTTTGTCGATCCGGAGGTCGCTGAAGGTGGCCACGCCGCCGACGGCGGCGACGGTGGTGGTGCCCGATAGGGTGCCGCCGGCCGGATTGGTTCCGATGGCGATCGATACGTTGCCGGTGAAGGACGTCGCGAGGTTGCCAGCGGTATCCTCGGCCCGCACCGTGACCGCAGGCGTGATCGTTGCCCCCGCGGGCGTAGTGGTCGGCTGCTGGCTGAACACGAGCTGAGTGGCAGCACCTGCCGTGATGGCGAAAGCGTTGCTGGTAGCGCTCGTAACGCCGGTGGCACTGGCCACAAGCGTGTAGCCTGTTCCTACCTTGTCGATCCGGAGGTTGCTGAAGGTGGCCACTCCGTTGACGGCTAGGGCGGTCTTGTTTCCCGAGAGGGTGCCACCGGCCGGGTTGCTGCCGATGGCCATCGTCACCGTGGCGTTGAAGGTGGTGACGAGGTTGCCCGAAGCATCGAGTGCCCGCACCGTGACTGGGGGAGTGATGGCTGCCCCGGCGGGCGTGTTGCTCGGCTGCTGCCCGAAAACGAGCTGGCTTGCAGGGCCGGCTGTGATGTCGAAGGAGTTGCTGAGCGCGCTCGTGAGATTGGTGGCAGTGGCGGCCAGCGTGTAGCCGTTACCCGCCTTGTCGATCCGGAGGTTGCTGAAGGTGGCGACGCCGCTGACAGCGGCGACGGTGGTGGTGCCCGAGAGGGTCCCGCCGGCCGGGTTGATGCCAATAGTGATCGTCACGTTGCCGGTAAAGGACGTGCTGAGGTTACCCGAGCTGTCGAGCGCCCGCACGGTGACTGCGGGGGTGATCGCCGCGCCTGCCTGGGTATTGGTCGGCTGCTGTCCGAACTCGAGGCGCGTGGCAGCACCACTTGTGACGTTGAACGAATTGCTGGTGGCGCTCGCGAGCCCACTCGCCAGGGCGATCAGCGTATAGCCGTTTCCCGCCCTGTCGATCCGCAGATTACTGAAGGTCGCGATACCGTTGACAGCGGCGACAGTGGTGGTGCCCGAGAGAGCGCCACCACTGGGGTTGGCGCCGATGGTAATCGAGACGGACCCGCTGAAGGTGGTGACCAGATTGCCGGAGCTGTCGAGCGCACGGACGGTGACGGCAGGAGTAATCGGAGC
>JBHEOA010000058.1:0-79315 GCA_046261835.1 Gemmatimonadota bacterium
GTCTCCGCGGGCTGGCGCGCCTTAGGCAGCGCGGGCGGCGCTAGCCAGACCCACGCGCTCGAGGAGTTGCTGGTAGCGCAGGTCGTTGCGGAGCGGCGTAAGGAGTGGATCCGCTGCTAGCGCACGGAGGCTCGGGTCGTGCTCCTCGATTGCTGCCTCCAGCACCGCGAAGGCGTCGTCGAAGTCGCCGAGTTGAGCGTGGATCGAGGCGATCGATAACGGTGGGGCGTCGCGCCTTTCGGCGCCGGCCAGCATGGTCCTCAAGAAGCCTTCCTTCCCACTTTCGGCGTACGCCGCCCGAAGTGCCAACACTGCGTCCGCGTCCAGCCACGGAATCACCTGCCAAGCTGCGAGCTCGTCGATGGCCTCCTCGTAACGCTCCTTCGCGAGATAGGCAGCGGCCAAGAGCGCGTGGGCGTGTGGCTGGTCGGGGTCGGCCTCGATAACCCGCCTGAGACGCCGCACCGCCTCGTCGAGTCGTCCTGATGCCAAATAAGGCCTTGCCGCCGCGATCTTGATGATCAGCGAGCACGGGTCGAGCTCCTCGGCTCGCCGGATGCGCGCGATCGCCTCGTCGATCCGCAAGCGGAAAACGAGAGATTCGCCGTACCACTGGTGCGCCGTGGCGTATCCAGGGCTCAGCTCGAGGGCGCGGCGGAAATGGCGATCGGCGTCCTTCCATCGCCACTCGGAAACCGCAACTGTGCCGAGCACGGATTGCGCTTCTCCGAGCGTCGGATCGAGCTCGAGCGCGCGCCGCGCGGCCTCCGCGGCTTTCACAATCGCCTCGCGCCGCGATAGCGGAACGTAGTTGGCGATCACTGCCCACACGTCTGCGAGGCCGGAATAGGCCAGCGGGAATGAAGGATCGGTCGCGATGGCCGCCTCGAATAGCCCAATCGCCGTATTTAGGCCTTCTCGCGTTCTCTCATTCCAGTGGTAGCGCGCGAGCAGATACTGTTCGTACGCTTCGATGCTCTCGGTGCGCCGGCCAGCGATCCGCTCCCGCTCGCGTGGTGACAGATTCATCTCAAGAGCGGCGGCGATCTGTTGTGCGACCTCGGTTTGGATCGCGAAGATGTCTTCCAGGTTGCGGTCATACGTCTCGGCCCACAGGTGCCCGTCGGTGTGCACATCGGCGAGCTGGGCCACGATCCGAACTCGTTCGCCGTGTCGTCGAACGCTTCCTTCGAGAACCGTGGCTACTCCGAGCTCGCCGCCGATCTCGCGGAGCGATTTGGTCGCTCCCCGATATCGCATCGCGGATGTCCGACTGATCACTTTGAGACCGTGGATCCGCGAGAGGGCCGTAATGATGTCTTCGGTGACGCCGTCGGCAAAGAATTCGTTCTCCGGATCGCCACTCATGTTGAGGAAGGGCAACACCGCGATGGAAGGCTCCGCGGATTCCGCTACCCGATGAGCCGTATCGTCGGCGCTCTCGGGCTCGCACAGCTCGTATACGCAGAGGGGCGCGGTCCCCTTCAGTTGCCTTTCACCTAGCGCGCGGAAGGCAAACCCCGGCCTCTGGCGCATCTGACGCCAAACATCCTCGCTGACCAGGATCTGCCCGGGAAGAGCATCCGCCTCCAGCCGCGCGGCTACGTTGATCCCGTCGCCATACAAGTCGCCGTCGGGCACGCCGGTCACGTCGCCTACATGAACCCCTATGCGGACGGCGTTGCCCGTTCGACGCCGAACCTCGTCGCGCAAAACGATTGCGGCGGCGATGGCCGATCGCGTGCTGGGGAAGGCGGAGAGGACGCCGTCTCCCATACGTTTTACTACCCTGCCCCGCCGCTCCTCGACGACTTCGCGCACGATCTCGTGGAAGGCCTGAGCCAGGTGGAAAGCACCATCCGCGTCACGCGCGGCAAGCTCGGAGTAACCAACGAGATCGGCGAACCAGACGGCCGCGAGGTGAGGATCGGTTGCGTTCACGAATGGCCTCGGGTGAATCTGTAATCTTGGACTTTCCGAGAAGGGGCGCAATCGGCTGCCCGAGTCCGGCCTACAGGGGCGTGAGCCACACCTTGCGCGTCCGCGGTCCGTCGAACTCGCACAGAAAGAGCGACTGCCAGCGGCCCAGGCGAAGCTCACCGTCCTCGACCGCGACGAGCGCCGAGGAGCCGACCAGCGACGCCATGACGTGGGCGGGCGCGTTTCCCTCGGCGTGGTCGTAGTCGGCTGTATCGGGTGCGATCGCTTCCAGCCGCGTCAGGATGTCTCGCGCAACCGCGGGATCGGCGCCCTCGTTGATCGTGATGCCGCACGTCGTGTGCGGGGTGTACACCATCCATACGCCGTCCTGCTCGCACGCCCGCGCGACTTGATCCGTGATCTCGACGAAGACGCGCTTCGCGGACGTCCGGAGGGTGATCTCCTTCATCGCGAAAGCCCTCGAGGCGAACTTCGGTCCGAGGTCAACCGCCGACGGTGAACTCTTTCGCGCCGACCGGCTCGTTGGCGAGGAGGACCTCGGCGCGGTAGCGGCCGGGAGCGAGCCCACCGGCCGGGGCGAGGTCGAACGTCACGACCTCCTTACCGTTGAGCGACAGGTACCGCCCTTCCTCGCCGACGATCGAGCCGTCCTGGTAGGTGAAGCGGGCGACGACGTTCAGCTGCTCGACGGTTCCGTCGAGCTCCGCCGACAGGAACACCGAATCGCCCGGCTGGAACGTCGTCGCTTCCTGGGCGATACCCCGCCCCTCCTCGACCGCGGCTCCGATCCGAAGGTCACGCACCGCGACCTGTTGCTCGACCGGTGCCTCGTCGCCGCCCGCCGGCATCGGAACGCTCACTTCGGTCTCTTCGCCGCCGCCGCCGCAAGCGAGCGCTAAGGCCAGGAGGACGAACGAAGCGATCTCTGATCGACGCATAGGGCCCCTCCTACGGAGAGACGATGACCTTGGTCCCGATCGCGACCAGCCCGAAGACGGTCGCGATGTCTTCGTTGTACATCCGGATGCAGCCGTGGCTCGAGGCGCGGCCCACAGAGCCGCGGTCGCGAGTCCCGTGGATCGCGATCTCGTCGTCGATGTAGAGCGCGTAGTCGCCGAGGACGCCGGGGATATAGCGTCGCGGATCTCCAGCCGGAGGAGGTCGCTGGCCCTTCTCGAGCCAGTGCCAATCGGGTGCGTACCAGGTCGGATCCTTCTTCATGCGGCCGACCTCGAAGATTCCGGTCGGCGTGTCCCACTCCCAGGATCCGCCGTCGAGCTTGCGCAGCGAGCCACCGGTACCGACCCCAACCGGGAATTCATGCAACATCTGGTCTCCCCGGTGAACGGCGATGCGACGCTCGGATACGGTTACGTGGAGCCAGACCTCTTCGGCATCAGGCGCTCGATAGGCGGCCCCCTGGAGCGCACCGGCGTGGTCGACGATGATCGACTCGCCGAGCGCGAGGAGCGTCTGGCCAGGCAAGTCGACCACAACCACGAGCGATAGAGCGACGGTCAGGAAGAACTGCGACATCGATCTCCTAAGATACGTCGTATGCCGTCACCGGGGGGTTTGATGGGGGGCAGCCCCATTCGCTCGCGGAGCCGTACGAAGCGTGGGTCGTCCCGGATCGGATCCAGGCCGGGATCGAAGAAGATGTCCGGGGTCCTGCCCGCGGACCTCTGTTCGATCGACCGTTCGCACCAATCGAAGGCACGCTCGCGATCACCCGCGTGGAGGTACGTCACCGCCAGGGGGACGGTCGGCCCCTGTTCCTGCCCTGAAACGAGCGTTTGGTAGATCCGACCCGCACCCTCCCAGTATCCGCGCTAACCCTGCTCGCGCCAGGCACGCGCGAGTTCGGCGCTCAGCCGCTGGCCTGCCTCGGCCCCGGCCAACATCCGCGCCGTGGCGATCGCGTCCTCGTAGCGCCGGTCGTAGTAGTAGCCCAAGCCGAGCACCGTCGTGATGATCATCGACTGGGGATCGAGTTCGCGGGCGCGCTCGAGCTCGACGACCGCCTCCCGCGTTCGACCAACCGCGTAGAGGTACTCGCCGTACCACTGATGGCCGGTAGCATATCCCGGACTGAGCTCGACCGCACGGATGTAGAGCTGGTCGGCGCGCTCCCATTGCCACCGCTCGTGAGCCACGGCGCCGAGCGTCGCGTACGCCTCTCCGCTTGTGGGATCGAATGTGAGCGCCTGCCGCGCCGCCGTTTCGGCACGCTGGGTGCCGTCCTCGCGTGGGTACTCCCCGTATTGGGGCAGCAGGAGGTACGTCTCGGCGATCCCGACGTGGGCCAGCGCGAAGCCTGGATCTGCGGCGACCGCCTCCTGGAACAGGTCGAGAGCTCGGTCGAGATCCTCGAACGTTCGCCGGTTCCAGAAATACCGCCCGCGCAGGTACAACTGGTACGCTTCTTGGTTCGAGGTCGGCGCTCTTTCGATTCGCTGGCGCTCGTCGCTAGTGAGCTCGATTTCGAGCGCACGCGCGATCGAAGTCGCCACGTCGCTCTGGATTGCGAATAGGCTCTCGACCTCGCGGTCGTAGCTCTCCGACCATAGGTGAGCATCTGTCGAGGCGTCGACGAGCTGGGCGTTGACCCGGACTCGATTGCCTTCTCGCCGCACGCTGCCCTCGAGGACGGTCGCGACTCCTAGCTCGCGAGCGATATCTCGCAGGCTCTTGTCTGTCTCCTTGTAGTGCATAACCGATGTACGGCTTATTACCGTGAGCCCTTCGACCTTGGCGAGGTGACCGATGATCTCCTAGGTCATCCCGTCGCTGAAGAACTCCTGCTCCGGGTCCCCGCTCAGGTTGGCGAAGGGCAGGACCGCGATCGAGCCGCTGTCCACCGAGGGAACCTGGGCCGGCGTGCTCATCTCGGCAGACGGGGGTCGCGGGTCCTCGCCGTTTCTCCGGACCAGTGCCAGCGCTGCGCCGGCAACGATGAGGAGCGCCGCGATCATGAGCAGCTCGGGTCCGCTGGCCCGCTGTTGTCCCCGCTCACCGTGGTACCATGCCAGGACGAGGATGATTGGAAAGCCAATGGCAAGGAGGATGGTCAGTCCGCGTAAGACCGAAGAGGGCCAGCCGAAGTTGGTTCCGACCGTCGTCGCCACCTGGAGGACGAGCCACGCACCAGCCAGGTAGGCGAGTGCTCCGTTCTTGGGGGAGTGGGAGGTCAGTACCTCGCCAGTTCGCGGATCGCGTCGCGGATGTCCTCGACCTGCGGAAGGATCGCGTCCTCCAGCGACGGGGCATATCCCACCTGGGTGTCGAGCGCGGCGACCCGCCGCACGGGACCGTCCAGCACCTCGAACAGCTCGTCGGCGACCCAGGCCGCGACCTCGGCACCGAAGCCCCACGAGATCGGATCCTCGTACACCACGACGACCTTGTTCGTGCGCCGGACCGACCGAGCGACCGCCTCCCTGTCCCACGGCGAGAGCGAGCGCAGGTCGAGGATCTCGCACTCGATCCCGTCCGTTTCGGCCACCTCCTTCGCGGCGACTAGCGACCGCTGCACGGTCGCGCCGTACGTCACAATCGTGAGATCGTCGCCTTCGCGGACTTTCACCGCGCGTCCGAAGGGGATCATGTAGTCGGGCCCCGGATAGCGGCACTTGTTGTAGGTCTGGCGGTAGAGATGCTTGTGCTCGAGGAACATGACCGGATCGTCGCACCGGATTGCCGTCCGCAAGAGCCCGTTGGCGTCTTCGGCCGTGGCCGGCATGACCACCCTGAGGCCGGGGTTGGCAGTGAAGAGGATCATCCCCGATTGGGAGTGGTAAACGGCACCGCCCTTGAGGTAGCCCCCACATGGAACTCGCACGACGACCGGCGAGGCGAAGTCGCCGTTCGACCGCCAGCGCAGCAGCGCCAGCTCGTTTCGAATCTGCATGTAGGCGGGCCAGATGTAGTCGTAGAACTGAATCTCGACGACCGGCTTGAGGCCGCGTGTCGCCATGCCGACCGCGCGCCCCACGATGTTCGCCTCTGCGAGCGGCGAGTTGAAGACGCGGATCGAGCCGTACTTGCGCTGAAGGTTGGCGGTGACCTTGAACACGCCGCCCTTCCCCTTGATCTCGCTCAGCGCCGCCTCGCGCGAGGCGTCGGCCACATCCTGGCCGAAGAGCACGATCCGTGGATTTCGCGCCATCTCATCGGAGAGACATGCGTTGAGGAGGTCGACCATGGTTGTGGGCTCGCCCTCGTTGCGGGGATCCGTCGCGAAGGCGTCGGATGTGGGATCGACCTCGGACGAGTAAACATGAAGGGTCGCGGTGTCGGGCTCGGGCTGAATCGCAGCGAGGGCGCGCTCGGTGGCGGTCTCGATCTCGCGATCGACCTCGTTCCGGACAGCCTCGAGCTCTTCCTCGGTCGCGATCCCTTCGGCCACCAGAAAGCGGGGGAAGGTGGTCAGGGGATCGCGGGATGCTTCCTCTTCCCGCTCCCGCTCTGGCCTGTAGAGACGCTCGTCGTCGGACAGCGAGTGACTGTAAGGACGAATGAGGTGGGCGTGGATCAGGCCCGGTCCTTTGCGCCCACGCACGTGAGCGACCGCTCCCTCGAGGGCAGCATACGACGCCAACGGATCGCAACCGTCGCACTCCGTTACGTAGAGTCCCGGGAACGATCGGACGAGCTTGGAGATCGAGCCCCCGGCGGTTTGGACCTCGACCGGGACGCTGATCGCGTACTTGTTGTCCTCGATCAGGTAGAGGACCGGCAGCGCCAGGTTGCACGCGGTGTTCAGCGACTCCCAGAACTCGCCCTCCGAGGTGGTGCCGTCCCCCGAGGTCACGAGCACGATGTCGTCGTCACGCACATCAGGGTCGTTTGCCAGCTCCGGGATCCGCTCCTTGCGCATGCGGGCCTCGGCGCACCCGACAGCGTTGAGGAACTGCGTTCCCGTCGGACTCGAGGTCGACACGATGTTGAGCTCGCGGGAGCCCCAATGAGAGGGCATCTGGCGACCGCCGGACTGAGGATCGTCGGCGGCCCCGACGGCCTGGAGGAGCTGGGCCTCGACCGAGAGCCCGAGCGCGAGGCACAGCGCGCGGTCGCGATAGTAGAGGTAAAACCAGTCGTAGCCCGGCTTCAGCAGCTGGGCGGCGGCGACCAGAACCGCTTCGTGCCCAGCGCCCGAGATCTGGAAGAAGATCTTGTTCTGGCGCTTGAGCTGAATTTCTCTGTCGTCGACCCGTCTCGCCGCGTAAATCGTGCGGTACCAGCGGACGAGCGTAGCTGCGTCGAGGCCGGTTGCCGGCGCGGTTTGCGCGTACGGGAGCTGCATAAGAGCCGATTTTAGCCAGGGCCGAAGCACCACGCCACGCGTTTCCGCGTCTAGGGAACTCCCAGCTTGTGGGAAGGCACGGCGTCCGCGCGTTATATTCACCGTTCCAGTCCGGCCGGCCCTCACTTCCACTCGAAGGATGTCGATGCCCGTAGACGGAAAGACGCGTAAGGACGCGTGGGCGATCGTCGAGGAGTTCACCGACAGCGAGAACCTGCGCCGCCACATGCTCGCGGCCGAGGCCGGGATGCGAGGCTACGCGCGGATCTTCGGCGAAGACGAAGAGAAGTGGGGCTTGGTGGGGTTGCTGCACGACTTCGACTACGAGAAGTACCAGGGCCCGAACGGCCATCCGTTCGTCGGCGTCCAGATCCTCGACAAACGAGGGTGGCCCCGCGAGGTGCGACGCGCGATCCTGTCGCACGCTGACTACACCGGCGTTCCCCGCGAAACCAGAATGGAGAAGACGCTTTACGCCGTCGATGAGCTGAGTGGTTTTCTCGTCGCGTGCGTGATCGTGCGGCCGAGCAAGTCGTTCAAGGATCTCACCGTCGCTTCGGTCAAGAAGAAGATGAAGGACAAGAGCTTTTGCGGAGCCGTCGATCGCGAGGACCTCAAGCGCGCGGCTGTCGATCTAGGAATCGCCTTCGACAAGCACGTCGAGAACGTGATCAAGTTCCTCGCTCCCATCGAGGAAGAGCTCGGCCTCGGTGCGGCAGCCGGCAAAGACTCCGCGCCTGCCGCGTCAGTCAAGAAGGCCACAGGCAAGAAGACCAAGTAACTACAAAACGAGTCGATTCGGTCGCGTTCCTGACAGTACGAATGCGCCGGCACGGTCTATCCTTAGGTAGGGTCGCGACCCCGGATAGGGGTCGCTAAATCCATGACCACAGGAGGTGGAATCGTGAGGTACCGCGCGTTTCTGCCGAGTCTTGGTCTCGCCGCGATTCTGGCTCTGGCTTGCCAGGAGGAGCCACAGGATGCCGGGGACATGGCCCAGGCTCCGGGCACGGCGACTGGGCTCGAGGCCCGGTCGGTCGAGGTGGATCTCGAAGCCATCAATGAGAGTGGGGTCAGCGGAACGGCCCGGATCGGGAACAAGGACGATCAGATCCTCATCGATCTCACGCTAGAGGGAGCGAGCCCGGGCGAGAGGTACGTCGCGTACATCCACCGCGGCGAGTGCCAAAACGACCTCGGCCTGATCTCTCCTGTCGGGGAGCTGACAGTCAGCGAGGGTCACGAGAAGATCACTGGTTCGATCGACAAGGCCTCGCTGGAGCCGACTCAGAATTACTTCGCGCAAGTCACCACTGGCGACAACGTGCTGATCGCGTGCGGAAACCTTCCGGGAGAGGTCTACGGCGCGGCGCCGGGCACTGAAAGCGGCACGACTGAACCGCTCAGCTCTCCTTGAGCGAGGGATCGGAGAAGTTCTCGAGCGTCTCCTTGACGACGACCATAAAGTGGTCGGCGGTCGCGCCGTCGACCACGCGGTGATCGTACGAAATCGAGAAGTAGGCGCAGGTTCGCACGCCGATCGAGTCGTCGGGTCCCACGACCTTGACCCGCTTCTCGATCGCTCCGACTCCGAGGATCGCGACCTGCGGCTGGTTGATGATCGGGGTCCCTATCAAGGAGCCGAAGACTCCCGGGTTGGTGATCGTGAAGGTTCCGTCCTGGACTTCCTCGGGCAGGAGCTTCTTGGTTCGCGCTCGTTCAGCGAGGTCGTTGGCGGTGCGCGCGAGCCCGACCAATGACAGCTCGTCGGCGTGCTTGATGACGGGCACGATCAGGCCGAATTCCTTCCCCTGCGGGAGCGCAACCGCCATCCCGATGTTGATGTCCTTCTTGAGGACGATGTTCTCGCCCCATACCGAGGAATTGAGCACCGGCCACTCCTTGATGCCTGCGACCACGGCCCGGATGATGAACGGCAGGTAAGTCAGGTTGACGCCGGAGTCCTCGAGGAAGCGCGGCTTGTTGAGCCGCCTGAGCTCCGCGACTCTCGTCATGTCGATCTCGAAGAACGTGGTGACGTGCGCCGAGGTGCGCTGTGACTGGATCATGTGCTCTGCGATCTTCCGGCGCATGATCGACATCGGCACCACTTCGACCCGGTCCTTGTCGCCGAAAGGACGCGGGGGCTCACCCATCGCCGCCACGGCGGCCGGCTCGATCGCCGCCGGCGTGGGTCGTTCGAGCTCGGACGGCGCGGGCCGTGGGACCGGGGGGACCTCGGGCGCGGCGGGTCTCCGGGTCGCGCTGGGCTCGACTCCGGATGCGGCCGGCGCGGGAGCCTTCTCGCGCGCTTCGACGTAGGCCAGGATGTCGCGCTTCGTCACCCGCCCCGAGAGGCCGGTACCCTGAACCTCGGCGAGATCGACTCCGTGCTCGGCGGCGATGTTGCGGACGAGCGGCGATGAGCGTTGGCGTCGCAACTCGGCCTTGGACGGTATCCGGCCGGCGCCTTTGCCATCGCCCTCTTGGCTCTCCACGCGCCCGGGCTCGCGACGCGGGATCGTGGCTTCGTCTTCGGGTGGCGCTGTGGATGCGGGCTGCGGCTCGGCGTGGGCTTCTGGGACGGGCGCACCGGCGGGGGCCGATCGCGCGCTCGGTGCCCCATCGGGCTGTGGCTCGGGAGCGGGCGGGGCCTCCGCCTCCTCGGTGACGGGTGTGGAGACCGGACCTCCTGCTGGCACCTCACCTTCCTGGTAAATCTTCGCCACCACCACACCGACCTCCACCGTCTCGCCTTCCGGGACCACGATCTCGCCCAGCGTGCCAGCTGCTGGCGAGGGGATCTCGGCGTCGACCTTGTCGGTCGAGATCTCGAAGAGGTTTTCGTCGCGCTGGACCTGGTCGCCCTCCTTCTTGAGCCACTTGACCAGCGTACCCTCGGCGATCGATTCCCCCATCTGCGGCATGATGACGTCGATTGGCATGAGCGCCCTCCTTGGCGGGCCGGTCGGGGGAAAGAGTGGACGGAGGCGTGGAACGATAGCCAAGGCAGCCAGACCGCACCACCGGAACAGGGAAGCTCTGTCAACCTTCTGACGGTCGTCCGGGGCCTGACATCACAGACTATGAGCGGGGCCGGTCGCGTCGTGCACAGACACGACGAGGAGGGAGAAACAGCGATGTCCACGTTCGAACGATGGGCCGCGGTCGGGTTTCTGACCGGAGCGCTCGTCCTGATGGGCTGCACCTCGGGTCAACGCCGAGAGACCGAGGAGACCGCGGACGAGGTCGCCGAAGAGACCGAGGAGGTCGCCGGAGAAGTCGCGGAGGAGACGCAGAAAGCGGCCGACCGGGCGGAGGATTACGTAGATATGGAGACCACGGCCACGATCGAGGGCGTCGGAGGATCGGGCCTGGCGGGCAACGCCGACCTCTCGTTCGACAGCGGCCAGGCTCGAGTCGAGGTCGAGCTCGCTGGCGTCGCAGATGCCGCCGCTCATACCGCGATGATTCACGACGGCTCGTGCGCGGCGTACGGCGGACCGGTCGTGACGCTCGACGGCTTCATCTCTCAGGGGGGTGGCCTCGAAAGCGTGACGACGTTCGACGAGAGCCGACTGGTGGATGGGTCGCGCTACGCCGTCGTCGTCCACGGGCAGGGCGGTGCGGTTGTGGGATGCGGCGACTTCGGGGAGATCGACCGCGGCTGATTCGGATTCAAGACCCGCGTTCTTTCGCCTCGACGCACGGGTCGACGAATTCGTCGATTGGCACGGATCGCTCTCCGAGCCCCAGGTACGGCCAAACGTCCTCGGCACGGACCCAGCCCGGTGGCGGATCGACGTTGGAGGCGAGAAAGCCGACCGAGGAGAGGTACCGCGCCGCCCCGTGCGTCCCCTCCATCGAGACGAAGGGCTCGAAGAGTGAGAGACCGTAGTGCCACCCCTCGTCGAGGCTCACCAGGACGCTCGCCGGGTGACGGGTGTGATTCCGCACCCCCTGCATCACGCGTCGTTCGAGCTCGGGATAAAGAGAGTCGGGACGGTCGGCGAGGTCGGTCGGTCCACGCGCGTCGACCGCAGCGAAGCCACCAGGGATGCGCCAGGCCGCGAAGTCCGCGCCTTCCTCAGTGGCGACCGCGCGCGCGACCTCGGCCTCGGCGCCGCACGCCGTGTAGAGCTGAATCGAGCCGATCAGGCCGTAAGCCGGCGCGACCACGTCGCGCGGCGTCTCGAGGCGGTCGCTCAGTCGGAACCCGCCGCTCGCCAGCGCTGAATCGAGGTCGAACCTGCGCGTGGCTCCACGGCTCAACCCGTGGTCGCTCAAGAGCACCACCCTGCGATTGCCTCCACCCCCGGCGAGCCACCGTTCGAGCATGGCGTCGATCCTTCTCAGATGCGGCCCCAACGCGTCCCAGCCTTCTTCGTGACCGAGACCATCGGTAGCCCCCATGTAGAGGACGAGCTCGGGCTCGTCGCTTCGCTCGAGGATCTCCGCGATCCGGTCCAGCTCCGCGAGCGCTACGCGTTCGGGCTCCAGGTAGACGAACCCGCCCCAGAAGCGCGGCGGCTCCCAGTCGAAGACCGCGTGAAACGGGGCCAGATCCTTGTACTCGCCGCTCACCCGCTCTCCCAGCCCCCCGCCCATCTGATTCGTCCGGCGGTCGAAGAACCTGTCCTCGTAGGCGGCCGAGGACGGGGTGCGGAAGATCGTGGTGAAGCCGACGTCGGTGAGGGAGGGAAACGGCGCGAGCATGCGCGCGGCCGGGAAGAAGGCGCGGAAGCGGCCCTCGCGCTGGAGCGCGGCGAAGAGGTCGTAGGGGATCGCGTCGATCGCCAGGATCACGGTCCGGGGCGGGTCAGATTCCGGTATCGGGGCGCGGATCTCGCGGAACGCTTCGCCGTCGAGGACGCGAAAGAGGTCGGTCCTGCCGTCGCCGTCGAGGTCGGCGTGACGAACGGAGGGCTCGTCTCGTGAAGACGCGCAGGCATGGGTCGCGAGCCCGCCGCAGACGAGCATCAAGGTGAGCGTGCGGCGATGCCGGCCCAGGTTGGCCGCGCCCATCACTCCGGCGCGCGGGTGCGATACCAGCGGTCGAGTAGCACGCGCTCTTCGACCGTCATCCCGGTCACGTTCCCCATCGGCATCGTCTGGGTCTCCACGGCACGGAAGTGAATCCGATCGGCCCATTGGAGAACCTCCTCTCGCGTATCGAGGACGACACCCGCCGGCGCGACCGGAAAAGCTGCATCGATCGGCGCCGCCGAATGGCACGGGACACAGCGACGCTCGACCACCGCGCGCGCTTCGTCGAAGGAGACCTCTCCCGCCCCTCCCCTCCTGGGCGCGGGCCGCGTGGCGATCGCCAGCGCGACCAGCACCGTCACGGCAGCCGGAACGAGCCACGCTTCGCGCCTGCCCTGGTGGCGCAGGTTATCGAAGTGGCGCAGCATGACCCCCACCAGCGCCACCCCGGCGAGCACGAGCCAGTTCCATGGGTGGCCATAGGTGGCGGGGTAATGGTTGCTGATCATCACGAAGAGGACGGGTAGCGTGAAGTAGTTGTTGTGGAGCGAGCGCATCGCGGCGTGCCGGCCACGCTTCGCGTCCGGCTCCTCGCCCCGTCCCATGGCCTCGACCATCGCGCGTTGAGAAGGGATGATCACGAAGAAGACGTTGGCAGCCATGATCGTGCCGAGCATCGCACCTACGTGGATGTACGCCGCGCGTCCGCTCAGGAGCTGGCTCAGCCCGAAGGCCGCCGCCCCGCCGAGCATGAACATCGCGGCGCCGAAGGCGACCGGACGCCTCGCCAGCGGGGTCCGACACAGCCCATCGTAGACGAGCCAGCCACCGATCAGGCTCGCCAATCCGACTCCCACCGCGGCGAGCTGAGAGATCTGCGCCACCGCGGGGTCGCGCAGATAGGCGCCCGAGCCCAAGTAATAGACGAGAACGAGAAGCGAGGCCCCCGTGAGCCACGTCAGGTACGCCTCCCACTTGAACCAATGGAGCGTCTCCGGCAGCCGCTCGGGAGCGACGGCGAACCGCTCGACCCGGTAGAACCCTCCCCCGTGAACCGACCAGACCTCCCCGTCGATGCCGGGTCGCGGTGAAGCCGGCGGTCGGAACGAATGATTGAGCCAGACGAAGTAGAAGGAGGTCCCGATCCACGCCGCGCCGGCCACGAGGTGGAACCAGCGAGCGAGGAGCTCGAGCCACTGGAGGATATGGGTCTCCACGCCGTGCCGCGCGCCTCAGTAGGCGAGGAGCTTCTTGGCGACCTCTATGACGTCGTCTTTGCCCGGCACGTAGAAGTCCTCGAGCGGCGGGCTGTAGGGTACCGGCGTGTCGGGCGCGGTGACGCGCACGATCGGCGCTTCGAGGTATTCGAACGCCTTCTCGGCGATCGTGGCCGCGATCTCGGCCCCGAACCCACCGGTTCGCGGCGCTTCGTGGAGGACGATCGCATAGCCGGTCTTTGCGACCGAGGTCAAGATCGTCTGTTCGTCGAGCGGCAGGAGTGTCCGCAGATCCACGACCTCCGCCTCGACGCCGAGATTCGCCAGCTCGTCGGCCGCGTCCCCCGCCGTGTGGACCATCGCCCCGTACGTCACGATTGTGAGATCGCTTCCCTCGCGATGGACCCGCGCCTTGCCGAGGGGCACGACGAACTCTTCGGCCGGAAGATCTTCCTTGATCCGCCGATAGAGGAACTTGTGCTCTTGAAAGATGACGGGGTCGTCGTCTCGAACCGCTGCCTTGATGAGACCCTTGGCGTCGTACGGAGTAGCGGGCGCGACGAACTTGAGTCCGGCGGTGTGGACGAAGTACGACTCCGCGGAAAGCGAGTGAAAGGGACCGCCGCGGACGCCCGCCCCGGCCGGGCCGCGCACCACCATGGGGACACCTACTCCCCACCGGTAGCGATTCTTTGCCGCGACGTTGGTCAGCATGTCGAAACCGCACGAGATGAAGTCGATGAACTGCATCTCGGCTACAGGCCTAAGGCCCATCATCGCCGCACCCACCGATGCGCCGACGATCGCTCCCTCGGAGATCGGCGTGTCGATCACCCGCTGTTCGCCGAAGCGGTCGACGAAGCCGTCGGTCACCTTGAAGGCGCCGCCGTAGACCCCGACGTCCTCGCCCAGGAGGAAAACGCGGTCGTCCCGCTCCATCTCCTCCCACAGCCCCTGGCGGATCGCCTCGAGGTAGGTGGTGGTGCCGCCGCGCGCGGGCTGTTCCGCCTTGACGGTCACTGGTTCTTGGAGACGATGATGGTGGCGGTGTTGTCGATCCCGATCGAATCGAGCCAGATCGTGTACGGAGGCCACTGCACCCCGCCGACCCGGCCAGAGGCGCCGAGATCGACCAAACGCTCGGCGCCTACGTCCCTGACCCGGATACGCGCCTTGGCGACATCGATCGACCGCAACGTGATTCGGAGTCGTCCGCCATCGAAGAAAACGGGCTCCCCGATTCGCAGCTTGGCCGATTCGCTCCAGCTCTCGGCTCCGCGCGGCGAGCGGTCCTCGCCATTGCCGTCGACCGCGATGAAGCAGGCAGAGAGCAGCAGGACCGCGCCGAGGAGCGCGAGCCTCCTCATCGCAGACGAGAGATCTGAACGGTCGCGCTGGGTTCCAGGGACGTCGACAGAAGTTCGAACCGATACGGTGCGACCGTGCGGGTGGAAAGCGGGCCGCTCGACTGGAGCTCGATCGTCTGCGTAATCCCCCCGACGCGGACCAGGAAGCTCGCCTGATCGACCCCGATCTGGACCGGCTGGATCTCGATCTCACGACTGTCGGCGATGAATCGCTCGTCGAGTCTGAGGTCCACTTGCTCGGTCCACGCGGCATCCGCAGCCGGCTCCATGCGATTTCCCGATACGGTGCTGGTCGTCTGGCAGGCTGTCAGAACCAGTGGGATCAGAAACAGTGCGAAGCGTCTCATCGTGTGATCTCCCGGGTCCAGTCGTGGTAGTTCGGGTGCTGTTCGGACCAGCGTGGGTTGGACCACACGCCGTCGAGCGCGGTCTTTGGATCGGGCATCGGCGCTGACTCGGCCTCCTCGACTGCGTGATCGAGCTTCTCTCGAATGCGCCCATCGATCATCTCGAGGTGCTCTTCGCCCGCGATTCCCTCCTCGGCGAGGAAGCGGGCGTAGCGGTCGATGGGATCGCGCGCCTCCCACCATTCGAGCTCGTCCTTGGGAACGTAGCGCTGGTCGTCGTGTTCGGCGTGACCCTTCCGGCGGTACGTCTTGACCTCGATCAAGGTGGGTCCACCGCCCCGGCGCGCGCGTCGAACCGCCTGATCCGCGGCGTGGTAGCATTGAAGGACGTCGTTGCCGTCGACCTGGACCCCCGCGCAGCCGTAACCCTTGGCGCGTTCGACCATGTCGCGGTTGCCCATCTGCATCGTGATGGGCGTGGAGTACGCGTAACAGTTGTCCTCAGCCACCAGAATCACCGGCAGCTTCTGCGCGCAGATGAAGTTCCAACCCTCGTGGCTGGCGCCGGTCGAGAAGCCACCGTCGCCGATGTACACCATGCACACCCGGTTTTCGCCCTTGATGCGACTCGCCAGCGCCACGCCGCCCATGACCGGGATCATGTCGCCGAGCATCGACACAGGACCGATGAACCCCTTCTCGAGGTCGCCGAAGTGGATGTTCAGGTCCTTTCCGCCGGAGGGGCCGGTCCCCTTCGCCATGTACTGCTTGAGGATGTCGACCGGCGCCGCGCCCTTTACGAGGATCGAGCCGAGGTTCCGGATCAAGGGCGAGACGAAATCTCCCTCTTCCAGCGCGTAGGCGGTCCCGACCGATTCCGCTTCCTGACCGAGAGAGCGGTAGACTCCACCCACGACTTTGTTCTGGCGGTAGAGGTTGACCAGCCGCTCCTCCAATCGACGATTGAGGAGCATCCACCAGTACAGGTCGAGGTATCGCTCGCGCTCGAGCTGGAGCCCTTCGGGAACTTCGATCTCGGGGACTTCGATATCCTGTCCGGCGGTGGTCGGCGGGGTGTCGTTCATCGAGGGCGCAAGATAGGCCCCTGGAACGCCTGTAGGCGAGATGCTCTAGTCAGACGGCGGACGGGGTTTCCCCAGTGGTTTGGCAAACCGGGCGTTCTTTCCCATTTTCGGCGCGGCGATGACAGATCCGCCCCTCAACTACACCGGCTACCTCAAGATCGAGGAGCTCCTCTCGCTCCAGGAGCCGCGCTCCGACGAGCACGACGAAATCCTGTTCATCGTCATCCACCAGGTCTACGAGCTGTGGTTCAAGGAGATGCTCCACGAGCTCGACCACCTCGACCGCGTGCTGGCGCGAGGCGACCTCCCCGCCGCGCTCCACACCCTCAAGCGGATCCTGACGGTCCTCAAGATCGTGGTCGCTCAGATCGACGTGCTCGAGACGATGACGCCCGTCGACTTCTTCTCGTTCCGCGATCGGCTCGAGACCGCCAGTGGGTCACAGTCGTATCAGTTTCGGGAGCTCGAGTTCGTGCTCGGGATGAAGGACGCGCGCACGATCGAGGACTATCCCGAGGGAAGCCGCGGCCGGGCGAACCTCGAGCGGCGGCTCGGCGAGCCGTCGACCTGGGATGCGATGCTGCGCTACCTCTCACGCAAAGGATACGACGTTCCGCGCGAGGCACTGGAGCGCGACGTGACCCAGTCGGTCGAGCCGCGCGAGGATGTCCAGCGACTGCTGGTCGACGTGTACCACGACGATCGCGGGACCGCGGAGCTCTGCGAGCGGCTGGTCGACCTGGACGAAGGATTCCAGGAGTGGCGTTACCGGCACGTTAAGATGGTCGAGCGGACGATCGGGCATCATCGCGGAACCGGCGGTTCCGCGGGCGTGGACTTTCTCAAGCGGACCCTGTTCCGCTCGGCCTTTCCCGACCTGTGGGCGATTCGCTCCGAGCTGTAGGTCGCCGAACGTCCGCCCGACGGTGACGTGGTGACCCGAGCGACGGCGGTGACGCCGGCGGACCTGTACGCGAGCCCCAACGCGATCGCGCCCGATTACTCGCGCTTCCGGGTCGCCGATCGCCTCCTGCTCTCCGGACACTCGCACCAGGCCTGGCCCGACGTGGGGTTCGAGGGGCAGGAACAAGCCTGGCTCGATGCCGCCGAGCACGTCGACGAGAAGTGGGAGCACGCGTTCGCCCGGGCCGAGCGGGTCCGTGAGGGGTACCGCCGCGTGCTCGAAGACCCCGGCGGCGCGGTCGCGCTCGGCCCCGCAACCCACGATCTCCTGATCAAGTGGCTCTCCTTTCTCCCCCTCGCTGAGCGGCAGCGGATCGTCACGACGGACGGCGAGTTTCACGCCGCGCGGCGACAGCTCGACCGGCTCGCCGAAAGCGGGATCGTCGAGATCGTCAAGGTCGGCGCGCATCCGGCGGAGTCGGTGGGCGAGCGGGTCGCGGCCGCCATCGACGCCCGGACAGCCGCCGCGATCGTCTCGGCCGTGTTCTACGAGGACGCTCACATCGCGGGAGGCCTTACACAAGCGCTCGATGCATGCCGTCACCATGGCGCCGAGCTTCTGGTCGACGCGTACCACGCGCTCAACGTCGTGCCGTTCGGCCTTGCGTCGTGGGGCCTCGAAGAGGCGTGGGTCACCGGCGGCGGCTACAAGTACCTCGAGCTCGGCGAGGGGAACGCATTCCTCAGGATCCCTCCGGGACGCGACCCGCGTCCGATCGTGACCGGCTGGTTCGCCGAGTTCGACACGATGACCGACCGGAAGGACCCCGGCCGCGTCGCATGGGGCGGGATCGCCTCCCGTTTCGCCAGCGCAACGTACGACCCGACCAGCCATTACCGCGCGAGCGAAGTGTTCGACTATTTCAGGGACCGCGGGCTCACACCCGAAATCTTGCGCGAGGTGTCCCAGCACCAGGTGCGGTACCTCGCCGAGCGGTTCGACGCACTGGACGTCGACCCGACCGTGGTCGACCGCGATCGATCGGCGCCGCTCGAGCGAAGGGGCGGGTTCCTCGCGTTCCGCTCGCCTCGCGCCGGGGAGCTTCGGCACGAGCTTTTCCGTCGCGGCGTATGGTGCGACCATCGCGGCGATGTCTTGCGCCTCGGACCTGCCCCCTATCTCTCGGATCGCCAGCTCGAAGATGCCGTAGCCGCGCTGCACGAAGCGGCAATGGCATTTATAGACCCGCCGCCTTCAAGGGCTTAGCTTAGAAGGCGAACCTCGTCCATGGTTTGTCCCCATCGACATTCAACGGAGGGCCGCTCGTGAGGGACATCGGGCGCGAGAGTGCGCGCACGGCCGTCGCCACAGCGACCCCGACGCTCGAGGAGACCGTCCGCGGGCGGCGCTCGATCCGGCGCTATTCGCCACGCGAGGTTCGCGAGGACGTCGTCATGGAGATCCTCGACCTCGCTCGCCACGCCCCCTCTTCGATGGACGGCCAGCCGTGCTGCTTCATCGTCGTCCGGGAACGGGCGATACTCGAACGGCTGGCGGATATCAAGAACGATCACTGCGCCCTCGACAAGAGAGATGCCTACCCGGCCCACTTCGTGGCTTCTGCGCCCGTCGTCGTGGCGATCTGCGTCGAGCGAAAGCGAGCCCACGGTAGAGAACGCGAGAACGGTATCCTGGCCGCGGCGCATCTTCTCCTCGCCGCGCACGCACGCGGCCTCGGTGGCGTGTACATGACCGCCTACCAGGCCGACGACCCAGGCCTCGAGCGCGAGATCCGGGATCTCCTCGTCCTGCCACCGTCGGTTGATCCGGTAGCTCTCATACCGCTGGGCTTCCCTGCAGAGGAGCCGGCCCCCAAAGAGCTGCTGCCACTCGCGGAGCTGGTCCACCACGAGTCTTACGGCAGTCGAGGGCGCGGATGAGCGACGCGTCTGTCTCGGGGATGACCGAGTGTCTCTCTACCGACCGCTTCGTCGGCGCCATCGACCCTCGATGGGAGGCGTCGGAGAGTGTCGTCCTGCGGTACCGGAACGCCATGCGTCTGGAGTCGTCGGAGGAGGACGACGCACGCCTCAAGACGCTCTTCGAACGGACCAGCATCCGCGAGGGCGTGCGTGTCGTCCCGCTATTCAGCTATCGCGACGTCGATGTGAGCGTCCTCGACGAGACATCTCTAATGCACACCCGCACGCTCAAGTCGATCGACGGATGCGTGACCACCGCCCACTGCCCCTTCGAGGATATCAACACGTCGTGTTCGAATCGGGCGGCAACACCGGTACGGCGTTGACGGCGTACGGCACCCGTGTCGGCCTCGAAACGTTCCTCTTCGTCCCCGCCGAAAACGTGGCGCTTCTTGACGGGCGGTTCTTCGACAGCGAAGCGGCGCACGTGATCGCCGTCGACCGCCCGCGGGACGTCAAGCCGGCAGCCGCGATCTTCGCCCCGCGTCACGGTCTGTCGCGGATTCCGGAGCTCGGATGGCGCATCCAGGCTTCGACCTTCGTGGGATGCTTTCTGCTCGAGCACCTTTTGGACCATGGTCCGTACGACGTTCTGGCGCAGTCGATCAGCGCGGCGTTCGGCCCGGTCGGCATCTATCGCGTCCTCGCGTCGCACCAGGAACGGCTGGACCGGCTCCCGTCGTTCCTCGGCGTCCAGCAGGCCGCCAACTGCCCGATGGTTCGCGCATGGAAGAACGGCGGCGCGCTCAGCGCCGGCTCATCCAGCCCGCGACCGATCGAGTCCACGACGGAGCTTCTGGCGCGCGTCATGTACGATGGGGAGCCGGGGACGTACGGAACGCTGGAGCCGCTGCGCCGGATTCTGGTCGACACCGGGGGTGACCTCACCACCGTGGACCACGACGAGTTCCGCCGCGGCTTGTCGACCCTCGTAGATGGAAGGAGCGTCCTGGATCATCTCGCCGATCGTGACATCGAGATCACGACTCGCGGCGGCGAGATAATCGAGAAAGCCGGGCTCATGGCGCTAGTCGGCACATTGCGCGAGATCGAGAGTGGCGGGATCGCGCCCGGAAGGCGGGTTCTGGTCTGCATCACCGGCGGAACCGCGCAACCCGGCGGCCCGGTGAACGTCACGCGGTGGGCGGGATGATCGTCCTGCGAGACGTGACGCTACGCGAGGGGCGCGACGTTCCCGGCGTCGGGTTTACCGTCGTCGCGCGGAGGGCGATCGTCCAGGCGCTGGCGCGCGCGGGCGTGCCGGAAGCCGAGGTCGTCGCCCCATACCGAGTCGCTGAGGACATCGCCGCAGCTCGGGAGCTCGGGCCGCCCGAGAGCTCGATCCGCATCTCGGGACTCGTCTACGCGAACCGTCCCGGCTGGCTGAGCGAGGTCGAGTCGGCCTGCGAGGTCCTCGATCGCGTCGATCTCGTTATGCCGCTTTCTCCCCACCGCGAGCCACGGGAGGCCCGAGAGAAAGCGGACCGCCTCGTCGATGCGCTGCTCGCTTGCCGCGAGCTCCCTCTCGAGGTCGGTGCGGGCTTCCCGCACGCGACCCAGGTCGATCCCGATTCGGTGGTCGAGCTCTCGCGGCGGGCGGAAGAGGCCGGGGCGCGCCGGATCACGCTGTACGACACCAACGGCGGCTCGGAGCCCTTCGGCATCCGGCAGCTGACCGGTCGGGTCGTCGCCGCGGTTTCGGTCCCCGTCTTCTTCCACGCCCATAACGACCTCGGCCTGGCCACCGCCAACGCGTGGGCGGCGGCGAGCGCCGGCGCGGCGGGCCTCGACGTCACGGTCAACGGCCTCGGCGATCGCGCCGGCAACGCCAGCCTGGAGCAGGCGGTCGTGCTCCTGCACTCGAGAAACATATCGACAGGCGTCGATCCTTCCGCGCTCGAGGAGCTCTCTCGTGTCGTCGCCGAGATGAGCGGGGTCCCGGTTTCGCCGCTCGCCCCGATCGTAGGACGGCACGTGTTCGACCATGTCTCACCGGCGCACGCCGAGACCCCGACCGAGTTCGAGCCGTTCGACCCGGCCATGATCGGCGCCACGAGGCGAGTCCGATGAATGTCGTGATGTTCAATCCGGCGCCGAGAAGCGGCTTCCAGGCGTACCGGCGGGTCGAGCTCCCGCTGAGCGTCCTCTGCCCCGCGAGCCCGCTCGACCGCGATGGCTATCGGGTGACGATCATCGACCAGTTCGCCAACCCCCATTGGGAGCGCGACTTCCGAGCGGCCCTGTCGGAGCGTCCGATCTGTCTCGGGATGACGAGCATGACCGGGCCCCAGATCCTCCGGGCGATCGAAGCCGCGCGCTTCGCCAAGGAGCTCCACCCGGGCCTGCCGGTAGTTTGGGGCGGGATCCACGCCAGCCTGCTGCCCGAACAGACCCTGAGCCACGATGCCGTCGACGTGGTTGTCGTCGGAGAGGGAGAGGCGACGTTCGCCGCGCTCGTCCAGGCGCTGCGGGACGGAACGCCGCTTTCGGACGTCGCCGGCATCATGTACAAGGAAGACGGAAAGGTCCGGTTCACCCCCGAACGGCCCTTCATCGACATCGACAAGGAGCCACCCCTCGCGTATCACCTTCTCGACATGGACGAGTACCGCCGGCGCCTCTTCGGTGTGGATCATGTGACGTTCAACTCGAGTCGCGGGTGCCTCTTCCGCTGCGCCTTTTGCTGGGATCCGGTCATGCACAAGCGGAAGTGGCGGGCGATGGAGCCGGAGACGGTCCTCGACCACCTCCAGCAGATCATCCGCGACTACGGGATCCGCGGGTTCCTCTTCACCGACGACCACTTCTTCATCGACATGAAGCGGGCCCGGGGGATCATCGAGGGACTGGTGCGCCTCAACCTCGACGTCACGATCAGCAAGCTCCAGGTCCGGGCCGATACGATTTGCAAGATGGATACCGAGTTCCTCGAGCTCATGGTGCGGGCGGGCGTCAAGCGGTTCACCGTGGGGATCGAGTCGGGAAGCCAGCGCGTCCTCGATCTGATCAAGAAGGACATGACGGTGGAGCAGGCGCTCGAGGCGAACCGGAAGCTCGCCCCCTACCCGATCATTCCCCTCTACCTCTTCATGATGGGGATGCCGACCGAGACGCCCGACGAGCTGAGGGAAAGCTTCGTGCTCGCCGATCGCATGATCGCCGACAATCCGAAGGCTGCGAAGACGTTCAACATCTACACGCCGTACCCGGGGACGGAGCTGTACGGGATCGCGATCCAGCGCGGGCTCAAGGTTCCCGAGCAGCTCGAGGATTGGGCGCGGTTCAACTTCCGGAACGTCCAGAAGGACGCCGACTGGATCGAGCCCGAGACGAAGCGGTTGGTCGAGTACCTCGATTTCCCGCTCATGTTTCTGGGGGCGAACTTCGTCCACCCCTATCGCGCTACGAACCGTCTCGTCGTCTCACTCGGAAAGCTCTATGCGCCGGTCGCGCGCTACCGCGTCCAGAACATGGACGTCCGCTTCCCCATCGAGTCGGAGGTCGTCAAGCGGCTCGGGCTCTTCGCTCGCCAGGACTGATCCGACGGTACGCGACCCGATCCCGCGTTGAGCGCGCCGCCCCTCGTCGTCCTGGGCCTCGATTCGGGGGATCCCGATCTCCTCCTCCGTTGGGCCGGGGAGGGCCATCTCCCAGCGATCGCCTCCCTGCTCGAACGAGGCGCGGTCGGTCGCCTGACCGGCCCCGAGATGATCAGCGCGCACGGCGTCTGGATGTCGCTCTGGAGCGGCGTTTCCTTGAGCGAGCACGGCCACTATCTCCGGCGGCCGCTCGTCCCCGGGACGTACGAGACCCGGCGGCTCCACCCGTCCGAAGCGGGAGCGCCGCCGTTCTGGACCAGACTTCACGAACGACCGCCGGGTTCTCGCCGTCGACGCGCCCGAGACCTGGCCGCTCGCCGGGTTGACCGGATACCAGCTCACGCAGTGGGGTCATCACAACGCGGGCTTCCCGACCGCCAGCGAGCCGGCACATCTCGTTTCCGACGTTCGCCGTCGCTTCGGCCCGCCAATCTCCACCAACGAGAGTCGGCCGCTGGCTGCCCTCGCGATGGATCCATCGGCTCGAGGCCCAGCGACGCGGCAAAGGGACGGAATGGAGTCGCACGATCGCCTTCCCGATACCGTCCTATTACACGGGTCTCTTCCGCGTCAATCTAGAGGGCCGTGAGCCCCAGGGAATCGTGACGCGGGGTCAGGAGTACGAGGTCGTCCTCTGGCGGCTCGAGGAGGACCTGCGAATGCTCACCGACGAAGAGAGCGGCGAGCCGGTCGTCGAGAGGGTGACGCGGGCTGTCGACCTTTTCGGAGGAGAGCCGCCGTTGAAATTGCCCGACCTGTTCGTCGAGTGGCGCGCCGACGGTCAGTTCATGGGTCGAGTCGTTCACCCGCGCGGAACTCTCACCCAACGGCGGTACGGCTCGCCACGCGGCAATCACCACTCCCGCGTGGGGCAGGTCATCGCGGGCGGCCCGGCCATCTCCGCCCGCGGCGGAATCGAAGACTTTTCGCCCCTCGATTTCGCGCCTTTGTTCCTGCAGATCATGGGAGAAGCCGTTCCCGCCGGCTCGTCGCGGCGTGCCATCGAGATTTTCCTCGGCCCGGGCCGTCGGTCCTCGGTTGAGCGCTCGGAAGCCGCGTCGGAGCGGCTCAGGACGGGTCCGGCACGCCGATCGGACGGCCCTGCTCGAGCGCCAGCAACAGGCGCTTCCGCCACAGACCTCCGCCGTAACCCGTGAGCCGGCCGTCGCTCCCGATCACCCGGTGGCACGGCACGATGATCGCCACGCGGTTGTCGCCGTTCGCGCGCGCCACGGCGCGCACCGCTCCTGGATCACCGAGCCGCTCCGCCTGTTCGGTGTAGGAGCGCGTCTCTCCGTAGGGGATCTCGCGGAGCACCCGCCGCACCCGTTCCTGGAACTCCGTACCGGAGGTCGAAACGGGGACCTCGAACTCACGCCGGCGCCCGGCCAGGTATTCACCCAGCTCGGCCTCCGCGCGGTCAAGCACGTCGTTCCGGCCCGGCGCGTAGACGGCGTCCAATCGGCCCGCTAGACGCTCGAGCTGGATCTCGAGCATGCGGCGATCGGCGAATTCGAGGAGGACCAAAGCCTCTTCCGTCGCGGCCGCCACCATCGGCCCGAGAGGCGTCCCGAATCGCGTAAGAAGGACGACCGTGGCACTCCGGCTCCGACCCGGCGACTTCCCGGTCAACCGCCGGACGGCGTCGTAGAAACCGGAGAGCGACTCGTAGCCGTAACCTGCCGCCGACGCGGCGATCCCGTGGCCGTTCCCCATCGCCCGCAGGGCGCCACCCAGCCGCAGCCCCCGCTGCCACGCCTGGAACGTCATTCCGTGGTGGCGGAGGAACCAGCGCCGGGCACGGGCTGGATCGATCCCCCGCTCGCGCAGGTCGGAGTCCCGGATCCGAATGTCGGGGTTCGCGCGGAGCTCTTCGGTCAGAGCTCGCACCCACTCCGGGGCGGACTTGCCGAGCTCGAGGGGTCGACACCTGAGGCACGGGCGGTAGCCGCTGAAGAGCGCCTCGCGTGCCGTTCCGAAGAACTCGACGTTCCGGTCGGACGGCTTCCGCGCGGGGCAGGACGGAAGACAGAAGATCCCCGTCGTCCGGACGGCCGTGAAGAAAACTCCGTTGTAGCCGGCGTCGCGCTCCGCCATGGCGCGGAGCATCTCCTCACGCGCGGGGAGGGTCGGGATCTCGAGCTGCATGCCACTACCCTACCCGACGACGGCGCGGACGTCTACCGAAAACCGGACACCGAATCAGGCGCGAGACCTTGCCGATCTCATGGCACGCAGCCGTCTCCACTTTCGAGCCACCCCAGGAAGGCGCGCGCGAATGGGGACGACTCGAGATCTCCCCTCTGGAGCGGGAACGGGGTGCTGAGCCGGTCGCTGTTCGCCAGCAAAGCGAACGAGGCTCCACGGGACGGGACCAGCACGATGAGCGCGGAGTTCCCTATCCATGAGCCAAAGTGCCAGAGGATCCTGCCACCGGGGCCCTCCTCCACGAACCAACCAAGGCCGTACGGGAGCTCCGCGCCCGAAGGCGTCCGCGCTGGCGAGAAGGCCAGCTCACGACCACCCGGCGGGTAGAGCCTGCCCGCCTCGATCGCCGCGGCGTACGCGACCAGATCGAGCACCGTGGAGACGAGCCCGGCCGCCGTGCCGACGTTGGTGGGGTAGCTTATGGGCCGGCCCTGGGCATCGTATCCCTGCGCGAGCGCGCGGCGGAATCGCCTCCCCGTCGATTCCAGTTCCCGCGGTTCCAGCCAGAGAGGAAGGGGCGGTCCGCGGCAGCCCTTCCGGTACGATGATGCGCGCGACGACCTCCTCCGCGAACCACCTGCCGGTGGTTCGCAGGACGACCGAATCGAGGAGGGCGTAGCGGTCGCCGTCGTAGCGGAAGCGAGACCCGGGTGGCGGTTCGGATGTGTGGCTCAGAAGGTGCCGACCCGAACGTCCCCCGAGAGCTGGATCCCATAAGCGGAGACCGGATCGTCCAACGAGATGCTCCCCTGTGCGGCGAGCTGGAGGAGGACGATCGAGGCGAATGTCTTCGTGAGCGAAGCGATGTGGAAAACCGTTTCCGGCGTAGCGGGCGTGCCGCCGGCCACGTCGGCAAAACTGAAGCCCTCCGCCCATCGACCAGCACGGCCAGGACGAGCACTCCCGCGATTTGGAAGCGATGCATGGAGAGCAGGAAGGATGTCGGGCTCAGCGTGATATCTCCCTCAGCGCTGCGCGGTCGACCTTGCCGAGGTGAGTCCGCGGCAGTACGTCGAGGAAGACGACCTCGCGCGGATACTTGTAGGGCTCGAGCCTCTCGCGTACGAAAGCCTGGAGGTCGGCAGCGAGCTGCTCTCGGTCGGCAGCGCATCGGAGAACGACACACGCCCGCGGCACCGTGAGCCCGGCTGCGTTGGTTACGCCCACGACGGCGACGTCGGCGACAACCGGATGAGCCAGCAAGCACCCCTCGACCTCCCCGGGCGAGAGCCATTTCCCGCCCACCTTGAGCATGTCGTCGCCGCGGCCGCTGTAGGTGAAGTAGCCGTCGGAGTCGCGCACGACCATGTCGCCGGAAATGTACCACTCGCCGCGAAACGCTTCGATCGTGCGCTCCATCCGCTGCCAGTAGCCTATCGCGCGCGAGCCGCCTTTGACCCACAGCCATCCGACCTCGCCGTCGGGCACGGGACGCCCCTCGTCGTCGCGCACCTCGACGCTGAAGTCGGGCACGACCTGGCCCAAGGTGCCGCGCACCGTGCCGGGGCGGTTGGAGAGGAAGATGTGCCACATCTCGGCGGTCCCCAGCCCGTCGAGGAGATCGATGCCGAAGGTATCGTCCCATCGGCGATGGAGCTCGACCGGCAAGGCCTCGCCGGCGCACGTCGCGAACCGCAGCGACGATAGGTCGTGCTGTCGCGCGGCGGGGTGATCGACCATCAGGTGCACCATCTTGGGAACGGTGACCAGCACCGTCGGCCGGAACCGATCGATCTTCTCGAAAACGACTTCCGCCGTCGCGGCTTCGGCAAAGAGGACGGCGGACCCGCCGACGGAGAACGGGAAGAACAGGTTCGACCCCATCGCGTATCCGAAATAGAGCTTGGGCACCGAGAGCGTGATGTCGTTCTCGGTGAGGTCGAGAACCCCCTGGCCGTAGCACACTGTCGTGTTGGCGTAGGATCGGTGGGGCTGCACCACCGCCTTGGGTCGCCCGGTGGTCCCGCCCGAAAAGAGCCATATCGCAGGATCGTCACGATGGGAGGGAAACGTCTCGAGGGTCGCCGACGCGGCTTCGAGAGAGCGGTCCGTTTCGAGCTCGCCCACGATGAGAAGGTTTTTCAGATGGCGCGCGGTAGTCCGGGCTTCCGTGAATGGTCCGGTCGCGTCGCGCGCCACGATCGCCGCCGCCGCCCGGGTGTAGTCGAGGAAGTAGTCGATGGCGTCGCGCGGCTGGGCCGGGTTGACCATGACCACCACGGCGCCAATCTTCAGCGCGCCGAAGAGAGCGGCGACGAACTCGGGCCCATCGGGAAGAGCGACGATCACCCGCTGCTCGGGCTCGACGCCCGCCTCCCGGAGCACGTTTCCGAACTGGTTCGCGAGCTCCTGGACCTCGGCATAGGTCCAGTCCCGGCGGTCGGTGCGGAGGGCGATGCGGTCGCCCCGCCCCTCGCGAACCCGAGCGTCGAGGAGCCAGTCGGCGATGTTGAGGTGAGCGGGCGGCTCGAATCCCATGGTGGCGGCCATGATATCCGACGGCGCGAACGTGCGGCAATGGGCGGCCTCGACGTGGGAAGAGCTGAACGAGCTCGATCCCGGACGGCTGGTCGCGATCCTGCCGGTCGGCGCGATCGAGGCGCACGGACCGCACCTTCCACTCGCCACCGATGTCGTGATCGCGGAGGCGATGGCGCGCCGTGGGGCGGAGGTCCTCGCCGCGCGGGGTATCGACGCGATCGTGCTGCCGACCCTGGCTTACACGGTCGCCGGATTCGCCGCCGGCTTCCGCGGAACGATCTCGGTCCGACCGACGACCGTGATGTCGCTCGTGACCGACGTCGCCGACTCGCTAGCGGCTCAGGGATTCGCGGGTCTGGTCCTCGCCAACGTGCACTTCGATCCAGAGCACCTCGAAGCGATGCGCGAGACGGTCGAGGCCTCACCTCTTCCCATCGTCTTCCCCGACCTCACGCGGCGATCCTGGGCGACGCGCCTGGGAGAGGAGTTCCAGAGAGGCGCCTGCCACGCCGGTCAGTTCGAGGGTTCGGTCGTCCTCGCCGAACGGATGGAGTGGGTGCGGCAGGAGATTGCGCGCGAGCTCCCCGCCGTCGACATCTCGCTGTCGGCGGCGATTCAGCAGGGGAAACGGTCGTTCGAGGAGGCGGGGCTCGACCGAGCCTACTGCGGCAACCCGGCCGCCGCGACGGCGGACGAGGGACGCGAGACGATCGAGGTGCTGGCGACGATCCTGGCCGACGCCGTCGTCGAAGCGGGTCTGCCCGCGCCAACAAGGTCATGAACGCCGCCCTCGCCGGTCGGGGCGCGGTCGTGACCGGTGGCGGGCGCGGGATCGGCGCCGCGATCGCCCGCGCGCTCGCCGCAGCTGGCGCACGAGTCGTCCTGGCCGCTCGAACGAAGACCGAGGTCGAAGCTGTCGCCGCCTCGATCCGCGACGCGGGCGGCGAGGCGTGGGCAGTCCCGTGCGACGTCACGACCGAGGCTGGCGTCGAGACCCTCGAGGCCGCCGCCACCGAACGGCTCGGTCAGGTCGACATCCTCGTCAACAACGCCGGGGCCGCGAACTCCGCGCCGGTCGCCCGGACTTCGCTCGCCGAATGGAATCGCCTGTTCGCTGTGAACGCGACGTCTACGTTTCTCTGCACGCGCGCTTTCCTCTCCGCCATGATGGAACGGAAACAGGGGCGCGTGGTCAACATCGCGTCCATGGCGGGTCTCGAGGGCGGCCCTTACATCGCGGCGTATGCGGCGGCCAAGCACGCCGTCATGGGCTTCACGCGGTCCGCTGCCGCCGAGGCCGCTCCGCACGGGGTGACGGTCAACGCGGTTTGCCCGGGCTACGTCGATACGGATCTGACGCGGGAGTCGATTGCCCGGATCGTCGCGAGGACGGGTCGCACCGAATCCGAGGCGTTGGCATCGATGCTCACCAGCACTTCTCAGGATCGACTCATCGACCCCGCTGAGGTCGCCCGCGCGGTGGTACGGCTGTGCGAGGAGAACGTGAACGGACAGGAGATTGTGCTCGAAGGCAAGGGAGTACCCGCGTGACAGCGCGGCGCGGCCTCGATTTCGTGAACCCGGCCGAGCTGGGGGCGGGACGCGGGTTTTCGCACGGCGTCCTCGCGCCGGCCGGCGCGCGCGTGCTGTTCGTCGCCGGCCAGACCGCTCCCGGTCCCGAGGGATTCGTCGCGCAGTTCGCGGCCGCGCTCGATCGCGTGCTCGCAGTCGTTCGCGCGGCTGGCGGCGGCCCCAAAGACGTCGCGCGCATGACGGTCTGGGTGACCGATATGGCGGCGTACCGCGCGAGCCTCCAGCCGATCGGCGAGCAATGGCGCGAAAGGATGGGACGTCATTACCCCGCGATGGCGCTGGTCGAGGTCACGTCGCTCGTCGATCCGGCAGCCATTGTCGAGATCGAGGCGACCGCCGTCATCCCACAGGAGAAAGGCCCATGATCGAGCCCCGATCGTTCCGGTACGAGCACGATCGCGAGAGCGGGACCGTGATGATCACGCTGGACCGCCCCCAGCGACTGAACGCGCTCACGTTCGAGGTCTACGAGGACCTCCGGGACACGTTCCGCGCGCTGGTCGAGGAGACCGACGTCCAGTCCGTGGTAATCACGGGAGCCGGGCAGGCCTTTTGCTCGGGTGGGGACGTCGAGGAAATCATCGGCCAGCTCATCGGGCGAAATGAGGAAGAGTTGTACCTGTTCACACGTATGACGTGCGACCTGGTGCTGGCGATCCGCCGATGTCCCTATCCCGTGATCGCCGCGCTCAACGGCACCGTGGCCGGCGCCGGCGCGGTGATCGCCGTCGCCTGCGATATCCGGATCGCCTCGGAGACTGCTCGAATCGCGTTCCTCTTCACCAAGGTCGGGCTCTCCGGAGCCGACATGGGGACGGCATGGCTCCTGCCGAGGATCGTCGGCCTCGGCAAGGCGACCGAGCTCCTCGTGACCGGGGAATTCATCGACGCCGACGAAGCACTCCGGATCGGCCTGTACAATCGGGTCGTCCCGCCGAAACTCCTGTTCAACGAGGCGTGTGGGTTCGCGCGGCTGTTCTCCCGCGGACCGTCGGCCTCGATCGCCGTGACCAAGCGGGCTCTGGACGATGAATGGACGATGAGCCTCGAAGAAGCGCTCGAGAATGAGGCTCGGGTTCAAGCTCAGATGATGACGCATCCCGATTTCCGCGAGGCGTACGACGCCTGGCGCGAGAAGCGCCCGCCCAAGTTCAGTTGATCGATACGGAGACGGTCCGCGCGTTCCTCGACGAACGCCACGTCGCATGGGCCGAGCGTGTGGCAACGTTCGCTCGCGAGCGAATCGCGCCACTGCCCGACCCGCGCGATGACGCCGCGGCTCGCGATCAGGCGCGCGCGATCCTTTCGCTCTTCGGCGATACCGATCTTCACGCACCGATTCTGGAGACCGACCTCCGCGCGATTGCGCTCGCGCGCGAGGCGCTCGCGTGGGCCTCACCCCTCGCCGACGCGGTCTATGCGCTCCAGGCGCTCGGGACGACGCCGATCGTCCTCGCGGGGAGCGATGTCCTGCGAAGGCGGTGGCTGTCTGAGGTTTCCGCCGGCCGCGCGATGGCGGCCTTCGCCATGACCGAGCTCGAGGCGGGCTCCGACGTGGCCGCGATGGCGACGACCGCGCGCAAGGATGGGAGCGGGTGGGTCCTCGATGGAACCAAATCCTTCATCTCGAATGCCGGGATCGCCGACTTCTATACCGTGTTCGCGACGACCGACACGTCCCGGGGCGCCAAAGCAATCGCCTGCTTCGTCATCCTGGCGGACACCGCGGGGCTCGAGTTCGTCGGCCCCCAGGTGCTTTCCGCCCCGCACCCCCTCGGAGAGATCCGCTTCGCGGACTGCCGGGTCGAGGACGACTGCCTCCTGGCCGGCCCCTACGACGGCTACAAGCTGGGCCTCGCGACGCTCGACCGTCTGCGCGCCACGGTCGCCGCCGCGGCGTGCGGCATGGCGGCGCGCGCGCTCGATGAGGCGACCGCGCACGCACGCGAGCGACATCAGTTCGGGAAGCCACTCGCCGACTTCCAGCTCGTCCAGGAGAAGCTCGCGCGGATGGCGACCGATCTCGCCGCGGCGCGCCTCCTCACGTACCGCGCGGCATGGGCCAAGGACCGTGGCGCCGACCGGGTGACGATGGAGTCGGCGATGGCCAAGTCGTTCGCCACCGAGGCGGCCCAGCGAATCGTCGACGACGCGGTCCAGATCCTGGGCGGGCGCGGCGTCCTCGCCGACCACCCCGTCGACCGGCTCTACCGTGCCGTCCGCGCGCTGCGGATCTACGAGGGGACGACCGAGATCCAGCGACTCGTGATCGCGCGCCATCTGCTGAACCGCGCGCCGGCCGCCAACCCCGCGGCTTCTCCGCGGAACCCCGCCGCGCCGTGAGGATCGTCGCGGTCGGCGGCGGCCCGGCCGGCCTCTACCTCTCGATCCTTCTCAAGCGATCGGATCCTTCTCGCGATGTCGTCGTCCTCGAGCGGAATCCACCGGACGCGACGTACGGTTTCGGCGTCGTCTTTTCCGACGCCACGCTCGAGGCCCTCTCCGCCGCCGGACCGGAGACGTTCGATGACATCTCGGATCGGCTCTACCACTGGGACGACATCGACGTCCACTACCAGGGAGAGATCCTGACCTCGACCGGCCACGGCTTCAGCGGTCTCGAGCGACGCGTCCTCCTCGAATCGCTCTCCGATCGCGCCCGTTCACTCGGAGTCGACCTCCGGGTCGGAGTCGATGTCGGTGACCCCGAAGCACTGCTCGGCGAGGCCGATCTCCTCGTGGGGGCCGACGGGGCGAACTCGATCGTTCGCGAGCGACGGGGGGAGGCATTCGAGCCGAGCGTCGACTTGCGCCCCAACCGATTCGTCTGGCTCGGCACTACCCGTCCATTCGAATCCTTCAAGTTCTACTTCAAGTGGGATGAGCATGGCCTTTGGCGCGTCCACGCTTACCGCTATGCCGAAGACGCCTCGACCTTCATCGTCGAAGCGACCGAGGAGACCATCCAGAAGGCCGGTCTAGAAGACGCCCCGGAGGCCGAAACGGTCGCCTTCTGCGAAGCCCTCTTCGCCGATGAGCTCGAGGGTCACCCCCTGATCCCCAACCGCTCGATCTGGCGCCGCTTCCCTACCATCCGCTGCGCGGCCTGGAGCGAGGGTCGCACCGTCCTGATCGGGGACGCGGCCCATACGGCTCATTTCTCGGTCGGATCGGGCACCAAGTTGGCCATGGAAGACGCCATCGCGCTAGCGAACGCGCTCGATCGGGCGCCTGATCTTGCGACCGCGCTCGAGGGCTACGAGGCCGAGCGCCGGCCACAGGTGGAGTCGCTCCAGCGCGCGGCCCAGGCTTCACTCCAGTGGTTCGAGGGGACCGAGCGGTACTGGGGCACCGAGCCGATTCAGTTCGCCTTCAACCTCCTCACGCGATCGCTCCGTATCACACACCAGGACCTCAAGGAGCGCGATCCCTCGTTCACCGCTCGCGTGGATCGGTGGTTCGCCGAGCGCGCCTCTGAGCAGAGCGGGGTCGAGGTGCCGCTCGATCCAACCCCGCCACCCCTCTTCACGCCCTTTCGCCTGCGCGAGCTCGTCCTCCCCAACCGCGTCGTCGTCAGCGCGATGTGCCAGTACAGCGCTGAGGACGGCACGCCCAACGACTGGCACTTGGTCCACCTCGGGAGCCGCGCCATGGGTGGCGCGGGACTCGTGATCGCGGAGATGACCGACGTCTCGCGCGAGGCGCGCATCTCGCCCGGCTGTACGGGCCTCTACAAGGACGAGCACGCCGACGCCTGGCGGCGGATCGTCGATTTCGTTCACCAGAGCACCGAGGCGAAGATCGGAATCCAGCTCGGCCACGCCGGGCGCAAGGGGTCGACGCGCCTCGCATGGGATGGGATGGACGAGCCGCTCGAGGAAGGCGGATGGGAGATCGTGGCGCCGTCGCCGCTACCGTGGTACCCGCACAGCCCGGTTCCCAAAGAGATGACGCGCGACGACATGGATCGCGTGAAGGAGGACTTCGCTCTCGCCGCAGGGATGACGCTCGCCGCTGGGTTCGATCTCCTGGAGGTCCACATGGCGCACGGCTACCTCCTCGCCTCGTTCCTCTCGCCCGCGACCAACCTGAGGGAGGACGAGTACGGCGGATCGCTCGAGAACCGGCTCAGGTTCCCGCTCGAGGTTCTCGATGCAGCGCGATCGGTATGGCCCGAGGAGAAGCCGCTCTCGGTCCGTATCTCGGCGATCGACTGGGTCCCCGAGGGGCAGACGATCGAGGACTCGATCGCTGTGGCGCGAGCGCTCGTCGAGCACGGCGCGGATCTGGTCGACGTTTCGGCCGGCCAGACGGTGCCGCACGCCAAGCCGCTCTACGGCCGCCAGTTCCAGACGCCGTTCGCCGATCGCATCCGCCACGAGGTCGGGATCGCGACGATGGCGGTCGGCAACATCTCGTCGTACATGGACGTCAACACGATTTTGGCCGCCGGCCGCGCCGACCTGTGCGCGATGGCGCGCGCGCATCTGTGGGACCCGTACTGGTCGCGGAACGCGGCGTGGCGGATGGGGTGGAAGCTCCCCTGGCCCAAGCCCTACGAGTCGCTCGACCGCTACAACCCGAGGTTCGAATGACTGCTCAAGGATCGGGAAAACAGATCCCGCATGATCATTAGTCGATCACCGGGAGGTTGTTCCACATCCGGGTCTTGAGCTTCCCATGCCAAGCCGTGAATGAAGCGCGCCGGCCCGCTATCGCTCAGTCGGGACCAGCTCGCGCCGTCCCACGCCTAGAGGTCTCCCAGCACCCTGCGGCCGTCGTTTCCACCGAAGAGCAGGACCCGTCCCCCCGAGGGATCCCAGACCATTTCATGACCGAAGGGCGCCGGGGGTCCCACGCCGGAATGCTCACGCCAGATGCTCCCATCCCACGTCCAGGTGTCGCCGAAGATCCTCCCGCCTACCCCGCCATTCACGAGCGTGACACGTCGCACCGAATCGTACGTGCCTGCGGCCCAGAAGCGGCCTGTCGGGCCAGCCGTGTCAGCGAGGATCCATCGGTTCCCGTCCGTTTCCCACGTCGATCGCGGCAGCCCGCGACCCGCGCCTTCGCCTCCGAACACGACGAGGCGGCCGCGGCCGGAGTCGAAGGCGGTGGCAGCGGCGAACAGTGATGGAGGGCGAGTCGACTGCCCGCTGAGCGGAGCATGTTGGATCAGAAGTGACAGAGCCAAAGCGGATATGAGGAAACAGCTGCCGAGAGCGATGCGCGCATAGCGGAGCTCGGGAAGCGCTTCGAGGGTAGCGAGGTCGACCGAGCCGGACAAAGCCTGGCCCGAAAAACCCGAACCCCATCCCCCTGAGATTCGGCTTCGCGCTCGCCGCGCTCTTCCTCGGCCGCCTGCTCGCGTGCGCGCGACGCAGCTTGCTCGGGCGAGTCGATGGAGTTGCCGCTGAACGATGGACCGGCGAGGTAGAGGTTGGGCGCCACGATCTCGCCCCGCGCGGCGCGTTCCTTCAGCTCGAGCTGGCCTGGGAACCCGAGCATGCCGCGCACGGTCGTGATGCCGTTGGCGACGTAGAGGAAGAGGACCGCTCGATGTGATCAGCCGGAGCGTCGGGCGGCGGGATGTGGCCGTGCATCTCGGCCAGGCCCGGCAAGAGGAAACGGCCGGCGCCGTCGATCACGGTGGCGCCCTCGGGCACGGGAGTCGAAGCGGCAGGACCCACCGCAACGATCCTGTCGCCGCGCACGATCACGGTGTGGTCTGGCAGTACGTGCTCCTGATCCATCGGAATGACGGAAGCATGGACGATCGCGACGATGGAGTCGGTCGGTGCGGGGGTCGGTTTGTGACCGCTCGAGCACGCGAGTGCGGCGGCGGCGATGCTGGCGAGAAGGTTCACCGGTCAGTCATCCTTTCGAGTGTAGCGAAGTCGCGAGGTCACGTCCCAGGTGGCCCCCCATCGATCGAGCGTGCGGTTTCGACGACGAAGCCGTTCGCGCTGATCTCGCGATAGGCGGTGCGGAGCCGCACGGGTCCCATTCGCGTCTCGACGTCCGCGAACACCTCGAGATCCTTACCGCCGCTCACTCCTTCCCCCTCGGTAATCAGCAGGAGACCGTGATCGGAATCGACGAAGAGCCGTTGGACCGGGCCCTCGCGCGACAAGCGCATCTCGGCATCGACGTCCCACGCCCCGACTAGAAACGAGAGCGCCTCGAGCTCGGGCTGACGACATGTGACGAAGGCGGCCTCTTGGGCGTGGGCGATGTCCGCGGCGAGCAGGACGAAGAGGACCAAAGCGAGAGAGAGGCGACAACCCATGACCCCAGAGACGAATTGCACCGCCCGACGTTCAAGAGCGCGATACGGAAGATGACCAGCGCGTAGGCGCGGGCGCCACCGGCGCGCGAGTTGCAGGTGAGCGACACGCTTCCTAGACTCGCAGCGATTCACGCGACCGGAGACCGACGATCCCCCAGACGACACTCGACCTCTTCCCCGCGCATGAGGCGCCCCGGCGCGTCCTGCGCGAAGTGTTCGGCTTCGACCACTTCCGCCCTGGACAGGCGGAGGTCGTCGAGGCGGTACTTGCCGGACGCGACTGCATCGCGGTCATGCCGACGGGGGCTGGCAAATCGCTGACATTTCAGCTCCCGGCGCGGATTCTCCCGGGGACCGTTCTCGTCCTCTCGCCGCTCATCTCGCTCATGAAGGACCAGGTCGACGCGCTGACGGTGCTCGGGTTCCGGGCCACGGCGATCAACTCGGCACTCGATCCCGCCGAGCGCTCCGCGCGGATCCGCGCCCTCGAAGAAGGACGCTGGGAGCTCGCCTATCTCGCACCTGAAGCGATCGAAGGTTCGCTTCGCCGGTTTCTAGGGCGCTGTCCGATCTCGCTTCTCGTGGTCGACGAGGCGCATTGCATCAGCCAGTGGGGGCACGACTTCCGGCCCTCCTACCGGCGGCTGGCGGGCCTCAAGGAGGAGCTGGGTGACGTGCCGGTTCTGGCGCTCACCGCGACCGCCACGCGACGGGTCGCGCGCGACATCGTACGACAGCTCGGGATGCGGTCGCCGGCCGGCTACAAGGGATCCTTCTTCCGGCAGAACCTGACCCTCTGGGTGCGGAAGAAGGGCCAGGGCGGAAACACCCGACGCGAGATTCTATCCCTGATCCGCGAGCGAGCCGGAGAGAGCGGGATCGTCTACTGCCTGTCCCGGAAGTCGGTCGATGGGCTGGCGGTCTGGCTCAGGAAGCACGGCGTGCGAGCGGTCCCTTACCACGCCGGGATGACCGACGAGGATCGCCACGCCAACCAGGAAGCCTTCGCCCGCGACGACGCCGACGTCATGGTCTCCACCATCGCGTTCGGGATGGGGATCGACAAGCCGAACGTTCGGTTCGTCATTCACAAGGATCTGCCCAAGGACGTGGAGTCGTGGTACCAGGAGTTCGGCCGCGCCGGCAGGGACGGCCTTCCGAGCGACTGCTTCCTCTTCTACTCGTGGGCCGACGTGATGCTCCACGAGCGGTTCCTCACCTCCGTCGACGACCGCGAGTTGCGAGAAGCGAAGCGCCGGTCGACGGTGCACTTGTTCGACGTGGTCGATCGTGAGACCTGCCGCCACCGCGAAGTCCTGGCCCACTTCGACGAGCGAATCGATGCGTGCGGGGATGCCTGCGACGTCTGCCGGGGGACGAGCGTGGAGGCGATCATGGCGGAGACGCGCCAGCGAAGGAGGAGCACGCCGGAATCGCTGCACGGCCCAACATCGTCCGGTGGCGACCTCGTCCCCGGCGAGCTCGCGTCCCCCGACGAGGCGCTCTTCCGGCGCCTGCGAACGGTTCGCAAGGCGCTCGCCGACGCCCAAGGTGTTCCGGCCTACGTGGTCTTCAGCGACGCCACGCTCCGCGACATGGCTCGTCGCTGTCCGCGCGACGAGATCGAGATGCTCGAAGTCTCGGGCGTGGGGCCCGTCAAGCTCGAGCGCTACGGGCGCGCATTCCTCGACGCGCTGCATCAAGCCGCTTCGCGGTGACGGGCTTGAGCGACGTCACTACTCCTCTTCGAATTCCTCCTCTTCGAGCTCCTTCAGAGCGAGACGGGCGACGTGTTGCGCGGTCGGGTGGAAGCGAGGGTTGAGGGCCACCGCGCGCTCGAGGTTCACACGTGCGGCGGAACGATTGCCGAGCGCCCGCTCGATGATCCCCGCGTGAAGGAACAAGGTCCCGTCCCGCGTGCCCATCCGGAGGGCCTCCGCGATCGCCGTTTGCGCACCGGCTAGGTCGCCGGTCAGGTAGCGCGCCCAGGCGAGCTGGTCCCAGCCGTAGACGTCCGGGCGATCGACGATCTCGCGCTCGAGGATCGAGCGCGTCGAGGCGAGCTCACGGCCGTGCTCTAGGCGGAAGAGCGTCCACTGGCGGGCGTATGGCTCCGACGTCTCGCGCGCGAGACGCTCCACGTCGGCGTAGGCTGCCTCCGCGCGCGAGGAGTCGCCGAGGGCGGCCCAAGCGTCCCCCACGAGCGCGACCGTCGCCATGTCGGGGACGATGGCTATCGCGCGACGGCCCCACTCGAGGGCGCCCTGCCAATCCCCGTCGAGCGCCCGAAGACGTGCGCCCGCCGCGAGCAGCCGTGGATCGTCCGGCGCGATCGCCAATCCTACCTCGAGCGCTTTCCCGGCGGCCTCCAACCGACCGTTCCGTAGCTCTAGATCGACTACCCGCAGATGAAACCACGCGACCTGCTCCCGAGCCAGGTCGGACCGCCGATCCGCCTCGTCGCGCGCGACCGCGAGAACTCGCCGTGCCTCTTCGGTCCTTCCGTGAATCTCGGCCCAACGCGCGAGTCGCGGCAAGACCGCGAGGTTTCGCCGTTCGCCACCCAACGTGGCAAACGTCGCGTCTGCCTCATCGTATTTCCCCAACTCGAGCTGGATCTCTCCGAGAAGGGCGCGATGGTGGGCCTGCTCGGGTTCGCGCGCGACGAGGACCTCGGCCACATCGAGAGCGTCGACGAAGCGATGCTGGGCCAGGAGACTCGCAGCGAGCTGGAGATACGCGCCGCCGTTGTGCGGGGTCCGAAGCAAGAGCGAACGCCGGGCCATGGCCTCGGCGCGACGGTAGTCCTGGTACTCCCCGGTCTCGCGTGCGCGCTGGAGGTACTGGCTCGCCAGCCGGGCGTGGTCGAACGCGCTCTCGGGATCCCGCTCGACCCGCCGTTCATAGAACGCGATCTCGCGCTCGCGCAGGGCCCGCTCCGAGGCGGCCGAACGAGCCGTCACGGCTGTCTCCGCCCGGACCGCCATCCGGCCCCCGCTGCCCCACAGGCCAGCGACCGCCGCGAGGCCGGCGGCCAGAATCAGAAACCATCTCCCGAGGCGACGCATCGCGCCCAGCACCTAGTTCGGCGCGGCAAGGTAGGGAAACGTCGTCGAGAACGCCTTGTTGTTGGCGTCCACGTTGTCGGTGCTCAGGCATGCCGTCGTGTTGGCCGGATCGAGGAGTGGGCCGAACACGGCCATGAGGGCGACGTCTACGACGTCGTCCGACAGCGTGCGTCCTCCGTACCCGTCTGCAACGGCCCAGGTCAACCAGCCGGCGGTCGAGCCCGGCTTCTGAGTCTGGACGACCAGCATGTCGGGCAGGAGCACGCTCGAGATCGTATTGGCCAGAGTCTGGCTCCGGCCAGCGACCTGGGTGATGAAAAGGACCAGGTCGTCGGTAAAGGCGGCACGGTCTTGAGATGGAACGAGGGTGTTGTGGTGTCCATGCTCGCGCTTGGCGATCAGCGCCTCGCTGACGAGGGGGTTTCCGAGCCGCTCGATCTGGTTGAACACCACGCCGCCGGGGATGGGTCCGGTCACGTCGTCGTCGGAACAGCCGAGCGCCATGGTGAGGGGCGCCGACAAGAGGATCATCATCATGAGAATTCTCATCGTTTCGTCTCCCGCCTGAAAGGTGGAATCGCTACCGGCTGGTCGTCGCCCAGACGCCGATCTTGCCCGTGCCGCCGCCGGTGAGCTCGGATTCGGGCAGCTCGATCACCATCGCCAGCGTGTTGAAGCCGGAGACGAAGTCGACGCCGGGATCGCGGAAGCAGGACGCCGACGGGGTGTCCGGCAGATCCGCCAGCGCGCCCGTGGAGGGCTGACGGTCAGGCACGATCCGGAAGAACTGCTCGAGGTCGATGAAGAAGGGATCGTCCCGGATGCCGGCGAAGACCTGCATCCCATTTGCGGAACCGAACGTCTCGTTGATTCGACCACTCGCCGCTGGTGCGACGTCGAGCTTCGTGTTCAGCATGCCGATCTCGTTCGGCGCGACCGGGCCGCGCACCTCGACCCTCTGATCGCTGCCTTCCCCCTCGAATGTGACCTGTAGCACCAGGTCCTCGATGGCGTCGTCGTTGTTGTCGATCTTGATCTGGTACAGGAGCTCGGGGTCGAAGGATGCGCTCGCCGACTGTGCCGGCGTCAGCGGCGAGGACGTGTCCACCACCAGGACGATCCGGTCGTCGTTGGAGCCCGGAAATGCGTACACGTCGTTGATGTCCATGCGCGGGCTCAGCTCGACCTCGGTCGTGTCCTGATGGTCCGAGCCGACGAGCCGCGTCGCCAGGAATCCGGCGCTGCCCAGAATCGGCACCACCGCCAGGACCGCCAGCGATCGAAGGGTCTTCCGATTCATCGCGTGCCCTCCTTGAGAGCGGGTTCGATGGTTCGTTCGTGCGTGGAGTACGGAGCAGGGAGGGCGACGGATTGGGGCTGGGACTAAATTCTTCGAGCAGGCGTCCGATTCGCGGCGCGCTTCGTATATGCAACCAAAGGCTCGATGGATCTCTGACCGACGTGGAGCGCGGAGTGACGTCACCGGAACACATCGAGTCGCTGTTGAGCCGAGTCGCGGGGCGTGACTCCCGCGCGCTCGGCGAGCTCTACGACTGCACGGCGCGCTATGTGCTCGGCCTCGTGCGCCGCATGGTGGCGGATTCGGATGCTGCGGCAGAGATCGTTCAGGAGGTCTACGTCCAGGTCTGGCGCACGGCGGCGTACTTCGACCCCGCGCGCGCGTCGGGCTGGTCCTGGCTCGCGTTGCTCGCCCGGAGCCGGGCCGTCGACCGGCTGCGCGCGGAGCGTTCCTATCGAGGCGCCTTGGCCGATTTCGAGGTCGAGCCCGTGGCGGCCGCGGCCTCCCCCGAGGACGAAGCCGGGCTGGCCGAGAGAAGCCGCCTCGTTCGGTCGGCGATGGCCGAGCTGCCGGCCGAGCAGCGCGAGTCCTTGGAGCTCGCGTTCTTCGGATGCCTGAGCCATAGCGAGATCGCGGAGCGCACCGAAACGTCACTCGGCACGGTAAAGACCCGTATCCGGGCGGCGATGCAAAAGCTGGAGCGGGCGCTCGGCCCGGTCCTGAGATGACACGCGGACGGCGATGACCGAAGAAAGATTCGAGGATCTCGCCCTGGAGTACCTGCTGGGGTCGCTCTCCGCGGAGGACGCGGCCCCGTTCGAGGCCGAACTCACTCGGCGGGGCCCGGAAGGTGCAGCCGTGCTGCGGCGCGTCAGCGAGATGCTGGGCGCGCTCGCGCTCGCCGCGCCTCCGGCCGAGCCGCCGGCGGAGCTCAGGAAGCGCATCCTGTCGGCGATGGAGGTTGGGCCGCCTGGCGGGACGTCACTCGAGCCCGTCATCCCGCTCCGCCGCGCGCGTCGTTGGCCCTGGATCGCCGCGGCCGGCATCGCCGCCGCGCTCGCCCTCTGGCTCGGCGTCACGAATACGCGGCTTCGCGACGAGCGTGCCAGGGTCTTGAGCGACCGCGATCGGCTCGCGGCCGAGCTCGCGGCTGTGCGCGATACGCTTTCCTTCGTGGCCGCGCCCCAGGCGAGCGTCGTGTCACTGGCGGGGACCGAGGCGGAGCCGCGCGCGCACGCGCGTGTCTTCCTCGACCCCGCGACCGGACGCGCGATTCTCTTCGCGTACGAGCTTCCCGTGCTGGCGGCGGGGTCGGTCTACGAGCTATGGGCCATCGCGGGCGACACCCCACGCCCGGCCGGGGTCTTCACCGTCGATCGTGAGGGCACGGGGCGTCTCGAGATCGACGACCCCTCGATCTTCCGCGACGTCGACGTTTTCGCCGTCACCGTCGAGCCAGCTCCCGGAACCGAATCTCCAACGGGGTCGATGGTGCTGATCTCGGGGTCCTAGGAATGATCGTTTCCCCCGTCGATCTCAGACTCGAGCGCCTCGCCGACCACGTCGACCTCCTAGCGACGATCGCGCGGTGGCATCACGCCCAGTGGAGCGCCCTATATCCCGGGCTGACTCTCGAGGCGAGGGCCGAGCTGATCGGGCGGCGCGCAACCCGGAGCGGGATCCCCACCGCGGTTGTCGGGCTTGTGGGGAACGAGCTATCCGGCTCGGCCAGCCTGGTCGAGAGTGACATGGACATCCACCCGGAGATCTCGCCCTGGCTCGCCAGCGTCTACGTGCACCCAGGGTACCGGAACCGGGGGGATCGCCAGCGCGCTGGTCGGCGAGATCGAACGGATCGCCGCGGCCGAGGGAGTCGGGACTCTCTGGCTCTGGACCCCCGACCGTGCGCGCCTCTATGCCCGCCTCGGCTGGACGACCGTCGCCTGCGAGCCCTACCGGGGGGTCGAGGCCAAGATCATGCGCAAGGAGCTCACATAGAACCGATCCGTCCCCTACGCCAGGATCGCCGACCCATTGCCGAGCCCACTCGTTCAACGAGAATTTGTTCCGCGTGAATCTCCCCCCACATCGAACGAAGACCGCCGTCTTCCCCATTCTCCTACTGGTCGCACTAGGAGCGTCGTGCGGCCCGGGGGCGCGCACGTCGGTTGAACCCGGCGCTTCGGGATCTCGTCCTTACGTGGATGCCGACGTCCATTTCATGCGGGGGATGATCCACCACCACGCGCAGGCCCTCGTCATGACCGACCTGGTTGCCGCTCGCACCGAGAATGACGACATCCGCCGCCTAGCCCACCGCATCGAGATCTCGCAAAGAGACGAGATCGCGCGTATGAGGCGCTGGCTCGAATCGCGCATCGAGACGGTGGAGGATCACTCGCACGGCGACCTCATGCCCGGTATGCTCACGGATGAGGAACTAGACCAGCTCGCTGACGCGACCGGGGCAGAGTTCGACCGGCTCTTCATGGAGTACATGATCCGTCATCACGAAGGTGCCCTAAAAATGGTGGAGGATCTCTTATCGACTGAAGGTGCGGGCAAGGAGGCGGAGCTCTTCCAGTTCGTATCTCACGTCGACGCCGACCAGCGCGCGGAGATCGCGCGCATGCGCGCAATGCTGAACACATCGACACAGGGAGGCACCGAATGAGGTCGAGATCGAAGATCGTTGCAGCCACGCTGGTTTCGGCCACGCTGGTCACTGCCGAGGCCCGTGCGCAGGAAGGCGGGACCGTGGATCCGCGCGCGGCACTCAGAGCCGGCATCCTCGACGCGGGCGAAGCCGCCCACAACATGGAGCTCGTGGCGACCGTGCCCAAGCCTGAGGGCTTCTACGGGCCGGGCGGAGAGGCCGACATCCTGTTCGCGAATTCCGACCTCGCCTTCCGCGGCGATCACGTCTTCGTCGGCAACTTCAACGGATTCAACGTTTACGACATTTCCGACCCGGACAATCCGGAGCTCAAGGTGTCGGTGGTCTGTCCAGGTGGGCAGGGTGATCTCTCGGTACACGGCGATCTCCTGTTCATGTCAGTGGAGATGCCCAATGCCCGGATCGACTGCGAGCAAGGGACATTCGATAACCAGCCGAGCGACGAGCGGTTCGGCGGCGTCCGCATCTGGGACATCAGCGACCTCGAGCAACCGGAGCAGGTCGCATACATCCAGACTTGCCGAGGATCGCACACGCACACGCTGGTGACGGACCCGAACGACGACGAGAACGTATACATCTACGTTTCCGGAGCGGCTCCGGTCCGGTCGGCCGAGGAGCTGCCCGGATGTTCGGGGGCCGAACCCGACCAGGACCCGAACTCCGCGCTCTTCAGGATCGAGGTGATCCGGGTGCCGGTCGACGATCCCGAGAAGGCCGAGATCGTCTCGACCCCCCGCATCTTCGCCGATCGCGAGAGCGGCGTCATCGCGGGACTCTGGCCGGGCGGCGCTCATGGACCAAATACGCAGCAGACGGCGCGGACCGACCAGTGCCATGACATCACCGTCTACCCCGACATCGGGCGCGGCGCGGGTGCCTGCTCCGGCAACGGGATCCTACTGGACATATCCGATCCGGTGAACCCGGTGCGGACCGACGAGGTCATCGATCCGAACTTCTCGTATTGGCACTCCGCCACCTTCAACAACGACGCCACGAAGGTCGTGTTCACGGACGAGTGGGGCGGCGGGACGGAGGCGCGCTGTCGTGAGACCGATCCACGGGAGTGGGGAGCGGATGCGATCTTCGACGTGACCGAGGACGGTCTAAAGCTGGCGAGCTACTACAAGCTGCCGGTCCCGCAGACGGCCGAGGAGAACTGCGTCGCCCACAACGGCTCCCTGGTTCCCGTGCCTGGCCGGGACATCATGGTGCAGGCCTGGTACCAGGGTGGAATCTCGGTCTTCGACTTCACCGATTCCGAAAACCCGGTCGAGATCGCCTTCTTCGACCGCGGTCCGATCAGCGCGGATGTGATGGGTCTGGGGGGTACGTGGTCGGCCTACTGGTACAACGGCCACATCTACGTTTCCGAGATGGCCCGTGGCCTCGACGTGCTCGGGCTGACGCCGAGCGAGCACCTGTCGCAGAACGAGATCGACGCCGCGAAGCTGGCGGTGGTCGATGAGCTCAACGTTCAGCACCAGGAGCGGATCATCTGGCCTGCGAGCGAAGTGGTCGTGCGCGCCCTCCTGGACCAGATCGCCCGCGAGAGCGCCGAGAACGCCGCGGGATTCACCGCCGAGCTCGACCAAGCCCTTGCGCGCGACGGAGACGAGCGGCGCGCTGCCCTGACTCAGCTCTCCGATGGGATCGAGGAGCATGTCGGCGAAGCGCCGGCCGAATTCAGAAACCGGCTGCGCCTCATCGTCTCAACGCTCCGGAGGTTGGCAGAGGAGTAACCTTCACGAACATGGACAAGGAGATTCGCGGTTAGACTCCCGAGAATGGGGTGGGCTCGGCCTGGAGCCAGCCGCCGTCGGGACCCGGCCGTGAAACCATGAGCGTCTGGGCGTCGAAGTCTTCGTCGTAGGTCGAGAACCAGAGCGCGCCGTCGACGGGATCGATCGCGGGGAAGGTCTCGTGCCGATCGTCGAGGGAGACGACGCCGGGCTGGACTTTCTCGGGTTCCTGCGCCACGAGGGGGCCGGCGAGCGTCGCCGAAAGCGCGCCGGTGAAGAGCCACGCCGCGGCCGCCGCGGCGAGCCTCACCGCGCTGCCAGCGCCTCCAGCCGTCGCTCTGCGCGCTTGCGGTCGTTCTGGTCGAGGATCGCCTTGCGGACGCGCACCGACTTCGGTGTCGCTTCGACCAGCTCGTCCTCGGCGATCCACTCGAGCGCGGCGTCGAGCGTGAGCTCGCGCGGCGCCTTGAGCCCGACATCCACCTCGCGCGTCGACGAGCGATGGTTGGTGACGTGCTTCCGCTTGGTTGGGTTGCACGGCAGGTCACCCGGCCGCGCGCTCTCGCCGACGATCATGCCGGCATAGACCCGGTCCATCGGCCGCACGAAGAGCGTCCCGCGCGCCTGGAGGTTCTCGAGCGCGTACGTCGTCGACTCGCCGCTGTGGAGCGAGATCATCGCCCCCCGGTCGCGGTGCTCGACTTCCCCACGCCAGGGCCCGAACGCTCGAAACCGGCTGGCCATGACGCCGAGGCCGCGCGTGTCGGTCAGGAACTCGGTGCGGTAGCCGATCAACCCGCGCGTGGGGATCGTGAACTCGAGCCGCACGAGCCCCGTTCCGTGATTGTGGACGCCGGACAGCTCCCCCTTCCGTCGCGCGATCTTCTCGTAGATCACGCCCTGATACTCCTCAGGCGCATCGATCACCAGGTCCTCGATCGGCTCGAGCACCTCGCCGTCGGCCCTCTCGTGCGTGATCACCTCGGGGCGCGAGACGCAGAGCTCGATCCCCTCGCGCCGTATCTCTTCGATCAGGATCGCGAGGTGGAGCTCCCCGCGACCGGAGACCTTGACGCCATCGGGCCGGCCCAGGTCTTCCACCTTGAGGGCCACGTTGACCTTGGCCTCACGCTCGAGGCGATCCTTGATCTGGCGCAACGTGACGGCCTTCCCCTCACTGCCGGCGAGAGGCCCCGAGTTCACCAGGAAGAGCATCGACACGGTCGGCTCCTCGATCTCGAGCGGCGGGAGGGCGGAGCCCTCGAACGACGGATGCGACAGCGTATCGCCCACCCCGACATCTTCGAGCCCCGCGATCCACACGATATCCCCGGCCGTGATCTTCTCGACCGGCTCGCGCTCGATCCCGCGGGTCGTCCACAGGTGGGACGAGCGCCCGTTCTCGCGCGCGGCGATGCCGAATGAAGCGCGCTCCTCGTCCTCCCACCGGACGACGGTGCGGACGAGGGGGTCACCGGCGCGGTGGGTTCCCTGGAGCACTCGGCCACACCCGATCCGGCCCAGGTAGTCGCTCCAGCCGAGCGTCGAGACCTGCATCCGGAATGGCGCATCGAGAATCACCGCGGGCGGAGGTACATGATCGACGATCGTCTGGAACAGCGGGGCCATTCCATCGCGCGCATCGTGGAGCTCGCGCATGAACCACCCATGGAGGCCCGAGCCGTACAACACCGGGAAGTCCGCCTGCTCGTCGGTGGCCCCAAGCTCGATGAATAGATCGAAGGTGTCGTGGAGCGCCTCGTCAGGGCGTGCGTTCGGCCGATCGACCTTGTTGAAGATGACGATCGGCTTGAGACCCAGGCGCAGCGCGCGCATCAGGACGTACCGCGTTTGGGGCATCGGCCCCTCGTTGGCGTCGACGAGAAGCAGCGCTCCGTCGACCATCGACAGCACGCGCTCGACCTCGCCCGAGAAGTCGGCGTGCCCGGGCGTATCGACGATGTTGATCCGGTACCCCTCCCACTCGACGGTGCAATGCTTCGAGCGAATCGTGATCCCGCGCTCGCGCTCGAGGTCGTCGGAGTCCATCACGCGCTCCGCCACGTCGGCGTTTTCGCGGAAGGTGTGCGCCGCCCGGAAGACCGCGTCGATCAGCGTGGTCTTGCCGTGATCGATGTGCGCGATGATCGCAAGGTTGCGGATGCGTTCGGGCGCCGGCATAAGTCTCGAATCTGTCGCGGTTTCGGGCAAAAAAGAAGCGCCCCGGGTGGGCGCATCGTGAACTACTTCAAATATACCGTTCCTTTACCTCCGAAGCCAACCTAGACCGACCCCAGCAGATCGGCGACCTGTTCGGGGTCCTCCTTCAGGTCTCGCCCGGCGACGAGCCGAAAACTCTCGGTCTGTGACGCCAGCTGGCTCACCACCTCGAAGTGACGCGGGATCGCCTCCGAGTCCAGCGTGAAGACCAGGCTCTGGGCGAGCAGTCGAGGCACGGCAAGCATCGGACTCAGCGGTACGAGCCGGCTCTTCTTCGCCGAGGTGATCTCCGGAAAGAAGAGCAACCGAGGCACGCAAGACTCGACCCCGCGGTCCGGGAAGAGCGCATGCATGTCGAGCCGCCGCTTCCCCACATGGGGATCCACGCCCCCATGCTCGCCTACCTCGGGAAAGCTGCGGGCCAGCGCCGGATCGAGGTAGAGATCCCGCCGGAGAGGCAACGCTTCCACTCGGCCGTCACGGCATCTCAAGAACACAGCGTCGTCCGCGAGATACTTCCACCCCCGCCGTACGAGGCTATAGGTGTGGGTGGACTTGCCGCTTCCGCCCGCGGCCACGAACAGGTAGCCGACGCCTTCCCGAATTACCGCAGAAGCGTGAAGGCCGTAATACCCCCGCCGCCTCATGAGCAGCAGGAGGCTGTAGATGAGGAGATCCTCGCGCACATGGGCCGGCTCGGGCGGGAGCACTCCTTCCGCGACTCCCGCCTGAGTATCGAGACGGATCGAATGATTCTCACAGCTGAGATGGATCCAATTCCCCTCCACCCGAGCATGAATGCTGTCGACCTGGGGAGGGCCCTGCGCCTCCTCCGCTCCAGAGGCCACCGGTGAGTGAGCCGAGAGCCGAAGCACGATGCCATCCTGATTCGGTACCGGATCCGAGGGGATGAAACCGAGGCTCTCGAGAAGTCTGTGAACGGCTCTCTTGACCGGAGGACTGTCCGCTCGCAGATCGAGCTGAAGACCGTGCAGCGAGTAACTCTCTCGAATGCTATCCACCATCAAGACTCCGCGAGTGATGATGAAGTATATCCCGTCGTGATAGGACGGACCTTCGCGGGACGACGGCGCACCAGCACCTCAACGCTCCATCACGATTCCAAGTGCCCGAGCCGCGTCGACGACCGCTGGATGTTCGACTGCGAGAGGCTCAGGCTCGCTGTGCTCGATCGCCGTATCGAGCCGGTCGCTGAACAGGACGACCGTGTGCCACTCCCCGAAGAACGCCGACCACCAGCGAAGCCCCCACCACCCTGCCGCGTGAATCGTGGCGGCAATTCCCTGAGTGACGTGCCGCTGCCGCGATGCGATCCGGTCGGGCGCCAGATCGAGCTCCACCAGCGTACCGGGCTCGCACAGGTCGACGACCCGAGCTCTCTTGGCCTCGGTCAGGGTGAAGCCTACGAGCGCGAGCTGCTTCGTTTCGATGACGAGGTCAGCCGGCTCGAGCAACTGACCACGATAGCCCTGTATCCACTCGGCCACCGCGTGATCCGGCGTCTCCGCCAGATAGAGGACGCTGCCCATCGTAAACGGCAGATCGAAGCGTCCCTCGCCTTGATCCGGCGGGATGAACGTCGGCGACCAGCGCATGCCTTCGCGAGCCTTCGGATCCCAAGGAAAGACGCGCCACGCTACGGTGGCGGCCGGGCTCACGCGTAGGCGCCGCTCTTCAGGGCCTGGACCGCGGCCACGACCTCGGAGAGGTTGCCTTCACGGAGCACGTCGATTGGACGCCGATTTCCCAGATGGGCATTGAATCCCTCGAGCCATTTTCGGATGGACGTGGGCTGGAGGTATCCGGAAAGCAGCTCGACGACAGCGTCGAGGCCGACCAGCCGATCGGCGGCTTCCGGGCTGGGCTCGGTGCGTCCCTCTCGCCACCGGCGAACCTGGGAGCGGTTGACGCCGATCGCATCGGCGATGGCGGAATCGGAGGGAAAGGCCCGCCGGGCGGACTCGATCCGGATGACGATCGGCGGGGCTTCCTTGCGGGCCGTCGAAGCGCGTGCCATGTGCAACAGTTTACGTTGCGCGCCGGGAAACGTCAACGGGGCCTCGGGCCCCCCGCCTGGCCAGCCTCAGCGCGGGATCGCCAGATCGACCGTGCCCGCCTCGACCTCCGCCACGCCACTGTCGGGACGCAGGTAGATCGCGATACGGTACCGACCGTCCGGGAGCCCGTCGTCCAGGATCTCATAGGCGCTCACCGTCGGCGTCTTGAACTCGCGCGACTCGCCCGAGCGGAGCTCCATCTCGACCAGCGCCATAGTGCAGGCGACCTCGGTGGCCTGGTCCCAGACCGGCGTCGACTCCCCCGGGCGGTAGGCACGCAGAAGCACCACGCAGCCGTCGGGAAAAACGACGGTACGGGTCGAGCTTCCGCGATTCGTGATCGTGGCCTCCCCGACGAGCTGGACCGGGAAGGACTCCATGACCAACACGTCGCCGCTGTACTCCATCTCGTTCTGGACGATCGTGCCCGTGCGCGGCGCCTGGTCGCCGTCGCGGCCGCCATTGTCCGGCGAGGTGGACGACGCACACCCGGCGGCGAGCGTCGTCCCGACCCATCCGAGAATCATCGCCATCTTTCCTATTCGCTTCATATGACTACTCCCATTCAGGTTATGCCGTTTATCTCAAGTGACCCATGATCTCATCTCGAAGCGCCCTCATCTCATCATACCCCTGAGGTCCCGGCCGATTCCCCCTCCACCATCGTCGCGCGATCGATCCGGTCGAGTTTCGGGAACTCGCGGGCGAGATATACCTCTCCTTCGGTGTGAATCCGATCCTGCCGTGGCCCCTTACCCTGCGGCGGCCCCTCACCGTAATCGGAGTACAGGCGGTCGATCACGTCCATCCCCTCGACGACTTTCCCGACCGGCGCGAATCCCATGGAGTCGAGACGGGTGTTGTCGCGCAGGTTGATGAAGAGCTGAGTCGTGCGGGTGTTCGGTCCGGAGGTGGCGAACGTCAGCGTACCGCGCGTGTTGCTCGCCTCGACCGAATCATCGGGGATCGACCTCCCGCGCCACTTCGCGGAGATCTTCGGATCAGCCGCGATCCCGAACTGGACGACGAAGTCGTCGAGCACCCGGAAGAACCGGGCTCCGTCGAAGTATCCCGCCTCCACCAGCTCCCGTAACCGCTCGGCGCCTTCCGGAGCCCAGTCCGGATGCACCTCGACGATCACGTCACCTTGAGTCGTCTCGAACCGGATACGGAACGTCATGTCACTCAATCGACCTGCCTCGTGTGGAGTGATTCGAGCGTCGTCAATACAACTCCGCCAGCATGCAGCGGGCGCTGCCTCCGCCGTACGTCTCGATCGTTTCGAGATCGGCGCTGACGATTTTCACGAGGGCCTCGAGCACCCCGCGCTGCTCCTGCGTGAAGGTCCGCCAGGCTCGCTCCGACATCACCAGAAAGCGATCGCCTTGCGCGTTCTCGAGCTCCAACGCGTTGGCGCAGAACGCGTGGAGCTGATCGAGCCCGATCTCGATCACGACCCGGCCTGAACGCGACAGCTCCTCGAGCACCCGGTGCTGGGCGTCAGTCGGCTCGATCGCAGCGATGCATGCGATCGCGTACCCCGTCCCCAGCGTCAGCACCACGTTCGTGTGGTAGATGACGCGCCCGTCGCGATCGCGCGCCGTGAATACCACCGGTCGGTAGCCGAACCGCTCGGCCCACGTCTCGACGAGCTCGGCGTCGGTGCGCGAGGAGGTACTTGCATACACGTCGCGCGCGGGCTCATCAATGACGAGGCTTCCGGTGCCCTCGAGGAAGCGGGCGCCCGCTTCTTGGGCCGTCAAGTCGACCGGCTCACCGTACCGGTCGCGCAGCCAGTCGACGATCGCGCGCGTCCGCTCGCGGCGGCGGCTGGGCGCCATCATGGGATAGAGGATCCACGAGCCCGAGGGATGGGTCGAGAACCAGTTGTTCGGGAAGACTGCGTCGGGGGGAAGCGCTCCGTTCGGGGCGAATGTGACGACTTCGATGCCCCGCGAGTCGAGCGCAGCTCGCAGCGCCCGGAACTCCTCGCGCGCTCGCGCTTCGACGACGGCGGGATCGCCTTCGGCCGGCGCCTGGAACGCATTGTCCAGCGCCGTCTCGGGGTTTGCGCCGAAGCCGATCGGCTCGACCATGAGGACCGCGCGGGCCGGCAGCTAACCCACCTCCCGGTAGATCCAGGCACCGAGAATCGAGGCGAGCATAACCTCGAAGAATCCCCAGACGATGACGATCAGGAAGAGCTCGGTCGGCAGGAAGTCCCAGACGACGTTGCCGAGAAAAGGCCACAGCCATCCCAGGACCCAGACCAGAAACCCCGCGCGCAGAGCGGTTCGAGGGTCCGCGCCGAAGCGCGGTCGCATCGCGGCATAGGTCCAGACGAGAACGAGCCCCAGGATGAATACCATCGCCGCCGAGATCGCGGCGTCACCGGGGCCGTAGCCTTCGATCCCGCGCGCCTGGCGCGCGGCGTCCCAGCGCGAGCGGAGCACGATGCGGTGGAGAATGTACTCGCCCACGTCCATGACGATGCCGGCGATCGCCCCGCCGAGCGCCACGCGTCCGAGCCGTATCCCGTGCATGCGCTAGCGCACTTCGACCGTCGAGGTCGCGGCCGCCGGCTTCTCCTGATAGAGCCAGGCTCCGATCAAGGTCGCGATCGGGATCTCGAACAACCCCCAGATCAGCGTGATCGTGCTGATGTCTCGGGGGAAGAGACCGATGGCCTGATTCCACGCCCAGAACGTACCACTCAGAACGAGCCACAGGACGAGACCGGTGATGAACGCAGTTTTAGGGCCGGGTCCGAAGCGTGGTCGCATCGCAGCATACAGCCACACGGCCACGATCCCGAGGACGAACGTCACGGCGACGAAGATCGCGATCGTCGAGGTGGACTCTTGTGGCGGTTTTCCGAGCGCCTCATACGCCGCGCGCCACTTTTCCCCGAGGATCGGCTCGTTGAGGATGTACTCGCCGATGTTCCAGACGAGTCCCGCCACGAGTCCCCCCACGATCACTCTGGCCATGTTGATCTTGCCCATGCCCCCCCTCCTACCGAGCAACCGAAGCGGCCGGCGCAGTCGGCTCTTCCTTGTAGAGCCATCCGCCGACCATCGCCGCAATCAGGTACTCGAAGAACGCCCACACCGCGCCGATCATCATGAGGCGGGAGGGATAGACGGGGTTGAGAGCGTTCCAGACGTAGGGCGGGATCGCTAGCAGAAACCAGGTGAAGATCCCGGCGATCGCTGCTGTCTTGGCCCCCGGCCCAAAGCGCGGCCGGATGGCTGCATAGAGCCAGACCAGCGCGATCCCGATCACGAATCCGAGCAGGACGAGAACGCCGATCTCGGCGCCGGTCATGGGCGGCACGCTAACCGCCTCCGCCGCGGCCTCCCAGTCCTCCGCCAGGATGACTGCATTGAGCAAATACTCTCCGATGTTCAGGACCAGACCGGCTACGAGACCGGCTCCGATGACGCGACCCACGCTCATGCGGCCCCTCCGTTTTGTGGGGATGAACGATCGTGATCACCCAGCGGGGCGACACGCTCGTCAGCGCACGGTAACGGGAGACAGCATGACGAAGCAAGGCCGCACCCATGCCGGCCGCGGCGGAAGGGCTGCGCGCGGGCGCTTAGCGCGTGACGGTCAGCTCGACTCGGTAACGCGTGGGATCGATAGGGGGATCAGCTGCCCTGGGGACGGGATCGACGTCGACCAGCCGCACCGTGATCCCCAGTATCGCCCGCTCGCGGGGCTCGATCCCGGTGTTGAGGACGACCGGCTGGGGCGCGAACTCCGCGATCCGACTCGACACCTCGAGCCTGACCGCCGCGTTTCCTTGCCACGGACACTGGACGTCGGTGGGACAGCGGGAGTCCTCGGTCACCCGGTCGAAGTGGATCAGGACCTCGGTGCCACCGACGTGAGCGGTCTCGCCCGGAGCGAGCGTGAACGCGTCTCCCTGCGAAACCTCGATCTCCAAGCCGGTCGTTCCCTCGCGCACACCGGTCGAGCCTTCGCCGTAACAGGCGATCGCAACCCAGACGAGGAGCACGAGGAAGGACCATCTCATGGGGAACAAACTACTCCATAGCACCAGGAGTTGCGCGTTCGGAGCGCTCGATCGACCGCTTTGAGCTAGGTCCGCAGGGCTACTCCCGGGGGATTCCGATGAAGCGTGGGATTCGACGCGCGTAGGCCTCATACCTATCGCCATAGGTTCGCCGGAGCCAAGCCTCCTCTGCGAAAGGACCGAGCACGAGCCCCACGACAGCAAGCACCGCGGCGATCCACAGTAGCCGCGAGTTGGCGAGGATGGCAAACCCCAACGTCGCAAGAATGTCGCCGACATACTGCGGGTTGCGGGAGTAGCGGTAGGGTCCGCGTTCCTGGAAGGGGCCGCCGAGGCCCGACGAGACCGGGCGACCCAGCGCGCGGACGCCCCAGTCGGCGATCCCGAGCCCGAAGGCGACAAGAGCGCCGCCCACCAGGATCCGTTCGTCGGCCTTCCAAAGGAACGTATTCCAATCGAGCCACGCGAGCGCGATCGCGGCCGCGACGCCCACGATCACGGGCCAGAACGTTACGTGGAACTGCCAGGTTTCCTTGCCGGGTGGTGGCCAGACAGGCTTCTCCGGCCGAAGGAGCGAGCCGACGACGGCCGCGAGCAGGATGACCTCGCACGCGATCGTGATCGCGAAGGCGACCCAGGTTTCTACTTGGCGCTCTCGTCGGGCTGCATGATCCCGTGGACGTTTCCGTCGGGGTCCTTGAAGTAGCAGAACCAACCCACCCCCGCAACCGCCATCTTATCCGTCACCATCGTTCCGCCTGCCGACTTCACCTTCTCCCGGTACCTCTCGAGGTCAGGCACGTCGAGCGTGTTGATGACCGGGGGCGCCTCGGGCATTCGTCGCATGAAGCCGCCGTTGATCCCCGGTCCGTCGGTCCCGGTCGTCACGAGCCAGTACTCGACCGGTCCCTGCCATTTGTTGAACTTCCAGCCGAAGACGTTTCCGTAGAACTTCGCCAGCTCCTCGGGGTCGTCGGACATGATCTCGAAGTGAACGATGCGGGGCATGGGGCCTCCTGGGTTGGGGTGAAATGTCCGCTACCGTTTCGGCTCGGCGACGAATTCCAGCCACGCGTTGAGCGCCAGGGCATCGAGTGCGCGGTGCGCGAGTCGGCGCACCGGGTTTCGCCGCTTGACGGCCGCACTGGTGCCAGCATAGAGGACGCGGAAGCCATTCTTCTCGAGTAGCCGGTTCAGCGTCTCCCTATCGAAGTACCACAGATGGTGCTCGGGGCTCAGGTGCTTGAAGGGTCGAGGCTTCAAGCCCGAGCGACTCAGAAAGCTCTTCCACCGTGACATGAAGCTCGCCTCATTGGGAAGCACCAGGTGAAGAATGCCGCCGTCCCCGAGGAGCTCGGCGACGCGCGTGAGAAAAGCATTGGGGTCGAGAACGTGCTCGAGGACGTGGTGGACGGTAACCACATCCCAGCGGTCCAGGTCGAGCTCGGCGATATCCCCCAGATAGAGGTCGATTCCGTGCGTAGCCAGGCGTTCGCGGTTGACATCCGTGATGTCGGTGCCGCCGAGCCGACCCACTCCCGACATCTTCGAGAGATGGATGAGGAAGTGACCGAGCCCAGTTCCGATATCGAGGACGCAGGGGTTGGACGCTCGCGTATAGTGCAGGAACGTGGTCGCGTATCGGTGGCTGGTCTCGGCGCTGTACGCAGCGATCTCTGGATCGATCCTACGCCGACGGTCTTCGTCGAAGTACGGGTCGCCATAGATCGCCAGGATTTCGGCCTCTGACGGCCGCGGGTTCATGTACCTGAGCCCGCAACGACGACAGTGGACGATCGTGTAGCCGGCGTAGTGGCGCCCCCAGAACTCGTCGTCAGCGATCTCGCAGATCGGGCAGCGGACCGGCTCCACTCAATCCGGCTCGAAGTAGGGATCGAGCGCAAAGGGATCCTCGAAAAAGCGGGAGTGCCACTGGGGGGCGACCAGGTCGAGGAGGAGCGCGGTCGCGGCGCCGAGCGGATAGAACGCGACTCGGCGGTCGTTCGAGAGGGTCGACATCTGCAGCCCCTCCAGGATTTCGCGACGCAGTCGCGCCGCCGCCTCGGCGTACGGCTCGTGGTCCGGCAGCGGATCGGGCGGCTCGCCTTGGAGCGCCGCGAGCTCGGCCAACCGAAGCTCGGTGTAGCGTGCCACACCTTCCTGCCAGAGCTGGAACTGGAAGTATCGGTAGTCCTCCTCGGAAAGCGTCTCACGGAACCGCTCGCGCGCGGAATGATACGCCTCCAGACGGTTCGCGAAGTCAGGGGTCCCGGCGAGCTCGAGCGTACGCAGGAGGTGGCTCGCGAGATCGACGTACCGCCCGCGCACGTTCGGGTCTTCGTACGGGAACGGGTAGTCGAGCATCCATTGCCCCGTCGTGTCGCCGTGCGCGAGGTCGAGCTCGGCGACGCCGTCGAAGTAGTCGGGCTGGGACATCTGGAGCTGATGGAAGCGTTCGTGGAGGACCGAGAGCACCCATGCGGTCGTTCCCTTCCCCGTCGCCTCGGCGGTTCCCACCACGATCGTCGGAACGCCGCCGACCGCCGGGAACGAGGCGAGGAAGTGGGGCGGGAAAACGGCGGCGCGATGGAAAACTGCGACCCCGAGCTGGGCATTGTCACCGAGCTGAGCGAAATCATCGGACGGTCGCGGGTGGCCGATCAGGAACTCGTCCGTTGAGGTGACGAGCAGAAGGGCGAGCGGGATTTCGTTCCAGCCAGGCCAGAGCGAGTCACCGACCAGGCTCGAGACGCGCATCGATTCCGCGATCTGCGCCCGTTCGCCGGAGGGGATCGAGGGATCCGTGAGGGCCGTCGCGCTCGGCGGAGGCCCGACCTGTGCGATCAGCTCGGCGACCAGAGCGAACGTCAAGAGGGAGATGAGCGAACAGGCCCGCATCGGCTTCAGTACACCAGCCTGTTCATGTCGGTTCTACCAGCGTCGCGACGATGCGCTCGACGATCCGCTCGGGCGGAGCCTCGGCATCGACGACGAGCGCTTCGTCGGGGCCGGGCGCCTCGAGATCGGCGAATTGGCTCTCGAGCAGCTCGGGTCCTGCGAAATGGTTCTTCCGCCCGGACAGCCGCTCGGCGATCACGGACCGCCCAGCCGCCAGGTGGACCAAAGCGACCTCGGGACGATCTGTGCCGAGCCGCCGACGGTACGCACGCTTGAGCGCCGAGCAGGCGACGACCGCCGGTTTACCCAACGAGAGCCGCTCATCGATCTCCCGCCGCACCGCCTCGAGCCACGGCAGCCGATCGTCGTCCGTCAAGGACTCGCCTCGTGACATCTTGGCGACATTTCCGGCAGGGTGGAAATCGTCGGCGTCGACGAAGTCCCAACCCAGCTCGTTCGCCAAGCGCCTTCCGATCGTCGTCTTGCCGGCACCGATCACACCCATGAGTACGATGACGCGACCCGTCTCAATCCTCCTCGGCCGGCCGCGGTTCGATACGGACGATCGGACGGCGCCTCGGTTCCAGTGCCATCAGGTGATCGTAGATCGCGACGAGATCCTGGTCATGCATCGCGGCGTATCACGCCCAGGGCATGGGGCTTTCCGGCCCTTCTCCCCCACCCGGCGGAGGCACCGTGTTGGGCCGACTTGCAGCCCCCTTGAAGCGAGTCATGAATCGCTCCTTCGTCCACGTCCCGATGCCCGTCACCGAATCGGGTGTGATGTTGGCGGATCGAATGATCCATTCGTCCGTCCAGAACTCGTGGCCGCCACCGAAGGCGAGCTCGTGCTGGAGGTTCGGCGGCTCGCCGGGCGTGTGGCAAAATTCGCAACCCGAGATCGCTACGAGATACCTGCCATACGCCGGTCCATCCGACACGGACGGCGTCCGCTCCGGCGTCTCCGCCGATCGCGCAGAGAATCTGGCGATCACGCTGAAGGGAAGCCCCAATGGCTTGCGGGGGTGCTCCACCGGGATGGGCTCGAGCGATCGGAGATAAGCGATCAGAGCCTCCAGATCCTCGCGCGACATGATGCGATAAGCATCGTAGGGCATGGCGGGGAAGAGCGCCTTGCCGTCCTTGCGGATCCCGCTCGCGATGGCCCGCGCGATCTCGCCGTTGGTCCAGTCGCCCAGCGCCGCCGGCGTGATGTTAGGCGGGAAGAAAGGGGCGCCCTCCTCGACCCACGACATGTTCTCCTTTCCGAGCCCACCTTCCACGATCGGACTTCCCGGCGCGTCCGTATCGCGCATGGCGTGGCATTCGACGCATTGAGCCAGGTTGTGGAAGAGGTAGCGCCCGCGTTCGATCGTCGTGGGGGTCATGGCTACCTCGAGGTCGGCCGGCGGCTCGGATTTCGGATAGACGATCAACACGTAAAGCAACGCGAGCACGACGAGCGACAGCACGCCGATGACCAGGTAAGCAAGGACCCGTAAGAGCTTTCGCATTCCCCTTCCTTCGACCGATCTAGAAGTGGATCGCCGCGCCGTGCGCCGCGTGAGCGGCCTCGTGCACCGACTCGGCGAGGGTGGGGTGGGCGTGGATCGTGTGGATCAGCTCCTCGACCGTGCCCTCCAGCCGCAGGACCGCGCCCGCTTCGGCGATCAGCTCCGTCGCCTTGTAGCCGATGATGTGAACGCCCAGCACCTCGTCGTGCACTGCCTCAGACACGACCTTGACGAACCCCTCGGTGTGGCCGGCGATCTTGGCCCGGCCGCTGGCCAGGAACGGGAATTTGCCGACCCGGACCTCATATCCCTCTTCGAGCGCCCGCTCCTCGGTGAGGCCGACGCTCGCGACCTCCGGGTCGCAGTAGGTGCAGTTGGGCGTCTCGCGGTAGGGGACCGGGTGGACTTCACGACCCGCGATCCGCTCGACGACCATGACACCTTCCATCGAGGCGACGTGGGCCAGCCATGGTGTCGGGTTGACGTCGCCGATCGCGTAGATCCCCGGCTCGGCGGTCTCGCACCACTCGTCGACCGCTACGTAACCGCGTTCGGTGCGGACCCGCGTGTTCTCGAGTCCGATCGCCTCGGTGACCGGAGCGCGGCCGATCGCGACCAGCAGGTATTCAGCCTCGACCATGCCTCCGCCCTCACCCGACAGCGCAACCCCGACGCGTTCGCCGCGCCGGTCGGCCCCCTCGAAACGAGTCGATGTTCTGACATCCATCCCCCTCTTGCGGAACGCTTTAGCGAGTTCAGTCGCCACTTCTTCGTCCTCGATCGGGAGGAGCTGAGGGATGGCTTCCACCAGGGTGACGTCGGCCCCGAACGCGCGATAGATCGAAGCGAACTCGACCCCCACCGCGCCCGCCCCGATCACGACCAGGGACCGCGGCATCGCCGGGAGCTCGAGGATGTGGTCCGAGGAGAGAATCCGCTCGCCGTCGAACGGAGCGCCCTGGATGGGTCGTGGCACCGAGCCCGTGGCGATCACGATGTGCCGCGTCGCGAGCGTGTGCGCGCGGGCGCCGTCGGTATCCTGGTGCACCGCGACCTCACGGGGAGTTTCGATCCTGCCCCAGCCCTGAATCACCTCGACCTTCCACTTTCTGAGGAGGCCCGTGACTCCACCCGCGAGCTGGCGCACGATCCCACCCTTGCGCTGCTGGACCTTCGACCAGTCGACTCCGACCTCGCCGATCACGAGACCGAACTCGTCGGCGTGGAGCATCTCCTGGTAGCGGGCTGCGTTCTCGAGGAGCGCTTTGGTGGGAATGCAGCCGCGGTGAAGGCAGGTCCCGCCTTGAAAGGGGTCCTTCTCGACGAGGGCGGTCCTCAACCCGAGCTGGCCCGCGCGGATCGCCGCCACGTAGCCGCCGGGGCCGCTACCGATGATCACGACGTCGTAGTGCGGCTCGGCCATGGATCACGCCTGTATGGAGTTAGGGAAATGGAGCCGCGAAGCTAGGAGGATCGCCGACGGGACGTCAAACGACTGTTTCCGCCACGCGCTCCGAACCGAAAACGAGTCCAACCCTGGCGGCGGCTCCCTCGTCTAAGGGAATGGGCGAGGTGATCCACGCCTGTTTCACTACGCGAACCCTGGAAGGGCAAGCATGCGGTTACGCCGAACGACGGTCACGATCCTTCTGATCCCTATCGTCTTTCCCTTTTCTCACCGCCTGCTCGAGGCCCAGGAGGCCCAAGCCACCAGTAGGGACGCGGAGTGGCTCGCGGATTGTCGCGAGAGAGATGAACACGGGGACGACGACGACCCTCGCGCCTGCGAGGTCATCATTGACAGTGTGCCCGGGGCCGCGGAGATGATCGTCGTCGAGTCGACGCGGAACGGGGGTGTCAAGGTTCGGGGATGGGAGCGAGCCGGAATCGAGGTCCACGCCCGCATCCAGGCTCAGGGCGATACACCGGCCGCCGCGCTCGAGCGGGTTCGCAGCTTCCGCCTGGACCTCGCTCCTGGGCGAGTGCGAGCCGTGGGCGATGAGGATCGTGAAGCGGTCTCGTTCGAGATCCTGGTCCCCCGCCGCTCAGGGCTCGAGGTCGAGACCCACAACGGGCCCCTCGGCGTCCATGGGGTGGAGGGTACGATGCGGCTCGGGACTCAAAACGGCCCGCTCGCGCTGGTCGGTGTCGGTGGGCAGGTGACCGCGCGCGTCAAGAATGGTCCGAGCTCGACGGCGACCGCTGGCGAGGGGCGGGACTCGACGCCGAGACCGTCAACGGTCCGGTCAAGCTCGAGATCCCCGAGAACTACTCGGCCGACCTCGAGGTCGGGACCATTCACGGCCCCTTCGACGTCGACATCCCGCTCACTCTCGAGCCGGGCGTCCGATTCCCCGGTCACGTACGCACGCGACTGGGTGGCGGTGGTCCGCGGGTTCGGGTCGTGACGACGAACGGCCCGATCGTCGTCCGTCGATCCTAGGGGCATCCGGTTGTGGGCTGCCTTCCGTAGATCGACCAGCGACGAGCGGGTGTCAGTCGTCGCGCGGAGTGAAACTCAGGGCGCCGGAGTTGATGCAGTAGCGAAGGCCGGTCGGCCGGGGGCCGTCGTCGAAGACATGACCGAGGTGGGCGTCGCACCGTGCGCATAGAGCCTCGGTGCGGCGCATCAGCATCGAGCGGTCCTCGGCGGTAGCGACCGCCGCGCCTTCAGCCGGACGTCTGAAGCTCGGCCAACCGGTGCCGGAATTGTACTTATCGCGAGCGTCGAACAACGGTTGACCGCACGCCGCACAGCGATAGACCCCGTCCTCGTGATGGTCCCAATATGCCCCGGTGAACGGTGGCTCCGTCCCCTTCTCTCGCGTGATGTGATACTGCTGGGGGCTGAGCTCCCGGCGCCATTGATCATCGGATTTCCGCACCTTGTCCATCGGGCCTTCGGTTCCGTTTGTCGGGCTCAAGAGGGCTGGAGCCGCGCGGTGAGCCGCTCCGGGATCACATGGCATTCGTCGGCCCTAACGGTGACCCCGGTGACGCGCCACGGGCGGTATCCCGGTGCCGTGACGGTCACGTCGTAGGTCCCCGGCCGCTCGAAGACCCCGAAGAGCTGGCCAGGCTCGAAGCTCTCCAGTGTGTCGGCGAAGGCCTCCTCGTTCGCGATTCCGCTGCCAGCCACTTCCCTACCACTCAGTGAATCGACGACCGTGACGTTGATCCCGGCGCGAGCTTCGAGGGTGCAGGCGACATCGGTCCGCGTTCCGTTGCAGGCTAGGGCAACGATGACGAGGATGACCAGCGTTAGCGGCGTGAGTCGGATCATCGAAATGAATATACTTACCTCCCAACGTGGTGTTCCGATCGGGAACCGTGAAGGAGGGGGATGATGCGGGTATTCATCACCGGCGGCTCGGGTTACATCGGCTCCAAGGTGGTCCAGGCATTCGTCGCGGCGGGGCACGAGGTGACCGCTCTGACCCATTCACCGGAGAACATCCCGGAGCTGGAATCGCTCGGTGCGACGCCGGTTCGGGGAGACGTGCAGGACCCGCTCGGATGGTCGGAGATGGCGGCCGGCCACGACGAGCTCGTCCACCTCGCCCTCGACGATGGTTCTCCGGTCGATGCCGACCTGGGGGTGATCGATGGGCTCCTGGAGGTCGGCCGCACGACGGTCGGCAGGAACTGCCACATGATCTATACCTCGGGGTGCTGGGCCCTGGGCGAAACTGGCGACGAGCCGGCCGACGAAACGGTGTCGCTCGATCATCCCGCCCCGATTGTAGCATGGCGGCCGGCGCACGAGGCTCAGGTACTCGGCTCCTCCGACGAGACGTTCTTTACCGCGGTCATCCGGCCCGGGATCGTCTACGGCGGTCGCGCCGGTTTGCTGGCGCCGCTCTTCGAGTCGGCTGCCGAGAACGGCGCCGCCGAGTATATCGAGCGCGGCGACAATCGCTGGTCGCTCGTCCATCGCGACGATCTGGCCCGACTCTACCTCGAGGTGGCCGAGAAGCGCGCCAGCGGCGTTTTCCACGGGGTCGACGGCATGGCGCTCCCGGCTCGCGACGTCGCCCAGGCGGCGAGCCGCGCGGCAGGAGCGGGTGGCAAGACGAAGTCGATCACCCTGACCGAAGCCCGGCAGCGACTGGGCCCGGCCGCTGACGCTCTCGTGCTGGACCAGGTGCTCGTGGGCAAGCGTTCGCGGGAGCTGGGATGGGAGCCCCGCCGAACTTCGTTCATCGACGAGGCCGACGGGGCGTTCCGGGAGTGGAAGCTGGGCCGCTTCTAGAGCGTCATTCCCCGGTTCGCAAGGGCTCGAGCGCCAGAACGCGATAGCCGCTCTCTTCGTCGATCGCGCTTTCCGAGTAGTCGACGGAAACCGCGATCGGGTAACCGAGTTCCGGGTGGAATTCGACGTGGATCGAGGCAGCGTCTTGCTCGACCGCCTCCTCGATGAACTCGAAGAGGCCCTCGACATCAGGGAAGAAGCGCTCGAAGTCGCTTGGCACCGGCTCGCCGCTCTCGACATAAGAGCGCGTGATCTCACCGAAGCGCTTCTGGACGACTACGTCCCCGCGCCTCCTGACCGCAGAAGCAGTCGTGCTGGAGAGTCAGAGCGTAGTCGCCGTATCCCTGCTCGCTCCACCGTTCGCGGGCCGCGGCCAGGTCCTCCCTACCCCTCTTCTCATCGCAATCGAACCCAAGCGTGAGCAAGGTGGCCACCGCGATCGCGGGGGTCCTCATCGCTCGATCGGGTAACCGGCCCGCACCCAACCGCCGAAACCGCCGTCCATCGAGGTAACGTTCGTGTAGCCCATCCGCTGAAGGCTCTCGGCCGCGAGCGCCGAGCGCGAACCGCCGCCGCAATAGAGCACGATGTCGGATTCGGCGTCGGGGATCGCCCGTTCGATCTGGGTTTCCAGGATTCCGCGGCTGAGCCAGCCGGCGCTCGGAACGTGACCGCGCCCCCACTCGCTCTCTTCGCGCACGTCGATCAGATAGAAGCGCTCGCCGCGGTCGAGGCGCGCCTTGATCTCATCGACCGACGCCTCCTTGATCCGCGCCTTCGCTTCCTGGACGAGGCTCGCGAAACGGTTCGGCTGCTGCATCTCGAAGACTACCCGTCCCGGTTAATCCTGATCATCCGGCGGTATGCTCTCCCCCCCTTTGAACGGCTGGACCCTTACCTTCCTCCGGTGATCGGGCCAGGGCGTCCCATCTGGCAGCTCTCCTTTACTGTACCATCCTTGAAATTTGATCGACCGGACATCCGTCTCACTCATCGGGCTTCTTATCTGCCCTTCCTTCTTGGCTTTTGGAATGATCTTGCTGAATCCTCGTCTGCCGAGTGCATATCGATATTGCTTCACTAGATCAGTATCATTACTAAGATTCCTAAACTCTGGTACGAACTCTTCAACGTCTCCTATTCTTACCGGGAAGAAGAAACAATATGGTTCTCCAATAGAGAACGTTACCCGATGGTTCGGGCGCGTGAATTTCCAGTTCATGGTGAACGAAAAAGGCATCCAATCCGTCTCGATGGCGGCCGATAGAGCTTGGATCCCGTCCTTGAAATGATTCGGCGGCCCCGTAACCCATAGGCCGTACCCCGGGGGCGTTCGGATTACGAAATGTTGCCCAAAGGTCAGAATCCCATGACCAAAATGACCTTTGACATCCAGCGGAGCATCACCCTTCTTTTGAACCACCACATCTGCCGGCGCGAGGCCTCCGTTCCATTCGGCCTCGAAACTCTGCAAGCAGCGAATTTCCCACCCATGAGCGTTTGCGATCGAGAGAGGCAGGCATCGATACGCGAAGGCTTCCGTCGTCTCATCCATCCAATCTCGGCGATGGTTGGCGGGACGAATATCGTACCGATAATTATCCTCTACGTAACACTCGAGTTTCATTTGATTTATCCTTCGAACTGTGGGTGAAGAATCTAGTCTTAGGATTAAATCGCGATCGAAAATTTGGACAGCCGGGGTTTCGTTTGAACCTAGTTTGGCAAGAAGGCCGAGGTCAAGGAGCCGGACTTCGGCCTACCGGGCTGCGCTGTGGGGCACGCGTCGCGCGGCATGGCACTTGCTTAGCTTTCCCGATTTGCTGAAGCGATTTATGTTCGTCACCTGTTTCCTACGTTTGTTCCTACATTGGCGCGAATGGGTCGGACTCCTCTCCACTCTCCAAAGCATACGAATGAGGCGATGGGGGCGTCACTTTCATGAAGCGCGACCAACTCCTTGACTACGTCAAGACGCACTCCTTCCCCCACGCTCTCTTCTATCATACCAACATGCCGGGGGAAATCGGCCGTCTGCTCACTTCTTTGAGGCCCATCAGCTACTTCCCGCCCTATCCATGGGGTCAATGGTTATATCACCAGGTATACGCGGCCCGATGTTCATCCCTGGAAGGCGACGTCATAGAGTTTGGAGTCGGAAGAGGAGGGATGTCCATCTTCTTGGGCCACCTTGCGAAGACCTCCGCCAAGAAGGTATTCGCGTTAGATAGCTTCCAGGGCTTGCCCCCCAGCCTCACACCTATGGATAATCCTTATTTCAAAGCTGGGGATTACGGCCGTGCACAGAACTATGATCAAGAGTTATATGATCTTGTCTTACGGAGCATCCGCCAACATGAATTGCAAGATACGGTCATACCCATCCGAGGATTCTTCGCCGAATCAGTCAAAGAGATAGCAGAAGATCAACGCTTCTGCTTCGCGCACATCGACGGGGATCTCTACGAATCGGTACATGTGGCTTTGAAGAATATCTATGACCGCGTCGTAGAGGGGGGCGTCATCGTCATCGATGACTTCTTTCACCCGGCTCAAGGGCCTGCCAGAGCAGCCTCAGACTATTTCAACGAACGGGGCATCTATCCACTTTATCACGTTTCCTTCCCTTACTCTGTCTTTATCCTCAAGGGCCAAGGTGCCGATTCCGTAGATTACCCTCGCAGCGTCGACGGTAATTCATACTCCTTCGAATGGTTGCGAACTGATGAACACTTTCTGTCGGCCTTGGACGCTTGCATAGAAGAAATGAGCCGTGACGCCGCGCTCCTGGCGTTATTCAAGGAACCCATCAAGAACGCGGAGATGTTGCGAGGTGTCTTGACGACATCGTTGCCCCGTAGCTCGGATATCTATGAGTATTGGAGGTCGTTGTACGAATTCTGGGACACCATCGCCAGCATGACCCATAAGCGAGCTCAGGGGCGGGATCCGCTCTACGCCTAGGAGCTAAAGGTCCTCGAAGAGGGTTGGCGGACGATTCTGCCGGTCTTCCGGCCCACCCGCCGCGTGCGCCGGAGGGGTCGCTCCCTCCCCGGGCTCAGGCGGGGCGACGGAAGGCGCGCCGCGCCGAAACAACGCCCGGCCGAGCGCACGAACGTAGGGCGTTCGACCGCGCTCGACTCCCGCCATATGAGCACGGGCCGTCGCCACTTTGGAGTCCAGGTTGTCGAGGAAGTGAAGGACGATCGCCTCTAGGGTCTGAGGCTGGACGGGGCTCCCCCACTCGTACTCCCCCTGATGCGAAAGTATGAGGTGTCCGAGGTCGGTCCGACGAGCGGCGGGGAAACCCGAGTAACGCGCCAGTCGCTCCTCGACCATCGCGTAGCCGAGGGCGATGTGGCCGAGGAGCGCTCCTTCCTCGGTGTAGGGGAACCCCGGCTCGACGGCGAGTTCGCGTGTCTTGCCGATGTCGTGGAAGAAGGCGCCGGCCATCAAGAGGTCACGGTCGAGTTCCGGGTAGTGGTCAGCCGCCCGCTCGCACATCCGCATGACGGAGAACGTGTGCTCGGCGAGCCCGCCGACGTACGCGTGGTGATGGGTCTTGGCGGCGGGCGCCTCAGCGAACGCGTGCGCGAATTCGCGGTTGTCCAGGAAGTCGCGGATCAGTCGACGAAGCTCGGGATCCCGCATCGTGAGCGTGAGGCCGCGAATCTTCGCAACCGACTCCTCGCCCGGCACCGGCCCTCGCGGCAGGAACTCAGCGGGGTCGAGCCGCTCGCTCACGATCTCCGCCGCTTCGACCTTCACTTGCGGCCCGCCCTTGTAGCTGTCGAGCCTCCCGCGTATTCGGGCGTAGCCGCCTTCCACGAGGACCTCGAGGAGCCGCTCGATGTCGTCCCACGCGACGCCGGGAAGGGTGCCGCTCCGATCAGCCAGAGTGAGACGGAGGAAGGACCCGCTCCGGCCCTCGCGACGCTCGAGCCTTGCCACGCAGAAGATCTCCTGGACGTCGTCTCCGACCTTCAGGTCGGCGCAGAAGATCCGCTTGCGGTAGATGGATTCGATCATGGACCTCCCGCCTCTCGTCGGCCGGTCCGAATGTCGTGGACGAGCCGACCCGCCACCAGCGTCAGGACCGGGCGGCCCTTGAGAGGCCAGCCGGCGAAGGGCGTGTTGCGCGCCTTGGAACGGAAACGCTCGGGGTCGACCACCCATTCGGTTTCGGGATCGAAGACCGCGAGGTCGGCACGCGATCCTGGCTCGAGTCGGGTGACCTCGAGACCGAACGTCCGCGCGGGACCCTGGGTCAACCGATCGACGAGCACCTCGAGCGTGATCACCTCTGTCATGACGAGCTCCGTGTAGAGGAGCGCGAAGGCCGTCTCGAGGCCCACGACGCCGAAGGGCGCCTCCGCGACCCCCTTCGCCTTTTCTTCCGCAGTATGGGGCGCATGGTCGGTGGCGATGCAATCGATCGTCCCATCGGCCAGCGCGAGACGGAGCGCGAGCTGATCCGCCTCGTCGCCAAGCGGTGGATTCATCTTGGCCGCGCTCCCCTTCTCGAGGACCAGCTGATCCGTCGCCACAAGGTGGTGAGGGGTCGCCTCCGACGTCACCTCGAGACCGTCCTCCTTAGCCGCCCTGACGAGATCGACCGAGGACGCAGTCGAGAGGTGGCAGAGGTGGAGGCGGCCGCCTGCCTCCCCCAGGACCTCGAGATCGCGCGCGACGGCGTCGCTTTCCGCTTCGGGCGGGACTCCGCGCACCCCGAGCCGATCCGAAATCAGGCCCGCGCGCACCGCCCCCCCGCGCGAGATCGTGGGGTCCTCGCAGTGGTCGGCGACGACGATCCCGGCCTCGCTGGCGCCCGCCAGGACGCGTGCCAGGATCCCGGCGGTGGCGATCGGACGGCCATCGTCGGAGAGCGCCACCGCTCCCGCCGCCCTTAGCGCGCCGGCGTCGGTCGGCTCCCGGCCCTCCGAGCCTCGCGTCGCCGCCGCGATTGGCAAGACGCGGGCCGCTCGCGCGCGGCTCGCCCGCGCGCGGACGAGCGCGATCCGATCGGGCGAGTCGATCACGGGTTCGGTGTTGGGCATGGCGCAAACCGTCGTGAAGCCCCCGGCAGCCGCGGCGGCTGCGCCCGTCGCGATCGTCTCCTTGGCCTCTTGCCCCGGCTCGCGCAGATGTGCGTGGATGTCGACCAGACCGGGCGTGAGGAGAAACCCTTCGAGGTCGAGGACCCGTGCGCCCTTGGTGTCGAGATTTGAACCTATGTCGACGATCCGACGATCCGCTACCAGAAGGTCCGCGGTCTCGTCGATACCCCCGGCCGGATCGAAGAGTCGCGCTCCCCGCAAGAGGAGCCGCTCTCCCCTCACGCCCGAGCCCGTCCCTCGGCGAGGGCGCACAGGACAGCCATCCGAACCGCGACACCAGCCGTCACCTGCCGGAGGACCAGGGCCCTCAGGCTATCGGCTACCTCGCCGTCGATCTCGGTGCCGCGGTTCATGGGACCCGGATGGAGAACGACGACCTCGTCGGGGAGCTCGGCGACGCGATCGACCGTCAGGCCGTATCGGCGCCGATAGGCGGAGGGGTCCGGCAGCTCCTCGCCCAGCGTGAATCGCTCGCGCTGGATCCTGAGCGCCATGACTGCGTCGGCACCGGAGAGCGCCGCATCCAGGTCGTCCGTGACCTGGGCGGATGGAAACGCGCCATCGTGCGGCAGCAGGTGGAGCGGGCCGCACAGGGTGACCCTCGCGCCGAGCGCCACCAGACCGTAGTAGTTGGACCGAACGACCCGGCTGTGCGAGACATCCCCCACCATGACCACCCGACGCCCCTCCAGCGACCCCCAGTGTCGCCGCAGGGTCAGGAGGTCGAGCAGCGCCTGGGTTGGGTGCTCATTGGTGCCGTCACCGGCGTTGACGACGTGCACCTGCGGCAGGGCCTCGGCAAGGATGCTTGGAGCTCCCGTCTCCGCATGGCGCAGGACGACGACATTGACGCCCATCGCCGCAAGCACGCGGCCGGTGTCGATGACTGTTTCTCCCTTCTCGAGCGAGAGTCGCTCCCCATCGATCGACAGGTGCTCGATGCCGAGACGCTGCTCGGCGAGCTCGAACGAGCACCGCGTACGGGTCGACGGTTCGAGGAAGAGGTTGGCTGCGCTCAGACTCGAAACGCCTGGGGGGACCTGCGCGAGGCGGCTCGGACCGCTGGCGGCGTCCCACAGTCGGTCGGCTCGGTCCAGGAGATCGGTCAGCTCGGCGGCCTCGAGCCCCACCAGGCCGAGGAGGTCCTTGCGCGCGAACCGCGCCGCCGTCACGCGCGCGGGTCGCTCAGATGGCTTCGGTCCCGCGATCGATGAGCTCGACCTCCCACACGCCGTCGAGATCTCCCACCTTGACCTTGATCTGCTGGCTTCGCGAGGTGGGGATGTTCTTCCCGACGAAGTCGGCGCGGATTGGGATCTCCCGGTGTCCGCGATCGACGAGAACGGCCAGCAAAACCCGCTGAGGGCGTCCGAAATCCATGATCTCGTTGAGCGCGGCCCGGATCGTCCGGCCGGTATAGAGGACGTCGTCGACCAGTACGATCGTCCTTGCCTGCACGGCGAACGGCATCTCCGTCTTCTGGACGATCGCCTGATCGCCGATCTGTTGCAGATCGTCGCGGTAGAGGGTGATGTCCATCGCCCCCTGCTCCGGCGCTTTTCCCGTCTGGCGCTCGATTTCGCGGGCGATGCGCTCCGCGAGCTGGACGCCGCGCCGCTGGATCCCGACGATCGCCAACTCGTCGCCGCCGCCCGTCTCTTCGACGATTTCGTGCGCCATCCGGATGAGCGCCCGGTCCATCGCCGCCTCGTCCATGATGACGATGCTGGCGCGCCGGGAGGATTCGACCTGACCGATTTCGGGCATGGAGGTCTCCGTGGGGGCGCGGGCTATGAGGAGCGTCTCGAACGTATGGCCGCGCCTGGCGGGGTGTCAACCGATCGAATTGTTGTCCGAGAATGACTTCCTGAGCCTACGCGGCGTGATCCTCTCCGACCGATGTCCGCGCTACTACAGATCGCCTGGTGGTCCGTCGGAGAGGACGTGCGCCCCAGCGGGCGATATCCCTCAGACCGGTCCATGCGATCCGGGTCAGCACCACCGGGGCGAGGCTCGTCTTACATCCTTCCTTGATCTGTATGCGGGCGGTCGCCCAATCTCCTAGACGAGCCGACTTACTCGCCTGACGGACCGCCACCAAAGCGGCCTCCTTTCTGGCTTGCTTGGTGAGCGAATCTTGAAGTTCGGGAGGGAGGTAGGAGCGGATGATTTCGATCGCTTGACGCAGGTCGCGCACGTTCTGGCCGGTTCGGTAAGAGCGTTTCGCGAGGGACACCGGATGGAGCCGGTACTCCGCCAACGGTTCGGGCTCATACCACACCGGATAGTGGGCAGCGATCCGCGCCCACATTTCCCAATCCTCCCCGTAGGTCTGGATGCGACGATCGAACCCGCCCAGCCTCTCGTATACCTCGCGCCGAACGACAATCGCGCACGTCTGTAGCCTTTGTCGAACCGCGATTCTCGGAAGCCAGCTCTCGATCACACCGGGTTCTTCCTGGACGATTCGGCCGAGTGATATCGGATGGCCCTGCTCGTCGATGTAGACGTGCCGGCAGAACGCCGCGCCAATCTCGGGGTGAGCGCGAAGCGCCCGTTCCATCGTGGCATAGAACCCAGGCCGGACGGCATCGTCGTCATGTAGCAGATGAACCAATCGGCCCCGCGATCGCGCTAGACAGGTCTCGAAGTTGCGCACATGCCCCACGTTATTGGGCTGGCGCCAAAAGCCGACCCGGCCGCCCATACTCGAGACGAGAGCACCCGGATCTCCCGCAGTGGAAGCGTCATCGATCACCTCGATCTGCATCTGATCGGGCCCGGGATCTTGCTGAAGGACGCTGTTAAGCGCGGAATGGAGGTGGTGAACGCAATTGTACGTGGGGATCATTATGGACCAAAGGGGTCGCGTCTCCTCGAAGGGGACGAGCGGCACAACGGCCCGAAAAGACTCATGACCTGGCGAGTTCACAAGCGTTTCCGAGGGCGAAATCAAAGATCGAACTGGGGGAACAAGGTGAACAGCATCCGCTCCCGCTCGCGAACGAGTCGCTTCAGCTCGGGCGTGTAGTACTCCTCCCAGCGCTGATCGTCACCTCGGCGCGAATCGGAGGGTCGTATCCGCCCCAGATCCGGGATGAAGGCGATATCTGGCTCCCGGTATCCCATTTCGAGAAGGAAGCGATACAGTTCCTCGTTCAGTCGGTCCGTGGCAATGAAGCGGATTTCGTACAAATCCTCGCGGTACTGCTCGCTGGCGATGTAGCCATCACCCAGCCTGCGCAGCGCATCCTGTGGACTCTTGCAATAGAACTTCACGAAGCGCTTGCTGAATGCTCCGACCCCCGGGGCGGGTGTTCCATCGGGCCGGAGGTAGACCTTTTCGGGATCTGGATTGATGAATCGCACGTACTCTTCGAATGAGAGGTTGGGAAAATGGGAATAGGTGGTGTGGAAGCCAGGTAGATCACGGAAATCCTTACGAAAACTCGGCTTCCTCCACCAGCCGAACTCGAACTCGGACACATACAGGTCATACGGGTTCCGCACCGTGGCCAGGATGACCTTGTCCCGATGTTCCGGCGGGATTTCGCTGGCGGTCGCATGCTTGTGCTCCCCGATGGTGAGGGTCCCGTACGTCGCCTGGTGGGGGTGGGACTCCCTGCTCCGTCTTGGCAACAGCTTGAGGGAAAACCGGCTCGAGGTCTGGGGTTTTGCTTCGGTGCTCTCCCGCTCACCGAAGTGGATTCGCCGGAGGACATGAGTCACGAACGTTCCGCCGGTTTTAGGCTCGTGGACGTATACGAATTTATCGGTGAAGATCATGGATGAGCTCGCCGCATCTAGCGCGGCTTGCGAGCCACCAGGGTCAAGTACTCATTGGTGAACCCGTGGCCGAGCGTGCACGCGAGGCGGCGGACGGCCATCGCGGGATGAGTCACGTACCAGCTGACGAGGTTGGGCCGAAACGTGTAGCTCCGGCGCGAGGTGCGGCGCGTGCGAAGCAGGCCGAAAGGCGAGAAAGGCTGCAGCTGCGTCATCTCGTCAATGATCTCCAGGCCGCAGTCGCGAAACAGCCGCCGGAACTCACGAGGCGAGAAATCGTGCAGGTGGTATGGGTTGACATCGCTCGACAGCGTGGTAGGCACCGAGCCGACGAGCTCGCCGCGGGGCTTAACGAACGACGCGAGCCGATGCACGAACCCTACCGCATTGGGGACGTGCTCGATGGTCTCGAGGCTCACGACCAGTTCGAACCGTGCTTCTGGTGTGAATGTCGCCGCATCCGCGACGCGAAACTCGACCCCCTCGGCCGCGTAGCGCGCCCGCGCGTACTCGATGGCCTCGTTCGACAGGTCCACGGCTAAGACCGACGCCGCCCCCGCCTCTTTCAGGATTGCACTTCCGTAGCCGACCCCACAGGCGAGGTCGAGTACGGATTTGCCAGTCGCCCGCGCTGCCGCTAATCGATAGCGAGCTTGGTGGATCTCGAGCACCCCGGCCTCGATCGGATCGCTCAGTCTCAGAAGATCCGGAACGACACGCTCGAGGTCGAAGACTTGATCGTGCTTCACATGCATGCCTTGCGCGGCTTGATTGGCAACGGTCACACGATGATGGTCGCTACGACTGGGGCCCCTGCCGCGCTGTTTCGATGGCCTGTTGACGGACGATGTCGGTGATGCGCCGGTTGACCTTCCGCCAGTGCGAAGCGACGGGACATTGTAGAAGAGGCTGAACAGCAGGAACACATAGAGTAGCAGATCGGTCCCCCGCCCCACGCCCAAGCGATTCGCGATCCGCGTGGACAGATCGGGATAGATCGCCAGCACGATCCCGCCCAGAACGAGCGCCGCGAAGATCACCCGGTCGCGAACCAAGTTCCGAAGCCGGAAGGCATACAAGCCGAACAGCAGGATCGCCGCGACTATGATGACTTGACTGGGCAGGAGTCTCATCGAACACGCTCCGTCAGGATGTCCCAAAGGATGTTGATGCCGCTGGTCAACGACTGTCCTTTATGCAGAGAGTACTCGGCGTATCGCACGGTGACAGCCACCTCGCACCAGCGCACCCCAGGGAGGCGATTTGACCGAGAATCTCGGAAGCGTGCGCCATGCCGTTCTGGCGGATCACGATCTTGCCTGCCGCTTCCGCGGTGAACGCTCGCAGCCCATTATGCGTGTCGGTTACGGTCAGTCCCGTCGTCAGGCGCGTCAAGGCGACTGCGAGTCGGAGGACGTGGCGGCGGCTCGCGGGCATGCCGGTCGATGGCCCGCCGGCAGCGAATCGAGAACCGAACACAACATCATACTTGCCCGATTCAAGGGGGGCGAGCAGCCGCCGGATATCGGCGGCAGAATGTTGCCCATCGGAATCGAACGTCACGACGAACCGCACGTCGGATTGCATGCGCGCATAGCGAATCCCCGTCTGCAAGGCCGCCCCTTGTCCGAGATTGCACGCGTGCCGCAGAAGCGCAACGGGTATCCGCGCGGCCCGTTCCCAGGTATCGTCCACCGAGCCGTCATCGACGACCACGACGCTGAAGGGCTGAGAGTTTCAGGTTGTTCGTCACATCCCGGACGCGCCAACGCAGGACATAGCGGACCAGGAGGTGAAAACCACGGTTGGCTACGATCTTCTGGAAGGGATAATTGAGCAGAACGCTGTGCCTGGAGAAGCGACTGCCCATGATCAGGTCGTACCCTTTGGCAGCTGCATCGAAGAGGTCTCGGATTTCAGGCAGAAGGTGCTGGAAGTCGCAATCCATCGACAGGACATACCGCCCGGTCGCGGCCCGGTAGCCGTCCGCCAGCGCCCGTCCTACTCCCTGAGGCGGAGTGCGGAAAACGGGTCGGATTCGATCGTCTTCCTCGGCAAGCTGCCTCATCACCACACGCGTTCCATCCGTGCTGTTGTCATCGACAGGAATGATCTCGTGCAGATAGTCACCGTACAGATCCCGCAGCCGGACGATGAGCGGCTTGATATTCACCTCCTCGTTGTAGCATGGGATTACGACAGAGATCGCCCGATGGAGGGAGGCATGGGTACAGAGGGACGCCCCCGACTTCTCGACCCGACGTGGTGGCTTCTGGGCGTGCAGGAGGATGGACCCGGCGAACGTGCGCACGCCAGGCATGTTCTCAGCTACAATGGAGAAACCCCTGAGCAACCAGACCAGTCGAGGGCTGAGAGGAGCATAGACGAAATCGTGAAAGACCGCGAACACTCGGATGAAGCCTACCTCCGACATGAGCTCGTAAAGCTGCGGCCGGGGCAGCAGATACCGTGGATCGCGCCGGCCGAATAGGCTGCCCACGAAACGTCGTCCCTTCAGCACCAGGTTCCAGGGATTGCTCTCGTAGAACACCACCTCCCCACCCGGACTCAGGAGATCGTAGACCTGCTGGAGTAGTTCCGCGCAGTTCCGCTTGTCTAGCAGGTCGGTGGCAACCACGAAATCGAACGTCCGGCCCGCTAGCGGACCGGGGAGCACCTCCGCATGGACGAGTGTTACCGATGGAGGGACGTCGCCCCTCCACAGACCCTCTTGGAAAGTGACTCCCATGATAGGATTCTCACCGCGGGACACGCGAGCGAGTTGACGGGTGAACGTTCCACCACCACAACCGAGCTCGAGGATCGATTGACCGGGTAGGAGATGAACCAGTTGGCGGAACGAATGCGCCCGCCAGAACATTCGATCCTCTGCGATCGGATCCCGCTTACGGAGATAGTGGTCGCAGAACCTCTCGCGGAGCGCCAGCGTGTCGATGAAAGAGGTCTTCACGAGTGTCAGCCACGCGCTGGTGGGTTCACCGACTCAATTGATCGGAGCGGGAGTTGCTGAGGCGCAGTTCCCACGCCTCGATAAGCTCGCGAAGGATCGCGTCGAGTGACCTCGTGATCCGCCAGCCTGGATACTGGCTCTTCACTCGATTGAGATTACTGATATAGCAGATGTGATCCCCTACGCGAGGATCGTCGAGATATCGGAAATTCATTCGCTGCCCTGTCATGGACTCCGTCATATCGAAGGCTTCGAGAATCGAACACGAGTTCTCCCTCCCTCCCCCGACGTTGTATACCTCGGCGATACGCGGTTCATGGTAGATCCTCTCGACAACGTCGCTACGTCATAGCTGTGAATGTTGTCTCGGACTTGCTTTCCCTTGTAGCCGAAGATCGTGTACGTACCGCCGAGTAGCTGTGTCTTGACCAGGTAGGACAGGAACCCGTGCAGCTCGACCCCGGAATGGTATGGACCCGTGAGACAGCCTCCACGCAGACAGTGGGTGCGCATCCCGAAGTAGCGACCATACTCCTGCGTCATGATGTCTCCGGCGAGCTTGCTGGACCCGAACAGCGAGTGCTTGGATTGGTCGATCCGCATCTCCTCGGTGATGCCGTCGTAATCATCCTCACGCAGGTAGTCCCAACGACGTTCCAGCTCCTTCAACGGGAGCTCGTTGGGAGCGTCCCCATAGACCTTGTTGGTCGAGAGAAAGATGAACACGGCATCGGGGCAGTAACGCCTTGTGGTCTCCAGGAGATTTAGGGTACCCACGGCGTTGACGTCGAAATCGTCGAACGGCCGACGCGCTGCCAGGTCGTGACTTGGCTGGGCTGCACAGTGGATCACCAGATCGAACGGCCCGTCTCCTTGGAAGAGGTCCCCCAGTCCATCCCGATCGCGGATGTCGAGAGGATTATGGGAAAAGTGAGAGGTTGCTTCCCGCAGCCGTTCGAGATTCCAGAGAGTATCTCCCCCCGGTCCGAAGAAATCGGCCCGCATGTTGTTGTCGATGCCAATCACCCGATCCGCGAGACGATCGAAATAGGTGATGAGCTCGGACCCGATCAAGCCGCTCGAGCCCGTCACTAGAACGTTCGCAATGGGATTCGCCAAAGAGTCCCTCACCTCATGAGCCGCGGTCTCGAGCTTGCTCTGTGCCTAGCACGAAATGTTACATGCTGTTATCTGCAGCATCAGCTAAGATATATAATTCGACAGGCCTTTGGTCTCCGATTTGGTGGTCTCACCAACGTCGTCAGCTAGCACATGCGCACTCTCTCGCTCGACTTGATCCTCGCGGAGTTACGCGGATCCGTTCCCGGTGCAAGGGCCTGCTGCGCATTGCGGCAAAGGTTCGAACCCGCGAGTCAGCGGCGGTGACGTCAATCGTGAAGCGCCCGGCAATCAGCGTGGTGATTCCAACCCACAATAGAAAGGTCTCGCTGCTACGGCTCTTGCGAACACTCCGCGACGACACATTTCCGTCCGAGCGTTTCGAAGTGCGAGTTGTTGCCGACGGCTGCACCGACGATACGGTCGAAGCTCTCCGAGCCGAGCCGCTTCCGTTCACGGTGCAGGTTCTGGAGCAGGCGCCAGGGCTGGGCGCGGCAGCGGCCCGCAACCTGGGCGCGGCGCATGCCCAAGGGGAGTTGCTCGTGTTTTTGGACGACGACATGGAGCCCGGGCCCGGTCTCTTGGCGGAGCACCAGAGAATGCATGCAGAGCTGGGTGTGCCAGCGATGGTCATCGGGCCACCAATGGCGGTTCACCGTCCTGGGGCAAACTGGAGCACGATCGCCTTGTGGGACTGGTGGGAAGAGCGATTCGCGGCTATGCGCCAACCCGGACACCGCTTCACGTATGACAATGTATTCAGCAGCAATTTGTCGATTCCGGCTGCGCTCTTCTCCCAAGTGGGTGGCTTCGATGTCGAGCTGAAGGCCCGCCATGACTACGAGCTGGGTCTCAAAGTGATACGCTGCGGTGGGCGGATTGCGTTCGCCCCCACCGCCATCGCTTGGCATCATGAGTCGCGTAGCTACCGCGGGCTCGTCAAGCGCAAGGTGGAGGAAGGCAGGGGGGACGTTCGTCTGGCCCGGCTCTATCCCGAGCTCTGGCCCGTGCTTCCGATATCGGGTGCCGAGCCATCACAGTGGACCGTCATTGGACTCGGACGCCGCTTGGCGTTTGGCGCGCCGTGGTTGGGGGACCTTCTGGCGGGCGGTTACCGGTGGGCGCTCGGACTCCTCGAGCTCCTTCGCAGACGTGACAGCTGGCGCAAGCTGGAAGACGGCCTCACGTCTTATTGGTATTGGCGCGGCGTTGCTCTATCGGTCGGCAAGCAACGAGCCCTAGAAGCGTTAAGAGCACGCGCAGCTTCCGCCGCGTGGCCTTTCACTCTGATCGATATCGATCTGCGAGAAGGGCTCGAGGCTGCGGAGCAGCGCCTGGATGCGGAGCGGCCCGACGGTGTCCGGCTCCGCTACGGTAGCCTCAGGGTTGGGCGGATCCCTCCACATCCCGGAGCCGAGCCCTTGCGGGGCGCTCATCTCCGTGCGCTGCTTGCCACCGAGCTGGTGGAGTCACTGTTGGACGCGCCCGGCGTCGGTGCCGCCGGCGTTGATCCAGTCGCTCCCGGGCTGCAAGCGCCGGTTGCGCAAGAGCCGTCCGGACCAGCCGTCGTGCTTCCCTCGGTTTCGGTTGTCGTACCGGCCTTCAATGCGGGAGAGACGATCGCCGAGACGCTCGAATCGCTAGTCGCGCAGACGTATACCCGCTGGGAAGCGATCGTCGTCGACGACGGCTCATCCGACGACACCGCCGATGTGGCCCAGCGCCATGTCGATCGTGACTCCCGGATACGCCTCATCCGACAGAAGCACCTCGGCGTAGGCGCGGCTCGGAACGCGGGGATCGCCCATGCCCGTAATGATTGGCTGCTCTTTCTCGATGCCCACGATTGGCTCCATCCTCGCGCGCTCGAGCTGCTAGCCCGGGCGGTAGTGGCCGATGGAACGCTCGACGCCGTGCATGGCGGGTGGGCACAGGTCACCGACAATGGCATGCCGATGGATCCGCAGTTCGGTCCCAACACGGGCGATCTTTTTCAATTCTTCGCCAACTTCCGTGCATTCGAGATTCATGCTTGCCTCGTCCGTCGCGAGCATGTTGAGAGAGTGGGTGGGTTCGATCCGACGCTCTGGACCTGTGAGGATTGGGATTTATGGCAGCGCGTTGCACGATCAGGGACTCGCTTCGGTCGGGTCTCGGAAATCGTTGCGCATTACCGAGTACGCCGGCCATCGTCGGCCACGGATGACGAACGCTTTCTTCACGATGGGCTGTCGGTAATCCAGCGCGGACACGAGCACGATCCGAGGGTGCCTGATCCACTGCACGTCGGCGGCGCGACACAGTTCGAACTGTCATCCTCCCGCTTTCGATTCGCAGCGCGGGTCGCCATCCTCTTCGTGAGTCGCGGTGAGGATCCCCAACGGGTGCTCGACGTCGTGGCCGGCGAGCGCGCGCCCGATCTCGATCCGCATGACCTGGCCGAGCAGATATTCCGGACCGTCCCTCTCGTGGATGGCGGATCGTCCCGCGAGTGGGACGATCTCTGGCCTCGCGTAAGCAATGACGTTCAGGACTTTCTCGAGGTCCTGGAGACACGATCGGGAGCCTCGCGGCTGGCGCGCCGGGCGGGCATCGCCCTCGAGCGTCTCACGATCGATGCCTCCCGATTACCCAGGCCGTTCACGCGTGGCGCGACCCTCGCCGTCCAGGTGGAGGTCACCGAGCCGATCCCATCGATCACCGTACCCGACGGCGTGGAGCGAATCCACTGCCGAGTCGAAATCGAAGGCGAGCAGCTCGGAACCCTTCTCCTTCCAGCGTGCGACGGCCTCGTGTCCGCCGGAGTGCTGGCCGACGCGATCGCTGCTGAGTACGCCTGGGCGATCCTGGGCCAATTCTTCGAGCGACGGGAGTACCAGACGCTCCAGTTCAGCCGCGGCCCGGGTGGTATCGTCGTGTCACGCGGCGGTACAGCTTTGGTCACCGTACCGGACGAAGAGGTCGCTGCGCCGATTCGTCTGCACGATCGCATCGGCTGGCTAGTCTTCCTTCAGGAGTTATGGAATCGCCCGGGATGGCATTCGGAGCGATTTTATCATGCCGAACGCTCTGACCAGGCGGAGCCTGCCCCTCGACGGAAGGCGGCTGACTGGGTGGCGGTCGAGGTTGCCGATGATCTGCCGAAGCTCCGGACACGAGCCACCCAGGTCACGGTCGAGATACGTGTCGGCGGTCTGCCGATTGGAACCACGGTCGCCGAGCCGACCGAAGGTGTCGTTCGAGCGCAGGAGCTGCGCTCCACGATCACCTCTGCCAGCGGCTTCGAGCTATGTCGCGCGGCGATACGCGAGGGCCTGCTCGGTCGTTCGCTAGACGAGGGTGGCACGCTCCGCGAGCGGTTGGCGGCAGCCGCCGAACGCACCCATCGCGGCCGAGAGATTGATGATGAGTCTGTCACAGTCATCCCCCCTCCGGCCGCCAAATTGCTTGCACCAGAGTGGCGTCGAGTCTTGTCCAATGCTCTCGGCCCTGGAGCTTGTGGCCTGGTGCTCGCCCGGCACAATCCTTTGGGTGTCCCGGGCGCCGTCGCTCGACGCGCACAGTTCCCCGCTGAGACCGCCGAAGACGTGCTCGAAAGCGCCGCGGCCTGCGGTCAGCCCGTGGTAAGGCTCAGTGCGAGCCATGACAAGCCTTTCCGCGTGGTCCATGCTCCCGAGCTACTCTGGCGGATTCCCCAAACGACTGAGACCGACAACGGACCTGGATCCAGGGAGCCCGCCGTGGACTCCGGTCCTGCCCGTTCGTTCGACCGACACCACTTCGAGACGATGTTCGCATCGGTTCAGGACCCGTGGAGCTACGCGACGCCGTACGAGCAGCTCAAGTATGAACAGACCCTTTCCCTGATACCAAACGGCACGATCGGCAGCGCGTTGGAGCTCGCGTGCGCGGAGGGTCGTTTTACGCGGCAGCTCGCGCCGCGGGTCGGGCGGCTCGTTGCAGCAGACATCTCATCGATCGCGCTCGAGCGTGCGGCGGTAGCATGCGCTTCCTTTACCAACGTCCATTTTCATCAGCTCGATTTCGTAACGGATCCCATTCCCGGACGCTTCGACCTCATCGTCTGTAGCGAGGTTCTGTACTTTGTCGGTGACGTCGCGACCCTGGCTTCGGTGGGACGCAAGCTCGCGAGCGCGCTGGAGCCAGGCGGCCACCTCATCATCGCTCATGCCAACGTGGTGGTCGACGATCCCGATGAGCCGGGTTTCGCGTGGGATGTGCCGTTCGGAGCCAAAACGATCGGCGAAACCCTCGCGGGGATCTCCTCGCTCCATCTGGTTCGCGAGCTGCGTTCGGAGCTCTATCGGATTCAGCTATTTCAGCGAGATGCCAACGCGGTGCCTCTCGACTCCTCCGCAGAACCGGCAGTCGTCGAGCGGGTCCCACATTTGCCCCCAGCTCCTCACGTCGCGGCTAGGTTTCGACCGAAGGGTGGAGCGTTGAAGCCGAGGGATGAGTCGGCCGCAACGAACACGACCCGTCTTCCCATCCTCATGTACCACCATATCGCTCCCGAAGGTGCAGCCAGCACAGCCCGCTACCGGGTGACCCCCGATGAATTCGAGACGCAACTCCGGTACTTGCATGATGCCGGTTTCCGCGACGTCACGTTCGAGGAATGGGGCGCGGCAATGAATGCTCGTCGACCGTTGCCCGGTCGGCGGGTGTTGCTCACGTTCGACGACGGCTTTCTCGATTTCGAGATTTATGCATGGCCGCTGCTGCGACGATACAGTTTCTCCGCGGTCGTCTTTCTAGTGGCCGACTGTATCGGCAAAACCAACTATTGGGACGTTGAGCTGGGTGAGCAGGTTCCCTTGCTTGATTGGCGAGCGATCCAGCGCCTGCGGAACGACGGCGCGATCTTCGGTTCGCACTCGACTACGCATCGACCGATGACGGGCTTGTCGAACGCCGAGATCGTGCAGGAGGCAGCCGGTTCCCGCGCGATCCTCCAGCGGGGTCTCGGTCGCCCGGTAACGGCATTCGCGTATCCCTACGGGGATACCGACCCGGTGGTCCAGCACCTGGTGGGCGCTTGCGGTTACACGTTCGCTCTATCCACCCGTTCGGGGCCGAGCGGTTTCCGGGAGCCACGGCTCGCCATGCCACGTATCGAGATCACTGGTCACGACAATCTTCAGAGCTTCGTGGCAAAGCTGGGAGGCTGAGAGACTCGCTCGTCAGATCGTGACTTCAGGGG
>JBHEOA010000059.1:0-13044 GCA_046261835.1 Gemmatimonadota bacterium
CTCGACGTGCGTCCCGAGCTCGGTCGAGCGGGCGACGATCCGGGCCTGGATCTCTTCCAGGTCGCGCCCCTTCGCGAGCCCGACCTCCGCATAGCGGAGTCGGATCGGGATCAGCGTGAGCTCTCTTGGCCCCTCGGGATCAACGTCCAGCACGAAGACGAGCGACTGGTCGTTTCTGAGAACCGGATCGACGGCGTAGTCGTCGAGCGTGTCGCCGGTATCGTAGAGGATCGGCCGTCCGCGGTGAACGCCGACCCCCTGGAAGATGTGAGCCGAGTGGCCGTGCAGGACATCGACGCCGCGCTCGATCACCGCCCGCGCGAACGCGCGAAAGCGAGCGGGCGGGCGAGGGACCATGTTGGGACCCCAGTGCAGCGACAAGACGATCAGGTCCGCCCCCGCCTCGCGCGCGTCCCGCACGCCGCGCTCCACCATTTCCAGCGACCTGGCCTCGTCGGGGGCGAAACGGCGCCATTGGACGCCGGGCGTATTCGGCCCGGCCGCCCACTCGGACTCGTTGTCGGTGGCGGCGATCATGGCGATCCGCCGATCTCCCGCCTCGACGACCGCCGGCCGCGACGCTTCGGCGATGTCGCGCCCGGCGCCGGCGCGCGCGATCCCTGCTTCGTCGAGGTGGCGCAAGGTGTCGAGGAATCCCTCGACCTCGAAGTCGAGGACGTGGTTGTTGGCGAGCGAGACCATCCGGATCCCCGCCGCGTGGAGGACGTCGACCGCATCGGGTGGGGCACGGAAGTGGAACACCTTGGGCGTTCGCGTCCAGGGAACCGGGTGGGTCGTGATCGCGCACTCGAGGTTGGCGACGACGAGGTCCATCTCCAGGAGGACCTCTCTCAGGTCGGTCCAGAACGACTCGGGCGATCGGCGCGGGATCTCGGCGCCCACGCCGCGCCCCAGCATGACGTCCCCCAGGAACGCGATCCTCATCGCAGGACGACCTCCATCCGAGGAGCGTGAGCTTCAGCACGTTCACGCTACCTCTCGCACCGTTGTACGTCGAACCTTGTGTCGCATCAACTGTCGTGTATCGAATCGTGATAGTGTCTCATGCAAATGTCGTATGTCGAACCGTGGAGGTGTCGCACGGAGCGAGAGGAGGTCGATAATGTTGGGCGTCGGTCTGGTTTTCCTGCTCATGCTCACCCTGGCCCTCTTCCCGACATGGCCCTACAGTCGGCGTTGGGGATATGCGCCGAGCGCGGCGACAGGCACGCTTCTGCTCGGGCTGATCGGACTCCTGCGGATCGTGGCTCAGTTGTAGCGGCGGTCGGCGGAGCGCGGGGGTCTGCGTTCAGGGCGTTGATCGTCGGGAGCGTCGGGCCTATCGTATCGCCGACGTGACCGCAAGGAACACAGCACTCCGCGCGCCGTCATGACCCCTGGGACCGCAGTTCTGCGCGTCGGGGCCATCGCTCTCTTCGCGTTGAGCGCGTGCGCCCCTCGCGCTCGCTATCCAGATCTCAACTCCACGCTCTGGGTCCAGACCGCGGCCGAGTACCGCGGGACGGCTGAGCAAGCCTACGCCGTCGCGACACGCGTGCTTCCCGAGGCCCTCGCCGACTCCACGTGGACCGCGGCGGTCGAGCAGGTCGACCCCTATCGCCAAAAGCCGCCCGCCATCGTCGTGGACGTCGACGAGACGGTCCTCCTCAACACGCCTCAGCAGGCCTACCTGGTCCGCGAGGACCAGGAGTTCAACGCCGAGACGTGGGACCGCTGGGTCCAGAAGGCCGTCGCCGAACCCGTCCCGGGCGCGCTGGAGTTCCTGAGCGACGCGGCGCGGCGCGGCGTCACGGTCTTCTACGTCACGAACCGTGGTGTGACCCAGGAGGCGGCGACGCGAGCGAATCTCGAGAAGCATGGCTTCCCGCTCGATCCCGAGCGCGACACCGTCTTCCTCTACCAGGAGCGCCCCGATTGGGATCGCGACAAGTCGTCGCGCCGGGCGGCGGTCGCCGACGAGTTCCGGATCGTCCTCCTCATCGGGGACGACTTCAACGACTTCGTGTCCGCCCGCCTGCCGCTCGGTCAGCGCGACTCGGTGGTCCGCGCCCACGAGGAGAAGTGGGGCCGGAAGTGGATCGTCCTCCCGAACCCGATGTACGGTTCGTGGGAGGATGCGCTGTGGGGCTTCGAGTCGGGCCTGTCGGTAGAAGAGAAGTTGCGGCGAAAGATCGAAGCCCTCGAGTCGTTCGAGTAGCGTTCCCTCATGATCGAGATCGACGGATCGGCCCAGCTCGGGAGCGGCACGATCGTCCGCTTCTCGGTCGTCCTGGCTGCACTCCTGGGGGTTCCGTTGCGCATCGTTCGCGCCCGCGCCGGTCGCGACAAGCCCGGTCTCAGACCCCAGCACATGGCAGCGATCGCGGCGTGCGCCGAGATGACCGACGCCGAGGTCGAAGGGCTCGCGGTCGGCTCGTCGTCCTTCATCTTCCGTCCGATGCGCCGCCCCCGCGGCGGGCGGTACCGGTGGGATATCGGCACGGCCGGCTCGACGACGATGTTCGGCTTGTGTGTCCTGCCCCTCGCAGCACGGGCGGACGCGCGGGTCGAGGCGACGATCGTGGGCGGATTGTTCCAGGACTTCGCGCCTTCCGCCCATCATCTGGCGCACGTCCTGGCGCCGCTCTTGGGCCGCATGGGGATCGGTGCCGAGCTCCGAGTCCTCCGACCGGGATACGTCCCTCGCGGCTCGGGCGAGATCGAGATCGTCGTCCGTCCGGCGGCCGCGCTCGCGCCGCTCGCGCTCGAAGAGCGTGGCCAGGTCGAGACCGTGCGCGGGATCGCGCTCTCGAGCCACCTCGAGGAGGCCCGGGTCAGCGATCGGATGGCCGAGACGTGCGAGGCGCGGCTGCGCGATGCTGGGCTCAGTACCGCGATCGAGCGGGTTTACGATACGACCTCGGCGCAACGCGGCGCCGACCTCGTAGCGTGGGCCGAGACCTCGACCGGGTGCCGGATCGGCGCCGACCACGCCGGCGCGCCCGGGCGGCGCTCGGAGGCGATCGGCCGCCGCGTAGCCGAGGATCTCCTGGCCGATCTCGCGACCGGCGCCACCGTCGATCGCCACGCCGCCGACATGCTCGTTCTCTTCGCGGCCATCGCCGCGGGCGAAAGTCGGTGGACCGTGCCGCGCCCCACCGACCATCTAGTCACCAACCTCTGGCTCGTCGAGCGGTTCGGCGTCTCCGCCCAGCTCGAGGGGCAACAGGTTCGTGTCCGCGGTCTCGGCTGCTGAACGGCGACTCGCGATTGCGCTTGATTCAGGTGACCGGAGGGGTAAGGCTTAGGGCATGACGCCGCACGGTCGCTCCTCCTGGGTCACCGACCGCGATCTCGCGCTATTCACCGACCTCTACGAGCTCAAGATGTTGCGGGCCTATCGGGAGGAGGGGATGGACGAGGAGGCGGTGTTCGACCTCTACTTCCGCGGCCTTCCCGAAAGCCGGAACTACCTTCTGGCCTGCGGTCTCGACGACGCCCTCCACTACCTCGAGACGGTGCGCTTCGGACCCGACGATCTCGAGTACCTGGCCACGACCGGCCAGTTCGACCACACCTTCCTCTCCTGGCTCGAGAGCTTCCGCTTCAGCGGCGACGTGTGGGCGGTGCCGGAGGGGACACCAGTCTTCGCCGACGAGCCGCTCCTCGAGGTTGTGGCGCCGATCGGGCAGGCCCAGCTCGCCGAGACCTTCTTGATGAACCAAGTCCACTTCCAGACCGCGGTGGCGTCCAAAGCGGCGCGCGTGGTCCACGCCGCGCGTGGGATCCCCGTCGTCGACTTCGGGCTCCGGCGGTACCACGGGACCGACGCCGGGATGAAGGCGGCGCGTGCGTTCCACGTGGCCGGTGTCGCTTCGACGAGCAACGTCCTCGCCGGCGCCGTCTACGGGATGCCGATCGCCGGCACCATGGCCCACTCCTACGTTCAGGCGTTCGACGAGGAGATCGATTCGTTCCGCGCCTTCGCACGGCTCTATCCCGAGACGATCCTCCTGGTCGACACCTACGACACCATCGAGGGCGTGGAGAAGGTGGTGGAGTTGGCGCGCGAACTGGGTGGGGACTTTCGCGTGAGCGGCGTGCGGATCGACTCGGGCGACCTGATCGAGCTCACGTTCCGCGCGCGCGAGATCCTGGATCGGGCAGGTCTCGACCGGGTGGGGATCTTCCTGAGCGGCGGGCTCGACGAGCACAAAGTCGCGAGGATCGTCGGGGCTGGGACGCCGGTGGTGGGGTTCGGCGTGGGGACCCGCATGGGTGTGGCGCCCGATGCGCCGGCGCTCGACATCGCCTACAAGCTGGTGGAATACGGTGGCGAGGGGCGGCTCAAGCTCTCACCGGGGAAGCCGATCCTGCCGGGAAGGAAGCAGGTCTTCCGGCTCGAGGAGAAGGGGGGCGCCGTGCGCGACCTTCTCGCTCGACACGACGAGGAGCACGACGGCGAGCCACTTCTGATCCGGGTGATGAAGGGCGGGGAGCGGAGCGAAGCCGGAAGGGAGGCGCTGGACCAGGCGCGCGTGCGCGCAAAGCGCGAGATCGGCCGGCTCCCCGAGCGCGTGCGGGCGATCGAGCCCGCCGATCCGGCGTACACGATCGAGATCAGCCAGGCTCTGCGCGCAAGCCAACGCGCCGTCGCGCGTCAGGTGGCTGATTGAGACGCGTGTCCGCGCGCAACGACTCGAGGCGTTATCGAGTATGGGCGCTGGGGATCGTCGTTCTTGGGACGGCGTGCGCTCACGGCGGAGGCGAGCACAGCGCCACCATCCGCGCGGGCCCGATGGTCGGTCATGGCGACATGCGGGAGGTCGCGCTGTGGGTCCAGACGACGGAACCGGCGGAGATCGTGTTCCGCTATCGCGACACAACACGGCCGGAGCGGACGTACCGGACCGCGCCTGTGACAACGTGGGCCGAGACAGCGTTCATCGCCCGGGCGATCGCCGACAGCGTCGAACCTGGGCGACGCTACTCCTACGAGGTGTGGCTGAACGGCCGAGCGGTAGAGCGTCCCTACCCGCTCGCGTTCCAGACCCCGCCGTTGTGGCGTTGGCGCACCGATCCGCCGGCCTTACGAGTCGCGGAACTGGGGATCGCGCGCCGGAATGCTCTACCGCTATACCCACACGCGATCGTATCCCGAGCTCCAGCCCTTGCTCGGTTCCGTCCACCACTACGCGATCTGGGACGACCACGAGTACGGCCCCAACAACAGCGATCGCTCCTTCGCTGGCAAGCACTGGACGCGTGAGGCGTTCTCACTGTTCTGGGTCAACCCCGAACTCGGCGTCGAGGAAATCGGCGGCGTGACGACGACGTTCGAGTGGGGAGACGTCCAGTTCTTCCTGCTCGACGACCGATGGGATCGAAGTCCGAACGGCCGGAAGACCGGCTCGCGCATGATCCTCGGGGAGCGGCAACTCGAGTGGCTCATCGATGCGCTAGCCTCGAGCCGGGCGACGTTCAAGATCGTGGCGATCGGAGGACAGGTGTTGAACCTGGTCGCCTACTTCGAGAACTATGCCTCGTATGCCGAGGAGCGGGCAGCGCTGCTGGCGGCGATCGAGGAAGAGGGTATCACCGGAATCGTCTTCCTATCGGGCGACCGTCACCGGGCCGAGCTCACGCGTTTCGAGCGACAGGGCAGCTATCCTCTCTACGATCTCACCGTCTCGCCGCTGACTGCGGGCGTCTACGCCGAGGAAGAGCCCAACGCGCTGCGCGTGGAGGGAACGTTCGTCCCCGAGCGCAACTTCGCGATCCTCGACTTCGACGGCCCGGCTGACGACCGCCGGGTCATGATGACGATCTATGGCTCCGATGGGGCGCCTCGCTGGAGCCGCACGATCCGCGCGAGCGAGCTGAGGTAAGGGAATCGAGGGCCCTCAGCTGGATGACTGGCCGAGATGTTGGACGAACCAGTCGCGCGCCAGCGCCGCAACCTGCTCGAGCGTCCCCGACTCCTCGAAGAGGTGGGTGGCGCCGGGGATGAGCTCGAGCTTCTTCTCGCACCGCAGGGCGGCCAGCGCCTTCTCGTTGAGCGGGATCACCGCCTGATCGCGCGCGCCCACGATCAGGAGCGTAGGGGCGCGAACGCGATCGAGAACCTCCATCGCGAGGTCGGGCCGACCCCCACGCGAGACCACCGCGCGGACGGAGTCGGGCCGCTGGGCGGCGGCGATCAACGCAGCCGCCGCGCCAGTCGATGATCCGAAAGTTCCGATTGCGAGCCCGTCGATCGCGCTTTCACGGCCGATCCAGTCGATCGCACCGACGAGCCGGCGCCCCAGGAGTCCGATGTCGAATCGCAGCTCCCTCGTCCTGAGGTCGATCCGCTCCTCGTCCTCGGTGAGCAGATCGAAGAGGAGGGTCGCGAGCCCACCCTCCCGCATCACCGAGGCGACGAACCGGTTTCGCGGAGAGAGCCGGCTCGAGCCGCTTCCGTGGGCGAAGACCACTAGCCCGCGTGCGCCCTTCGGAACGCCGAGATCCCCTTGCAGCGTCGCTTCGCCAACGTGGATCTCGACCGGTCTCGTCTCGTCCTCTTCCACCATCTCCCTCACCCGCGAGTGGATGCCCCGATGCTCCACGGCATGTGAGCCGCTCCGGGGGCTATGCGCCGAAGGCGCGTCGCAGCCAGTTGCCGACCAGGTACGCGAGCACCGCCGCGGCGCCGCCGGTCAGCAAGGTCTCGAGCCCCGCGCACGCGAGCGGCCGATCCAGCACCCACCCTTTGCCGAGTCCCACGAACAGGAACGCGATGCCGGTCGCGATGGCGCTAGCAAGGAACATCTGTTCGCTAGGAAGCCCCGGAACGAGGAAGGGCACGAGCGGCACCAGCCCCACCACCAGGAACGCGGCGAAGGTGGCCGCGCCCGCGCGCATGGGGTTGGGTCCCTGGACCTGCAGGCCGTACTCCTCGGCCAGCATCGTGTCGATCCATAGCCGTCGGTCACGAGTGATCACGTCGACCACCCGCTCCAGCTAGTCGCCGCTGAACCCCTTGCGGGCGAAGATGGTGGTCGTGCTCGTAACGGCCGGTCATGGCCCTAATTCTAGCGATGCTCGTCCTATCGTGTGCACTCGGTTGCCATTCGGCCGATCGGCCGCGACCGTAGCTCCCTAATGGCACGCGCGTGGGTGGGGATCTCGGGCTGGAGCTACGACGGATGGCAAGGCGATTTCTACCCCGAGGATCTCGCCAAGAAGCGACAGCTGGAATACGCGAGCCGGCGTTTCAATTCGCTCGAGATCAACGGTTCGTTCTACTCTCTCCAGCGGCCCGAGACCTACCGCGACTGGCGCGAGCGCACGCCGGGCGGGTTCCTCTTCGCGGTCAAAGGGAGCCGCTTCATCACGCATAACAAGAAGCTGGGCGACGCGGTCACCCCGGTCGCCAACTTCTTCGCATCGGGGGTCCTCCGCCTCGAGGAGAAGCTAGGGCCGATCCTGTGGCAGGTGCCGGGAAACCTGGGCTTCGACGCCGCCCGCGTCGAATCGTTCTTCGGCCTCCTTCCGCGCGACACGAAGGGAGCCGCGAAGCTAGCCCGCAGACACGACGATCGGGTCAAGGGGCAGTGCTCGATGGCGGTCGACCGAAATCGTCGTCTACGCCACGCCATCGAATTCCGACACGAGAGCTGGCTCTGCGAGGAGTTCGTGCGACTGGCGCAGGAGCACGGCGTGGCCATCGCTTTCGCCGACAGCGGGTCCTGGCCCTACGTGGAGGAACTGACGGCGGGCTTCGTCTACCTACGCCTGCACGGCTCGCCGCTGACCTACTCGAGCGACTATGGCGACGCGCGCCTCGCCGACTACGCGACCCGGATCCGCGCGTGGATCAAGGGGCAAGAGCCGGACGATCCGAAGAGGATCACGGATCGGCCTCCTCCCCGCCGCAAGACGCGGGATGTCTATGTCTATTTCGACAACGACGGCCGCGGTCGTGCCCCCTGGAATGCGCTGGCTTTGGCGCAGAAGCTGGAGATCGAGTGGGCGGACGAGAAGACCGAAGGCAAATGAGGCTGAAAAGAACGCGCCCCACGCACTGGGCGTGGGGCGCGCGTGGTCGGACCGACCGAGACCCGACGCGCCTCCGCACGGCGACTCAACACGACGGTGCTGCCCGTTTCCTCACGTCACTCGGACGCGGGTCACGCGCGCCGGAGGCGGATAGCGGGCGAGTCTCGCGAGCGGCGTCATCTTCCACCGCTCGTTCCAGCATACCAAAATCGGCACCGTTGTCAAACAGGCGATCGAGTGCAGCGTCGAAAAAAAAGAGCCCCCGCCTTTCAGCGGGGGCTCTCGATCGGGCGGGGGGCTGTTACGCTACCCGGGTGACGTTCGCCGCCTGCGGGCCCTTAGGGCCCTGCGTGATCTCGAACTCGACCTTGTCGTTCTCCGACAAGCTCTTGAAGCCATCCGCCTGAATGGCGGAGAAGTGAACGAAAACGTCCGGGCCGTTCTCCTGCTGGATGAACCCGAAGCCCTTGGCGTCGTTGAACCACTTCACAGTGCCAGTCCGTCTCTCGGACATTCTTTTGCTTGCTCCTTGTTGCTGTTTCCGTTCCGGCTTGCGCCGTTCTTTCAGGGCCTCGGGTCGGACGCACAAAAAACGCGCCGGGACTCAGGATTCTTGTTCGAGTCCGGCGCGATCTTCTTCCGTGCAGGCGATCCCTCAGACGACTCGTTCCTGAAAGCGGGAAAAGTGTATACCAAGTCCCATCATAGTGTCAAGCGGTGAATCGAGTTAAGTTGCCCTTAGTGCCTCACGGAAACGGCGGGCCCGAAATCGACCTCGAGGAAGTCGACGCCTTTGCCGAAGCGGCGCATGCGGGCCAGCGGCGGTTTTCAGGCGACCCCTACATCGAGCATCCCCGCGCGGTCCGCGCGATTCTCGAACAAGAGTTCCCCGAACCCGTCGACGACGTCACGGTCGCCGTGGCGCTGCTCCACGACGTCCTCGAGGACTGCGACGTCCATCCGACGATCATCAAGCAGAGGTACGGCACCGCCGTGCAGGAGGGGGTGACGCTCCTTTCCTGGAACATCAAGGCGCTGGGGATCGAGCGTGACGCCCGGGTCTACTGGTCGGGTATCAAACGGGGGCCGCGCCACGTGCGACTCGTCAAGGGCGCGGACAGGATCCACAACATGAGAGACTCTATCGAGCACAACAACCCCTCCAAGGCACACAAGTACGCCGAGAGCACTCCACGCGAGCTTCTTCCGATCCTGCGTGAGGCTGGGGAAGACTGGCTCGTGGAGCGGCTCGAGGAATTGATGCAACGGATCGAAGGGGGTGGGGCCTGACGGTAACGAGCCATCCCTATGCGCTCGGGCACTAAGCTTGTCTTGGCGTTCGTCGTCTTGGCGGCGGCGGCGTTCGTCCTGCTCCGCTTCTACGGCCAGAACGTCATGGCCGGTCGCAGCCCGGAAACGCCAATCTCGTCCGTCCGCGAGTACGTGCTCGCCGACAACACGGTGGTGGGCCGCATGGGGGGCGTCCGAGAGGTGGTTATGGTCGAGCTCCGCCCCCTCGATGGAGCCGGCGATACGGTTGCCCTCAGCGCCGAGGTCGTGGGGCAGGCCGGCGGCGGGATGGTGTTCGCCGACCTCGCGCGGATGGCAAATCAGTGGCGCGTTTTACGCGCGACCTTCATCACGCCCGACGGCGAGCGCCTGCCGCTCGAAGGCCCAGGGCGGCCGACCCTGGACTCAGGACCCTAGTCATACACGAGACAGATCGGAAGGCAATTTTCCCCTACACTTCGTTTCCTACGTCATTCCAAGGAGGGATGTAAATGCTCGAGATGAGGAAAGAAGGAGAGGGTCAGCAGTCCGGTGGCGGCGGCCAGGGTGGTGGCGGTCGTCAGGGAGGACAGGGTGGCGGTCAGGGTGGTGGCGGTCGTCAGGGAGGTCAAGGCGGCGGTCAGGGTGGTCAGAAAGGTGGGGGAGGCGGCGGACCGCGTCGCTGAGTCGACCAATCCTAAGCCTCGACGAGGCGGGTGCGCGTGGCGTGCCCGCTTTCGTCGTTAAGGGGCTCGTGATCGCTTCTCATCGCTGGGCCGCGAAAGTCGCCTCCGGATCGCGTCCCGAGGCGTGCCCGGCCGCGACCCAGCCGTAGCGACTGAGCAGAGCGCCGACGAGGAATGCACCTGCGGCCCAAGGCACGAGCCCCACGAGCCGCAGGGCGAGCGCGGTCGGCCCAGCCAGGAAGCCCGCCCCACGCAGCAGGAGCCCCGAGGGGCCTTCACGCAAAGCGCGGTCGACGGGGCCATGGCGGTGCAGCTCGATCCATGCCCCGAACCCGGTCTCGATCGCGGCCGCGGCGAGACCGATCGCGTGGAGCGGCGCCACGCGAAAGCCGAGGAGCTCGAGCGCGGCTGCCGCCGAGCCGAGGCCGGCCACGCCGAAGTGGACCGGCAGCCCCTTGTGATGAGCGAACCAGGCGGGGATCGCCGTCGCGCCGAGCAGCACTCCGGTGTAGGTGGCTAGGGCCGCCCCGAGGAGTCCCGCACCCGCCGTGGCGGCGAGCGCGATTCCTTCCCACGCGACGACCGGCAGCGGTCCCGCGCCCCATCGATCGATCGCCCATGGCGCGACCGCCGCGATCCACGCCGCCCCGCCGTACGCCGCCAGCACCCACGCGCCCACCGACATCGGCGAGCGCCACTTGAAGACCCGCAGCATGTTGAGGAACCGAGCCGGGCGACCCAGGTCGAGAATGAGCAGAATCGGCGCGACTGCTGCGCCCGCGGCCGCGAGCCAACGCGCGGCCCGGACGAGGCGCCCGATCTCGCCCGCGCCTTCGAGCGCGGCGTCGAGGTCGGCGATCGTCGCCGCCAGCGCGAGAACGGAAGCCATCCCGGCGAGCCCGCCGACAAAGAAGTAAAGCGGAACCTCCCACGTCCAAACCGGCGGCTTGACGACCGGCCGGCCGTAGTAACCAGGGAGCGGGCCGCCCTCGATCCGCGCGCCCGGCGCCGTCACCCTTCCCGTACGCCGCGCCTCGTCGCGCAGCTCGTCCAACCGAGATTCGCGGGCGTCCATGTCCCGGGTCGGTCTGGTCATCCCAGGAGCAGGAACGCGGCGATCGCGGTGACGAGTGCGGCGACGCCCGTCAGGGCGGCCGAAGTCCAGGCTGCCGCGAGACGAATGGTGGGAACCTCGGGGCGCGGCGGCTGCCCGAAAGGCTCGGGCTCGCCGAGAACCAGGAAGATCGCATGGATGCCGCCCACCGAGGTGTCGCGCGGATCGTAGATCCAGGCATCCTCGACGCCGAGCGTGCGCAGCTCACCGACCCGTCGCTCGGCGCGCGCGCGCAACTCTTCAAGCGGACCGTATTGGATCGACTCGGTCGGGCACGCCTTGGCGCACGCCGGGACGAGCCCGTCGGCCTGGCGGTCATAGCAGAATGTGCACTTGAAGGCTCCGCCGCCGTTGGGCTGGTCGTCGGGCCGCCGGTCGATCACGCCGAAGGGGCACGCGACCACGCAATAGCCGCAGCCGTTGCAGACGTCGTCCTGAACGTAGACCGATCCCACGGGAGTGCGGACGATCGATCCCGTCGGACACGCTTCCAGGCATCCGGCGTTCTCGCAGTGCTTGCAGACGTCGGAGAAGAAGACCCACCGGAAGGGATCTTCGGTCTCGCCGGTCATCTTTCCGGCGACCTGCCGGCCGAGCCGCGCGGACTGCTCGACGAACTTGACGTGGCGCCACGTCGAGGCGCCGAGAGATCCGGTGTGGTCGTAGGAGTGACCGGTCCAGGACGCCGGTTCGGCGGGGACCTGGTTCCACTCTTTGCAGGCGACCTCGCACGCCTTGCACCCGATGCACACGGTCGGGTCGGTGAAGAAGCCGACCGTGACGCCGTCGGCGACGTAGCTGTGGCGCGCCTGGTTCGTGCTTTCGAGCCCCTGACCAATCGCCATCTCAGCTCCGCGACGCCAGGAGGAGAGCCGAGAGGAACGCCGCGGTCGAGATCAGCTCCGTCGCGATCAGCATCATGACGGGGAGAGCGCCGAACCTGAGGATCAGGGCCCCTCGACCCCCGTTGTATACTCGTCGCTGAGCGAGAAATACGTAAGTGGCCATGAAAAGCAGGAGCAGGATCGCCGCCACCTGCTGGATCGCGCGCATGCTCAGGAGGATGGGCGTGCCCACGAGGTTGATGGCGGTCCAAGTATGGAGCGCGAAGACGAAGTGCTGATGCAGGTACGCCCGAGAGTAGGGCGCCTTGAGCGCTAACGCGAGGAAAACCGGGCTGAAGAGGTTCGCGATCGGGAAGACGGTTCCGTAATGGGATTCGAAACGCTCGAAAAACAGCGGGTCGTTCGTGTTGCCGCCCATCATCTCGACGATCTGGGCCACCTGCTCCCGGTCGGCTTCGAGCAGGTACTCGAGAGAGAGATAACCCGTCACCGCCATGAGGAAAATCGAAATCGCGCTGACGACGATGTAGAGCCGAAGCGGGAGGAGCAGGAGCTTGAGCGTTCGCGCCACGCGTGAGTCGAGGCTCAAAATCTCGCCCATCGTCTCGGCGGCGAGCGCCCGGAGAGGTAGAAGCCGCGCCGCGTCACGGTGCTGGCCGCACGACGGGCAGTACTCCGCGTCGTGCTCGGTGCCGCAGTTGGGGCAGATCATGCCTTACCCTCGCGTCCGAGGCCGCCTCCCGCAGGTCGGCCCCCCACGTCGTAGCCCCCGTCTTCGCCCGAGACCGGGCCTCCTTCTTCTTCGGGCCGCGCGCGGGCGGTTGCCACGTCCGCGCCGAAGGTTTGCTCGAGCCAGGTGTCGAGCTCGGCGTCGGGTGGGCGCCGGCCGGGAAGCACCGCACAAACCATCGCTTTGCCTTCGTGGATCGTTACGTTGGGTTCACCCGAGAGCGGCACCAGGTCATTGACGACGTCGCCGCGGTTGGGTCCGGTCGGCCCCCAGTGAAACGGCATCGCCACCTGGTGGATGGTCCGCCCGTCGACGAGGAGCGGCCGGATGCGTCGCGTGACGAGGGCACGCGCCTCGACC
>JBHEOA010000060.1:0-18832 GCA_046261835.1 Gemmatimonadota bacterium
GAGTTGCCGATGTCGGCGACGAGCAGCATGGTCGCGAACGATAGCGGGGGGAACCGGACCGGGCGAGGTCCGCAGCACCCTGATGCGAAGTGTGCGCGCCCGCCGGCCAGCCCCGGCTAGGCCGGACGGACCGCGTGCGCCTCGCCGACCGCGATCTGGATGTCCGCGCCGTCGACTTCGAGACGCAAGCGCCCATCCGGCGATAGTCCAAGGTACCGGCCGCGTTGCTCGCCCTCCGGCGTGTCGACGCGGAGCTCCGCGCCGATCTGGAAGGCATCGTAACGCGGCCAGCGCGTGAGGCGCTCGTGCACCGCCGCCGCTCCACCGCGCAGGACCCCGAGCGCCGCGTCCAGAAGGAGCGCGCCGACCGCAGCCCTGCCGGGCCACGGAGCCCAGTGGTCGCGAAGCGCGACCGGTTGGAGAACAGCCGCGAGCCGCGGCGCGCGCTCGAGGTTGGCGCCGAGCCCCACCAGGAGACGAGAGCCGCCGTCGGCCACGCGGCGCGCCAGCAGCCCCGACCACTTCCCTCCCCCGAGCACCCCGTCGTTGGGCCACTTGCAACGCGACGTGGGGCCTCCGGCGCCGGCGATCGCCTCGGCCCATGCGACCTGGATCGCGGCCAGGAGCGCGGCGGGAAAGGGGTCGGCGCCCTCGGGCCATGCGACCGTAGCGTAGAGGTTTCCCGCGGGGCTCGCCCATACGCGGCCGTGGCGTCCCTGTCCCGCTCGCTGCTCCTCGGCAAGGTGGACGAGCGGCGCGCGAGGGTCTGCCGCGGCCTCGGTCATCGTCGAGTCGACGACATCGTAGACGACGACGGGCACACCGAGCGCTTCTTCGAGCAAAGCCCGATCCCACCTCACGTGGGCTCGATCAAACACGACAGATCGAGCGCGGGCGCCGAGTGAGTCAGGGCGCCGCCCGAGATCCAATCGACGCCGGTCTCGGCCACCGCACGAACAGTCTCGAGGGAGATCCCCCCGCTCGCCTCGAGCAGGATCCCCGACGCGCCCGCGCGGACTCGCTCGACCGCGTGTGCGAGCTCGGGCACGGCGAGGTTGTCGAGGAGGATCCGATCGGGAGGATCGGAACATTCGAGCGCCTCATCGAGCTCGCCGAGCGACCGGACCTCGATCTCGACGGGGAGGTGCAACGGATTGCGGGCCGCCACCGCGCGCAGGGCCTGGGTGATTCCCCCGGCCGCGGCGACGTGGTTCTCCTTGATCAGATAGGCATCGCGGAGGCCCATACGATGGTTCGCGCCTCCGCCGGCCACGACCGCAGCCTTCTCGAGCGCGCGGAGCCCGGGCGTCGTCTTGCGGGTGTCGACGATCGTCGCCTTGGTCACCGAGATCGCGGCTACGAATCGCGCCGTCAGCGTAGCGACCCCCGAGAGCCGCCGGAGGAAGTTGAGCGTGGTCCGCTCGGCGACGAGAAGCGAGGCGAACGATCCTTCGGCACGCGCGATCTCGACGCCCGTCTCGACCGGTTCGCCCTCGGTGACGCGCGCCTCGAACCGCACCGCGGGGTCGACTTCGCGATACGTCTCGCCTGCCGCCGCGAGCCCCGCGACCACGCCAGAGGCGCGCGCGCCGATTCGAGCTCGACCGTGTGCGCCCGGCGTGATTGTCGCGGCGGTCGTCACATCCCCGGTTCCTACATCCTCGGCCAGCGCCGCGCGCACGAACGCGCTGATCGACTGCATTTCCCCGAACGGACCGCTCACGTCATCCAGAGCCACGCTCCGAAGAGAGCCGCCACCGCCAGGCAGTAGTACCCGAACCAGCGGAACTCGCGCCGTGCGAGCAGGCGGAAGACGAGGTAGATCGCCAGGAGTCCAGATACGAACGCAGCCACTGCGCCGATCAGGTAGGCGGTCGTCTGACCTGCCGCCAGGCCTGCCCTCATGGCCGATGCTTCGAGAACCACAGCTCCGGCGATCGCGGGTATCCCCAGGATGAACGAGAACTCGGCCGCCGCAGCGGGCGCCATCCCGAGCCAGATCGCGGTCACGATCGTCGCGCCGGAACGGCTGATCCCTGGAAGGATCGAAACAGCCTGCGCCCAGCCGACCCACCAGGCCACGGCCCACGAGGGCTCAGCCGGGCCTTCCGGCGCCGGAGGTTCCGCCCGCGCTCCCCGCCATCGCTCCTGCGGTACGAAGTACAGCGACAGGAGCAACAGCCCGGTAGCCGCCAGCGTAGCGGCGGCGAACCAGGCCGAAGCGAAGGAGCGCTCGATCGCGTCGCGGAATCCGAGCCCTATTGCGCCGGCCGGAAGGGTTCCCAGCGCGAGCTTTCCAATGTACGTAACCGAACGACCGCGAACGAGATCGATCAACTGACGGCGGAAGTACACGATGGTCGCGAGGAGGGTCGCGCCGTGGACCAGGGCATCGAACGGAACGTCGGATTCGAGGCCCAGCAAGACGTGCCCCATGACCAGATGGCCGCTCGAAGAAACCGGCAGGAATTCGGTCAAGCCCTGGACGAGCCCCAGGATCAGCGCCTCCCAGCCAGTCATCGCCCGCCCTCCGTAGCGTGCTCGGCCACGGCCGTCCGCCAGACGCGCGGGATCTCCTCGACCGCCGCCTCAGCGGAGATGGCCTCATACGACCCCTGATGGCGGAACCACGTCGCCTGACGCTTGGCGTACCGGCGCGTGGCCGCGAGGATCCGCGCCCGCACCGTCGCTCGATCGATCGTTCCCTCGAAGTAGGGCCACCACTCCTGGTAGCCGATCGTGTCGAGTCCCGGGCTGTCCGGGGAGAAGCCCCGCGCCCAGAAGCCGCGCGCTTCTTCCTCGAGACCACGCGACAGCATTCGATCGAGGCGCGCTTCGATCCGCGCGTGGATCTCCGGTCGCGGGCGCGTGACACGAACGCCGACGTGCGCGAGCGCGGGCTCACCGCCGCGCTGCCGGGACGAGATCGGCGCCCCCGTCTCTAGCCAGAAGACGAGCGCGCGCTCGATCCGCTGACGGTCGTGAGGGTGTAGACGGGCCGCGGCCTCGGGATCGACCTCAGCGAGACGCGCGTGACGGCTCTCGAGGGGAATCGCCGACAGCCGGGCCCGCGTGTCGGGCGAGACGACGGGAAGGTCATCGAGCGAGCCGGCCAGCGCGCTCAGGTAGAATCCGGTGCCGCCGCACACCACGGCGACTCCTCCCCGCTCTTCGATCTCGACGATGGCGGATTGCGCATCGCGCGCGAAGTCAGCGGCGGTGTAGGGCTCGCCGACCTCGACAACGTCGAGAAGATGGTGGGCGACCTGGGCCCGCTCTTCGGGCGATGGCTTGGCAGTTCCGGTGTCGAGGCCGCGATAAACCTGACGTGAGTCGGCGATCACGATCTCGCCGCTCAGTCGCTCAGCGACCGCCATCGCGATCTCGCTCTTCCCCACTGCCGTCTCGCCCGCGATCACGAGATAGGGCCGGTTCGGACGCGGCGCGGGGTGGGATCGAATGCGCTGGATCAATGGCGCCCGAAATGGCGCTCCAGATCCGCGATCGGAACCTGGAGAACCGCCGGCCGTCCGTGGACGTCGTCGTACGGCAGGCGTGTCGCAAACAGACGATCGACCAGCTCGGCCATCTCCTCGGGAGCCAGGGGCGCCCCCGCCTTGATCGCCGCCTTGCACGCGAAGAGGCGGGCCACCCGCTCATGCTGATTCATGTCGGCGCTCCCCGACCCCGGCGCGCCCAGGTCCTCGAGCAGACCCGCCAGGGCTGCCTCAGGGTCGAACGCGTGGCGGAAAGCGGGGGCCGCCGAGACCGCGATCGCGTGTCCGCCGAAGGGCTCGACCTCGAAGCCCAGGCGCTCGAGGATTGCACGGTACGTCTCCCAGGTCGCCCGTTGGCCGGGTGTGAGGTCGAGCACGATCGGGAAGAGCAGGCGCTGGCCCGGTCGCGCTCCACGCCGGAGGTCGTCGATCACCTCCTCGTAGAGGACCCGCTCGTGTGCCGAGTGCTGGTCGACGATCGCGAGGCCACGGGCCGTCTCGACCAGGATGAAACGGTGATGGAGCTGCCAGATGGAAGGCTTCACCTGATCGGGAAGCTCGGTCGCGGGCACAGCCTCGGCGGGAGTGCCGCGTCGCCCGGCGAAGAAGAGCCCCAGCTGCTCGCGAGGGGTAACGGGTGGAGCCTCTGCTGCCCGGCCGGAGGCGGCGCGCGATGCGTCCGCCACGCGGCGGGCGCCGGCCGGCGTTTCGTATGTCCTCGTCCCCCGCCCGCCGGACGCCAACGTCCGGTCGGTCGCGCCGAGGGTCGCGCGCGTCGCCCCTTCGACGAGAGCCGCGACAGCGGCGGGATCACGGAAGCGGACCTCGCGCTTGGCCGGGTGTACGTTAACGTCGACCGCGGCGGGGTCGAGCTCGAGGAACACGAACAGATCAGGGCGCGCGGCTGGAGCGAGGGTCGACCGATAGCCGCGAATCGCCGCTCGAAGCAGATCGGGCGCGTCGACCGGGCGCCCATTGACGAAAGCCATCTGACGGCGGCGACTCGCGCCCGCGGCCGCCGGTCGCTGGACGAACCCGCGCACGCTCATGCCATCGGCCACGCTCGCCAGCGGCACCAGCGTGTCAGCGTAGGCCGCGCCCCAAAGGCTGGCGACCCGTGTGCCCAAATCGGGCGCCGGAGCGAGAGACAGGATCTCGCGGCGCGCGTGCGTCGCGCGCCACGCGACGTCGATCCGAGCCAGCACCTGCTCGAGAAGTCGTTGGACGATCGCCGCCTGCTCGGTGGAATCGCTCTTCAGGAAAGCGCGCCGCGCCGGCGTGTTGTAGAAGAGCCCGCGCACCTCGACGGTCGTGCCTTGGGCTCGCGCCACCGGTTCCACGGCGATCACGGTGCCGCCCTCGAAGCGGACGCGCGTTCCCTCTCGGTCGCCGTGATGAGCGGTCTCCATCACCAGTCGACTGACCGCGGCGATGGACGGGAGCGCTTCCCCGCGGAAGCCGAGCGTCGACACGCGCGCGAGGTCCTCGGCGCGTTCGATCTTGCTCGTGGCATGACGTTCGAAGGCGAGGAGAGCCTCCTCGCGCATCATCCCGCAACCGTCGTCGACGACGGCGATCCGCTCGCGACCCGCCCCTTCCAGGATGATTTCGATCCGGCCGGCGCCGGCGTCGAGTGCGTTGTCGAGCAGCTCCTTGACGACCGAGGCCGGACGCTCGACGACCTCGCCGGCCGCGATCTGGTCGACAACGCCGTCGGGCAGGATGCGAATCCGGGACGTCTCGCCCCGGACGCTCGAGCCCAGTTCACTCAAGCTGAAGTCATTCAAGCTGAAGTCATTCAAGGAAGCGCGAACTCGTGTTCCGGATGGCGCACGACGAGGACCGCACACGGCGCCTTCTTCACGACCCTCTCGGCCGTCGATCCGAACAGTGTTTCAGCCAGCCCTGACTGACCGTGACTGCCGATCACGATGACGTCAGCCTCCAGCTCGCGGGCGGCGCGAATGATCTCGACGAAGGGCTTGCCGTGCCGAACGTGGGTTTCGACCGTGAGGGTCTTGCGCTGCTCCTCGTCCTCGAAGAGGTCTTCCAGCGCGAGTCGGGCGCTCTGCTCGAGCTCGCCGAGGACGTCGGGCGAAGGGAACGTCTTGAGGGCGAAGCTCTCCCAGTACGAGAACTCCTCGATCACGTGGAGCAGATGGAGCGTGGCCCCAGTCGCTTGGGCCAGCGCCCCGGCATGGGCGGCGGCCTCTTTCGCGGCGTCGGAGAAGTCCGTCGCCAGAAGGACGTTCCGGTACCGCGTCATGGAGGCGTCGGGGATACTACCCGGAGCAGGAATAGGGTGTCACACCGAGAAAGCCGCTATTCCGCACGAGTTGCAACGCAGCACGGCGCGAATCAGCGGCGGTCGAATGTAACCCTATTCCTGCTTCGGGTAGTAAGAAATGATGCGATGGGTGTCCGCTTCGGCGGACGCGCGTCATTCGGCGTGAGAGCGACGACGCGAATCTACGGGGACGATTCGATCGCGCGCCACCCAGCCGGCGGGGAGTCCGCTGGGCTGTACGCGCCATGCCGCCCGACCCCGTTCGAGCACGCGCAGAACGGACCCTTCGGGGAGGGTGGCGATGGGGGGAGTGCCCGGCGGGGGCTCGGCCACCGCGCGGATCTCGGCGTCTCCCCCTGCCACGACCCAGCTCGTCTGCTCGACCGTCCACGCATGCAGCGCCGTCACCCCCGCCAGAGCCACCATGGCCAGAAACCCCGCGACCGCAAACCGCCGCAAGCCGGGCCGGGCACGCCCGAAGAGGAAGAGCACGAACGCGGCCGTGTTGACGACGAGGAGGAGCAGGACGAGCTCGTCCAGGGCGGTCCGCGCGAGCGCACGGGCCCATGGCGGCCGGGCGTCAGGGGGATCGCCGAGCGATTGGCGCAGTCGATCGAGGTCGCTGCGAACGGTCCGCGCGCGCGGCGCGAGGTCCAGTGCGCGGAGGTAATGGGCGATCGCTTCCCCGCCCCGACCCTCACGCCACAGGGCGGCAGCGAGATCCGCCTCGAGGCGCGGGTCGCTCCACTCCGCGAGGAGCGCGTCGTAGGCCATCGCGGCCCGCCGGAAGTCGCCTGCGCGGTACGCCGCGTTGGCGGCGCCCCACGCTTCGCGCGCGGCGTCCGCAGCGGGGTCGGACCCGCGCGCAGGCGGCGCCTGCGCGTCCTGGGCGAGCGCGGGAGCTGTCGCGAGGCTCGACACGCTGCCCGCGACGAGCACCACGAGAACGACGAGCGCCGTCTTCGGGGCGCTGAGGCGTGCTCGCGACACGAGCCGCGACTCGACCCGCGCGAGCGCCGCGACCGCGTCTTCGATCGAACCGCCGGCGAAGCGCGCGGCTGCGAGCGCCGCGCGCGCGGCTTCCACATCCTCGACGAGCGCCGGCGGTGCGCCCGCTTCCACCAGTGCGCGGCGTCGATCGCGCGACGCGGCGGCTTCAGACCCCCACCGTGCGACGACCCCGTCCTCGAGCGCCCGCTCGGCCCGGCCGAGCGCAGCAGAGCCCTCCCGCACCAGCGCCCGTCGGGCGTCTGCCAAATTCGCGATCGCCGCACGCGCGGGGTCGCGCGGCCGACGCCGCCAGGCCCCCCGAACGCCTGCGGCGGCAAGCCAGACCGTCCACGGACCGGCGAGAGCGACCCAGGTCCAGGGCTCTCCCGCCAGCCCGCGATCCTCTCCCCGCCGCGAGAGAGGCGTCCGTGCGGGCCAGAGTGTGGGGCCGCGAGGAGTGCGTCGCGCGATCGAAGCAGCGCCGCCCACGGCCGGCGCGGGGGTCACCGCGATCTCGCCCAGGCGCAGGGTCTCGGTCCGATATTCGCCTGCCGCCGGATCGAAGTAGGGGAGCCGCGCTTCGCCCAGGCTCATTCGCCCGGGGGCCTCGGGGACGAGGAGGAAGCGGAAGGTCTTGTCGCCCCGAATCCCTTTGGGCCCGGGCTCGGTGGTCGCATCGACCGCCGGGGGCCGCACTTCGATGTCGGGCCAGGCCGGCAGGACGGGTGGTCCGATCGCGTTCGCATTTCCGGTGCCGTGCACCTTGAGCTCTAGCTCGACGGGAGTCCCCGCCGCCGTTCCTCGCGGCCGGACCCCGCCCTCGAGCTGGTAGCGTCCGACCGCACCGGCGAAACCCTCAGGAGCGGGCGGCAGGGCTTCCACGGCGACGCGGAGCGGCTCGGTCTCGATCGTCCGCGGTCTCCCAGGCTGCCACCATCGCTGCTGATCGGCCTCGACGAGCCGGACTCGCGCGCCGCCGATCGTGAGCTGGCCCGCCCGCAGCGCGAAGAGCGCATAGCGAAACTTCTGGACGTGATAGGCGCGACCGCCGAGCCGCTCGAGCGAAACGACCGGCTCGGGATCGATTTCCATCCGCCAGAATCCAGGCGTCGCCGGAGGTTCGTAGTCGGGGCTCTCGGCCAAGGGGTGCGAGGGATCGTGGTAAAAGGCGAACGTCAATGTGATCTGCTCGCCCACCCAGGCACGGTTACGGTCGATGCGCGTGACGGCGAACACGGGTGGCGGCCCGTCGGAGCGACGCCCGCGCTCACGTCCGAGCAGGGGTTCGTCTCCCGTCGGGAGGACGACGAGCCGCATCGGTGGCGTCGTCACCGTCCGGTCGCCGAGCTTGACGCGGAGCGCGTCGATCCGGATCGCCCCCGGGCTGGTCGGCAAGAGCGTGTAGCGGAACACGGACCGGCGGCTGATCCGCCCGCCCGACAGCACGACGCGGGCCTCCCGGCTCCGGCCTACGATCGAGGCTCCCGGAATCGCCGGGATGCGAGGCTCGTCGACATCGTCGAATGCCCCCAGGTCGATCTCCACCACGAGCTCGGCCGTCTGGCCGAGGCCCACGGTCCCGGGCTCGATCCACGCTGAAACCTCCTGCCCCGCGACCGGCCGCACCGACAGCGAAATGAACGCGATCGCCGCACACGACACGCCGAGCGCGCGTCTGCTTGCGCGCTTCACCATGAGCGCCTCACCAGCCGCGCGACGCGGGCCGGCCGGCGCGACGATCCTGATCCCCCGCGGCCAGGGCTTCGCGCTCGCGCGCCGCGAGAGCGTCGAGGAGTCGCTCCGCCTCCTGACGCGTCATCCCCGAAGGCGCCTCTCCCTCGCCGCTGGAAGGCGGCTGGATTCCCCGGCCTCCACCGCCCGCGCCGCCGCCGCCACCACCGCCTCCACCACCGGCGCCACCTCCTCCGCCCCCCGACTGCCGACGGCGCAGGGCGAGCTCGAGGTTGTGCTTGGCTTCCCGGTCGTCGGGGTCGCGGAGGAGCGCCTCGCGGTAGGCGGAGACCGCCGCATCCCACAGCGCCTGGCTCCTAGGAACGCCGCCCTGTTCCCCCCGCTGGGCGATCCGGTAGCGCGCGTTGCCGGCGTTGTACCACCCCTGAGCCGTGCGGCTCCGCTCGCGCGAGGTGCGCGCGGCGACCGCGTAGCTCGCCGCCGCTTCACGGAACTCTCCGAGACGGTAGGCGGCGCTGGCCCGGTTGTACGCGTCGCTGGGCTCGGCGCCGGCGCTTCGATCGGCCCGTCGCCACGCGAGGAGCGCCTCCCGGTACCGGCCCTCCTCGTAGAGCTCGTGCGGTGAGTCGGCGCGCGCCATCGCCATGATCGCTAGCAAGAGGATCGAAGCCGCCGGGCGCAAGCGCCAGCGCGGGGGCCGCGGGGCCGGCGCCGCACGAGTGGACGCGCGAGACCGGGCGCGGCCCACGACTCGGAGCCAGGCCTCGACCGCCAGGCACAGGAATGCCAGCGCGAGTGGCCAGCGATAACGATCGGCCTTCTGAGTCTCCCCGAGACGTTCGCCCCGGGCGGTTTCGAGAGCGCGCAGTCGGGAGACGATCGGAGCCACACCACCACGGGATTCCTCGATCTCGGCGTAGACACCACCGGTCGATTCCGCGAGCGCGGCCAGCAGCTGCGAGTCGAGCCGGGTGATCACCGTCTCTCCGTCCGCCTCCAGCCATCCACCCTCGACGGGAATCGGCCCGCCCTCGACGGTCCCCGCGCCGAGCGTCTCGACTTCCACTTCGCGCTCGCGCGCTGCGTCGGCTGCCGCCACCGGGCTCCCCGCCTGGTTCTCGCCGTCGGAGACGATGACGATCGCCCGGCCGGGTCCCGGCGTGGGGCCGAAAGCGTCGAGTCCGACCCGAACGGCGTTCCCGATGTCGGTCGAGGGATCGCTGATCCAATCGGGATCGACCGACCCGAGATAGAGATCGAGCGCGGCGATGTCCCGTGTCAACGGAACGACGAGCGCCGCCTCGCCCGCGAAGACGACGAGACCCACCTCGGCAGCGGGAACGGCGGCCGCGATCTGTCGTATGGCGAGCCGCGCGCGATCGAGCCGCGAGGGTTCAACGTCGGCCGCCAGCATCGAATAGGAGACGTCGAGCGCGAAGACGACCTGCTGGCCTACCGGAGGAAGCGTCATCCGCTCGACGCCCCACCGCGGTCCGGCGGCCGCTGCGACGAGGGCCGCGAGCGCAATCACCAGGAGCGTCGCTCGCGTGCCCCGGCGGCCGCTGGGGATGGGCTGGGTGCGGGCGCGAACGCGGGCCTCGGAGAACGCCTCGAGCGCTCGCGATCGCCGACGGGCGACGAGGTGGATCGCGATTCCCGCCAGCGGCACAAGCGCGAGCGCCCACAACCACAGCGGCCGCGCCCAGTCGATCACGGGAGCCTCCGAAAGATCGTCCCGCGGAGCGCGCCTTCCGCCAAAAGAAGCGCCAGAGCGGGCACAAGCATCCACAGGTAGCGGTCGATCCGAACGACGGGACGCCGACCCGTGAGAGGCGATCGCTCCATCCGATCGATGGCGGCGTACACCTCCCGGAGCGCCTGGGGATCCGTGGCGCGGAAGTATCGTCCTCCGGTCCGGGCAGCGATCGCCTCGAGAAGGGCTTCGTCGATTCGTACCACCACACGGACGTAGCGTGCGCCGAAGCGCGGATCCTCGAGCAGATAGGGCGCCTCGCCGGTCGTGCCCACACCGATCGTGTAGACGCGCACACCGAGCGCGTGGGCGGTCTCGGCGGCCGTTGCGGGGTCGATCTCCCCGGCGTTGTTGACGCCGTCGGTCAGGAGGATCACGACCTTGCTTCTCGCCTCCGAATCGCGCAGGCGGTTGACCGCGGTGGCAAGAGCGGTGCCGATCGCCGTCCCGTCAGCCAGGGCACCAATCCGGATCCGCTCGATCGATCCCTGGAGGGCCTGGTGGTCCAGTGTCAGCGGTACCTGGGTCACTGCTTGCCCCGCGAAGGTGACGAGGCCGACCCGGTCGTTGGGTCTCTCCTCGACGAACTCGACCGCCGCGGCCTTCGCGACTTCGAGTCGGTTACGCGGCTGGAAGTCCTCGGCTTTCATCGATCCCGAGGCGTCGAGGGTCATGACGATGTCGACGCCCGATGTCGTGAGCGGGCGTCCGGCGGCAAGCTGCTGAGGGCGTGCCAGAGCGACGAGGGCCAGCGCCACGACCAGCGCACGCACGACGTCCGGCGCGGCGCGGAGTCTCTCACGCCAGGTCCGCGGCAGCGATGGCGCTGCCGCGAGAGCCGGCAGAACCAGCGCCGGTCGCCTTCGGCGGCGCGCCCAAACGAGCACGACCGGGATGGCGAGAAGCAAGAGGAGCCAGCCCGGGCTCGCGAAGGTCCATTCGCTTCCGAAACCGGTCACGATGCCCGCTCCTCTCCGCCGATCACGGGAGGGACCTCGGCCGGCATGTGTCGCGCTCCGTCGAGACGGTCGAGGAGCGCGAGCGCACGGGTGGCGAGCGAAGGCACCTCGCCGCGGGCCGGCGCGACGCGCGCGAACTTGGCGAGATCGGCCAATGACAGGACCGAGCCGAGCGCAGCCCGCTCGGACGCGAGGCGGAGCGGAAGGGTGGGCAGGAGCTCGAGCGTCGTCTTTTCGCGCGCAGCAATACCCCAGCCGTTCGCCAGATAGCCTCGGAGTGCGTCGCCGATCCCCGCTGCCGCTGCGACCGCCCGCTCTGGATCTTCAGGCTCCGCGCCGAGCGCGACGATCCGCTGGCGTGCCTCCCGGTAGGCATCGCGGGGTGCGATGCCCGGTGCAGCGACCACGCCGCGGCGACGGCGACGGCGCCACCACAGGAGTGCGATGATCGCCAGCGCCAACGCTAGAAACGCCCATATCCAGGCCGGGAACTCGCGCGGGGTCCACAGGGGCTTGATGTCGGCGAGCACGGTATCTCCCGGCGCCAGCACCGACCGTACCCGCATCGTATCGGCCCGCACCGGGACGCCGAGCGTATCACCACGTTCGGTGACAACGCGCGCCCGGACGGTCGGGAGGACGACGTCACCAGGCCTGAAGAGGGCGATCTGGAGTCGCCACAAGCCGTCGCGCCGATCGCTCCCCACCACGGCGAGCTCGGGGTGCGGCGCGTAGGCGTCGATCAACGACTGTGGCAGCAGGCGGTGCCCTCCGGGACCCTCGGTCTCGACCGTGACCCAGAAGGGATCGCCGACCGTGATCTCGCCGGGGCCGGCGGTGCCGGCACGGGGCTCGGGAACGACCCGGATCGAGATCGCGCCTGCTCCGCGGTCGATGAGGAGAGGCTCTGTGGCGGGTGGCTCTTGGGCGCCAGCGGCGATCGGGGAAGCGACGATCGCGAGAACGATGTTCGCGAGGGTCAGGACCGACGCCCATGGCGCCGCGCGCGCGAACGTTCCGGAGCCGGTCATCGCACCCGCGTCCCGGAGCCGATCATTGCGCCCCCGCGAGGGGGCGCGGCCGAACGCGTCGGAAGCTCCCACGCCCTCCACCGCGCCGAAAGCGCGCCCGCTCGCGCCGCTCGAAGAAACGACGCAAGGGATCCACGTAATCGGCAAGCGTGTCGATCGCCACCGCGTCGACCGCGGCCGTCTTGAGGATCGCGGCGCGCTCGGCGGCCGCGCGTTCGGCGGCCGCCGCGTAGGCACGCCGCACGCGGCGCGACCCAGTATCAAGCCAGCGCCGGGCGCCGGATTCGGGCTCCACTACCTCGATCAAGCCGATGTCGGGCAGGGCACGATCGCGCCGGTCCTCGATCACCAGAGCGACCACGTCATGCCGCGCCGCCAGCGCGCTCAGGGGACGCTCGTAACCCTGATCGAGGAAGTCGGAAAGGATGAAGATCACGCTTCGCCGATGCAGGACCCGCATCAGAAATTCGAGCGCCCCCCGGAGGTCGGTGCCTCGGGTCGGAGGGTCGAACGTCAGGATGTCGCGCACGAGCCTGAGGACGTGGGTCTTGCCCTTCCGGGGCGGGACGTACGCCTCCACGCCTTCGGCGAACAGCAGCGCACCGGCGCGATCGTTGTTGCGGCTCGCCGCCAGGCCCAGCACGGCGGCGATCTCGGCGGCGCGTTCGCGCTTGAGCTGTCCTTGAGTCCCGAAGCGCGTGGAGGCGCTTCCGTCGACGGCCAGAATGACCGTCAGCTCGCGCTCCTCGACGAAGCGCTTGACGTAGGGCGTTCCCCGGCGAGCCGTCACGTTCCAGTCGATCGTGCGAACATCGTCGCCGGGTTGGTACTCTCGCACCTCGGAGAATTCGACGCCGCGGCCCTTGAAGACGCTCGAATACTCACCCGAGAAAATGTCGTTGACGAGATGTCGGGTCTGGATTTCGAGGAGCCTGACCTTCTGAACCAACTCCGCGATTTGAGACCGCTGGGAATCGCGCATCTCGGGTGCTCGGGTCGGCCTTACGGCACGTCGAGCTTTTCGAGGATTCGGCTGATCAGCTCGTCCGTATCGACGCTTTCCGCCTCCGCTTCGTACGTCAGGATCAGACGGTGGCGCAGAACGTCGTGGGCGATGGCCTTGACGTCGTCGGGAACGACGTAGGCGCGTCCGCGCAGGAAGGCGCGCGCCCTCGACGCCTTCGTCAGATAAATCCCCGCCCGCGGCGAAGCGCCGTACGCGATCAGAGGCGACAGCTCCCCGAGCCGCGCCTTGTCGGGCTGCCGCGTCGCCTCGACCAGGTCGAGGACGTACTCGACGACCTTGGGATCGAGATAGAGGCCGGCGACGACCTCGCGGGCGTGCAGGATCCTCTCCGGCCCCAGGACCCGGCGCACGGTGGGGATCGATGTCCCCGACATCCGGGCGATGATCTCACGCTCGTCCGCGCGCCCGGGATAGGAGACGTGGAGCTTGAGCATGAATCGATCGACCTGCGCTTCGGGGAGCGGATACGTCCCTTCGTGCTCGATCGGGTTCTGGGTGGCGAGCACCAGGAATGGCTCTACCAGCGGATACGTCCCCTCGCCGAGCGTCACCTGCTTCTCCTGCATCGCCTCGAGCAACGCCGATTGGACCTTGGCTGGAGCACGGTTGATCTCGTCCGCGAGGAGGAGGTTGGTGAAGATGGGACCTCTGTGGACGGCGAACTCGCCGCGCTGGGGGTGATAGATTGTCGTCCCGATCAGGTCGGCGGGCAGGAGATCGGGCGTGAACTGGATGCGCTGGAAGTCGCAGTCGATGGCCGCCGCCAGCGTCTTGACGGCGAGCGTCTTGGCCAATCCCGGCACGCCCTCGAGCAGCACGTGGCCATCCGAGAGAAGCCCGATCAAGAGCCCCTCCAGGAGCTCTGTTTGTCCGACGATGACCCGCCCCACCTCGTCGAGCAGGATGCGAGTGAACCCCGCTTCCTGGGCGATCCGGGCGTTCTCCTCGGCGAGGCTCGCGGTAGTGGCGAAAGTCGTGGTCTCGGGGGACAAGCGTCTCTCCTGACGGTTCGGTTGGGCGCGCAGCGCGATCGAGCGTTCATGTACCGGCGAGGCGCGCGGAAGTTCCCGGCCGAACGTGCGATCCGGCATAGAGTTAGGCCGGCATGTACCTGGCCGACACGTACCTAGCGAAGATAGGCGGCAGCCGAAGAGAGGTGCCACCCGTGCGGACCGCAGCGCGCGACGATGGCTCCCTGGCGATCGGTCCGCCACACGGTCGCTCCGATGCGGGCGAACCGCTCGAGCGACTCGCGATGCGGATGGCCGTGCCGGTTGCCGCTGCCGGCCGAAACCACGACGTGACGCGGGCGCACATGGTTCAAGAATGGGGCGCTCGACGAGTGCCGGCTTCCGTGGTGTCCGGCGTGAAGGAGCTCGGCGCGAAGCGAATCGTCGAGCGCCCGGACGAGCGCCGCCTCGGCCGGATGGCCGAGGTCTCCGGTCAGCAGCGCCCCGCAGCCGCGCCAGCGGACAAGGAGGGCGACCGACGCCTCGTTGGCGGGAAGCCGCGCCGCATACGGGTCGTTCGTTACCCAGCTCGCCGGTGGATGCAGGACGTCGATGGCGGCACCCCCTTGTTCGAGGCGCATGCCCGCCAGGAGACGCTCCGCTTGCGGAGCGCCGGCGGGACCCTGGGCCACGATGAGGTCGAGCCACGGCGGCCCGTCGTCGATCGGGCCGGCGCTCGACCACGCCGCGACGCGCATCCCACGAATGATGCTGGCCGCGCCTCCCACGTGATCGAGGTCGGGATGCGTCGTCACCATCCGCTCGATACGCCCCACCCCGCGGCGCCGGAGGTAGGGCAGCACCGCGCGGCGGCCCGCGTCCCCGAATGGGTCCGCGGGCCCGGCGTCGACAAGCCATGCCGCGCCGTCGGGAAAGTGGATCACGATCGCGTCGCCCTGGCCGACATCGAGCCATGCGATCTCGAGGGTCGCCGGGCGAGGCGGCGCGGCGGCCAGAAGAAGAGCTAGCGCCAGCGCGGCCAGTCCGATCGCCGATCCGGGCCTGCGGCGCGACAGGAGCAGCGCGGCACAGACCGCCAGGAACGCGCCCACGGCCCACCCCCATGGCCCCGGCACCCATGGCGTCGTGCCCGAACCCAGGCTCGCGACCAGCGCGACGGCGAGCCCGAGCACGAGGCCCGCCGCATGCGCGAGAGGCACGGCCAGCGCGCCGAGGCCCGTCGCATCCGCCGTGAGCGCGAGCCACGCCAGTGGAAGCCCCACGCCGACCAGCGGCACGGCGACCGGGTTGAGAAGGAACCCTACCGGCGCCAACCAGCCGAAAGCAGCCGCCTGGATCGGCAGGGTTGCCGCGGTCGAGGCCGTCGTGGCGACGAGCCCCGCGCCGAGGAGGGCGGCGATGCGCGGCGGACGTGCCTGGACGGCGTCGTCGCTCGACGTGTCGAGCGCTCGCTCCAGGGGGCCGGAAAACGCGAGCATTCCCGCCACCGAGCCGAACGAAAGGACGTAACCCAGGTCGAAGAGCTCCTCCGGTCGCCATGCAAGGATGGCGACCGCGGCGGCGCCCCAGAGGTGCCACAGATCGACCCGCCGCTCACTGGCGAAGGCCCAAAGGGCGAGCGATGACATGACCGCCGCGCGGACCGCGCTCGATGGGGCACCCACGAGGGCCACATACCCGGTGATGATCAGAGTCGCCGAGGCGGCACGCGTCCCCGGCCCGGCCCGGACGAGTCCCAGCGCGAACACGAGCATCCCCGCCAGGAAACCCACGTGGAGGCCGGACACGGCGATGAGATGGAGGGTGCCGGTAACCGCGAAGGCGTCGCCGAGCGCGGGGTCGAGCTCGCTCCAGTCACCGAGGAGGAGCGCCGTGACGAGCGAGGCGAGCGGGCCGAATCGAGCCACGATCCGCTCGCGAAGATGCTCCTCCGCGAGCGTCACGATCGGTACACGCGGGGGGACAACGGCGCGTACGCGCGCGTCACGGAGGGTGCCGCGGCGGCCGCCTGGCCCGAGCCCCGTTGGCGGGAAGCGGCGCCAGAGCGTACCGCGCGGCGGCTCCGCGAGGAGCTGTGCGTCGAGCGTTACGCGGCTTCCGACCCGCGGCGCCTCCCCCCGTCCCGCCCAGCGGACCGTCGCGCCGCGGCATGGCGATGGGCACGCTGCCAGCGTGCCGCGCGCGCTCCACCGCCCCTCTGCGTTCGAGCGCACCGCTTCGACCTGCGCGACCGCGCGGACCGCCGTGGGTTCCCCGCGCGCCGCCAGGTCGACCCACGCGCGAGCGTCCAAACGAGCGTGCTCGGTGGCACCGACGAGCCGCACGCCGATGAGCGCGGCGGCCACGAGCCACGCGTCGACCGGCGCCAACGGCATTCCGTGACGAGGGACGCTTCGCGCCGCGACCCAGAGGACCGCGAGTCCCGCCGCCAGCACCACGAATCCCGCCCCGCGACCCGCGTAGCCGGTCGCCAGGCCCGCCGCGATGGCGAGGAACCCGGCCGCCGCGCCCGGCGCGCGCCCCAGAAACCCGGCGCCCGGCGCGCGTCCCGGAAACCCCGCAGGTGATGGAATGGGCTTCGCGCTGTCGATTGTCTCGCGCGGGAGCAGCGCTGGACCGCCGGCCGCTCCGTCCTACACGCGAGCTACGGCGGGCTAGTCGGTGATCGTGAAGATGACGGCTTGGCGCGCCTGGCGGTTACCGAACGCACGGTCGGTCACCACGACTTCGAGCGCGTACTCTCCCGGCGGCAGCGCGGCCGTCGCGAACGAGAGGTGCTCGGGCCAGACTCCCCGGCCCGGGTGCGGCGCCTCACGCTCGAACGACATCGTCACTCCGTCCGGCCCGGTCCGCACCCCCACCAGGCCTCCCAGCGCTCCGAAGAACCGCTCGACCGCGTTCCGATCGAGCCGCTGCGCTCGAATCGTGTAGTCGACGCGGAACGAGAGCCGCCACTGCTCATCGGCCTGCAAGTTGTAGACCTCATAGTAGAGGTGGAGCGGCTGAGAGCGGAGGAAGCGGCGCGAAGGAAGCGGCATGATCGTCCAGCCGTAGCGCTGAAAGCGCGGCAAGCTTCCGTCCTCGACCACGCGCGGCGACACGACGAGATCGCTGAGGGCCAGGCCGCCCGACGAAAAGCGGCGAACCTCGAGATCCCCTTTGAGGGCCCCTACTCCCGCACCGGACAGGTCGTCGATCTGGAGGGCGTAGTGATAAGTACCCGGTTCGACCCGCATGCGGAAGAGGTCGACGAGGTACAGCTCCTCGTCCCTTCCCCCGACCCGTGGTCCCGCGACCACGGTTTCCATGTCGGCCGAATCGCGCGCCACCTCGCGCCACGCTCCGTCGTAGAGGACGAGCCCCTTGCGGTAATGGGCCGCGTCGCTCCGGTTCCAGATCGAGGAAAGGGGTACGGCGAAGTAGAGCGCCACGTCGGTCCCGCGCGTGAAGTACGAGAAGATGGCGGGGGTCGCCTCGAGCGGGATCCAGTTCTCGAGCTCGAAGCGGTACGAATCCGACGAAATGCCGACAGCCAGATCGTCCTCGACCTGCTCCCGGACGCGCGGTCGGGCCCAGGGCTCGAGTCCGCCCACACCCGGCGCGAAGTGCTGGAGGCCCATCTCCGTGGTCGGCTCTCTAGCATAGACGCAGTCGTTCCCCCCGTTCATGATCGTGAAATTGACGGCGAAGACGCCGTCGTCCGGCAACCCCTCGCGCTTGTAGTACCAGAACCCGCACTCGTCGCGGCCGACGCCCGCCTTGAAGTCGGGGGCGCCGTGACGCAAGTAGAAAGGCGCCCGATCGTCGAGCCGCCGCCCGTCCAACCAGGCATCGGAGTCGTCGGCTGACTCCATGCCGAACGCCAGCACCCTTCGCCGGTCCCAGGGCTTCTTCCATCGGAATACGTCGCGCGCCACTCGGACCCGCCGCATCTGCTCGACCCACCGCTCGTTGACCTCTCCGAACGGCAGCGGGTCTCGGCGGTTCCACCACCGACCGAGGAGCTCCACCCGCTGCGCGACGTCCAGGCTGTCCCACCGCGCGCGCTCTGCGCGGGAGGCCAGCGGGGCCACGTCCGCCCAGTAGAGGGCGATGTCCTCCTCCGTCCGCGCGGAGGCGAGACCATTGAAGTACGACCGGGAGCCCTCCGCGTCACGACTCAGGGCCGCGAGCACGACCCCTGCGTAGTACGAGAGCTTCGCCAGGAGGGCCTCGTCCGTTACCTGGCGACGGAAATCCTCGATCGCCTCCCATGCGGCCGGGTGCTCGCCCCCGTCGTAAAGGGCATCGATCCGGCGCAGGGCCAGCCGCGGATCGTAGCTCTCCTGGAGGCGCGCTTCGAGGATCGCCGCCACCGCCACGAGGTCCTCGACGTCGAGATACAGCCTCGACCACCGTTCCCACGCGTCGCGGTACCAGGGATCGAGACGGAATACCTCATGGAACGCGGCGCGCGCGCGGGTTTCGGCGTCGTAGCCGTCGAGACGCAGGTTGATGTCCGCCAGGAGGTACCACCCGGCGATGTCGTCTGGATCCGCGGCCAGCGATCGCTCGATCGCCTCGCGGGCGTAGAAGTTGCGGTTGTCGGCTGCAAGCCAGGCATCAGCCAGGGCACGGTAGCCGGC